>JBEGNF010000085.1:0-14966 GCA_041182625.1 Pseudomonadota bacterium | reverse complement strand
TCGGGAAAGTTCAATTGGAGCCATCACCACGCTTTCATGATTGGTCATATTGCAAGAGCATCTCGAAATATAGAAAACGAAGCACCTGAGAAAATTGCTCGACAGGTGAGGGATGCCCTGCAGCCTTATGCGGGATATCCGATTTACAGAATAAGTAATGAAAAGGTAAAAATCAAATATCCTACGTTTCGCAATCAATCATCAGAAAGAATAAGTTTTTATGTAAATTCCATTAAAAACCATAAAAAACCAATCGATATGCTTATTTCTAGCGTCGAGAGGGACAGCCTGGAGACTTTGGCAATTCGCCTCAAGACTGGTGATTTATCCAGTCGACTCAAAGATAAAAAACATGATCTGGCCAGCTTTGAGATTTTGAAAGCCAGATTGCTGGGGGCGGTTGTTTGCTCTAAAAAAGATCAAGAGGCTAAACTGAAGTTGCTTACAGACGAGTTAGGTATAGATTTTCGTGGGATTGATCCTGAATCCTGGATTGGGACTGCTCTTCAAGCAGAAATAACTCGAAACCGGGATAGGCTTGATCCAGCTTTATTGAGTTTTCTGCACCAATTGAAATTTGAGGTCATTTTCGGAAATGATCAGCACTATTTAAATTTTATTGAGAAGAAAATTACGGAAGGAAGATTGCCTGAATTGATCCAGAAATTCCCAAAAATATTGACTGAGCGTCTTAACCAACTGGATTGTCGGCAGGTTTTGAAATTGACCCATGCTGCGTTCAAATCTCCTGAGTGTCAATCAACAATCGGATTACTACGGAGTTGTGGTCTCAAATTTTCTATGTTGACTAAAGATCAATTGCGGGATCTGGCAAGGCGATTTACCTTAAATCCATCGCAGCATGTTCCCCTGGTAGATGGGCTGGCACAGAACGGGGCTGCCTCAATCATAGAAATTCTAGGAGAAAATAAAAGGACGAAATTTTTATATAATTTCCTTTCTTCGGATACGAATAATCAAGAGAAAATCAGGGAAAAACTGACGCAAGGAATAACCGATAAAGAGGATCTCGTAAAGGAATTGGCGCAGGAGGCTTTTACTGCAGCGACTCATTTTCAAAATCTGAAGCCAATTAAATTTTTAATCGATTGTGGTCTGCAGCCGGATTTTGATATTGACGGCGGCTATACGGTTCTTCATCACGCATGTAAGCATTTTTCTGACAACCCTTCTGCGGTTTTAAAGGTTATAGAATTATTCTCTGACGCTGGTGCAAATCTGCACGTGAGGTCGCGTTATGAATTTACTCCGATTGATCTTATCTTGCGTAACAAGGATTATGATTCACAGCAAGCGGAGCAGATTTTGAGGATTTTCATGCAGCATGATCAAAATATATTTGATGAATTAGACGCTGATGATCTCAGGTTGGTACACCGAGCCGCCAGGTTAAGTAATCCTGTATTTTTGGAAGCCCTGTTGAAAATTAAGCCTCGGTATACAAACAAGGCGAGTAGTGACCAGTTGTTTACTCCGCTGCATGTGGCAATAATCCAGGCGGACGCAGACAAACAATCTGGGCAATTCAGGAAGGCTGAATTTTTAAAGGTTGTAGAGATTCTTCTTAAAAACAATGCCAATCTGGATGCTGAAGATAGGGACGGAAACACTCCGAAAGAGTACATGGCTGCACTAAAAGGATTCGAAGATTTCGATCTTGAGCAATGGAAATCTGAGCTGTCGACTACCGCCGACGCGATAGCGGTGTGATCGATTCGATTAATTTTTAAAGGGGTTGTCCACATTCTCCGATGCCCTGAAAAAGACCTGCTCCGGCAGGTCTTTTTCATTCTGCAGATGGACTACTACCTCATCCAGCAACGCCTTCAGCCGCAACGCCTGCTGTAAACCCGCTTGATCCCGCGTGATCGCCAGCGAACCGTATAGCTCTAGCTGATCGGTACGGTTTTCAATAGTCAATTCCCCGATTTGCAGGGTCTCGCTCTCATTCTGAAAAGGCTGTAGCTCAGGCATGTTTTTTTCCCTTGAGTCTCTATGTGGTTTGATCAGCGCTTGCGCAGTCGGGGTTCCGGCAAGGGCATGACCTGCGTTTTCACGCTGTCCGGAACGGCGGGAAACAGATTGATCCCCGCGCGTTTTTCCAGTTCGGCCAGTGACATCACTTCATAGGCATCGCCCGCCGCATTCGGTGCCAGCCACGCAGCGCCTTCTTTTTTTGCGGGATCATAAATTGCCTTGAACACGTGGGTGGGCACAAACACCCGGCCATTGATGCGCTGAATACGCTCGCCTTCGAACAGCGGGCCGGTAATGACGAAGATTTCTCCGCGCTGATTCGCCAGATGCCGGGTTGCGCCCTCGATGGCGGACCACAGGCGCTGATTGTTTTCTCTGTCCTGCGGCACGATATTCGCCAGAGAAAAGCTCTGGTGTTGAGCTTCTTCGGTCGGCATGTCGGCGGCCGGGCTCATATGGCCTCGGTCATAACCGGAGCGGGCATAGTCGGACAATTCGGCGCGCAGCGTGGGTGGCAGCGCCTCTTCGGCATGGAAGGCATCTTTGCGACGCACTGCTTTGGCGGCGGCAATGCTGTCTCGGGTCAGGCGTTCAGCTGACCACAGGGGGGTGCGCGATACGCCGGAGTGCATGACAGCAAAGGCGTCGTAGCACAGCCCGGCAGTCTTCTGTTGTAATGAATCGCGGGTAAAGCTGGGTGCTTTACCGTCAACGAAATGTTTTTGGCAGGCCTGGTTTTGTGCGCCAGTGAGAGCAGGCGCGAGCAGGCTGGTCAGGCAAGCCAGCGCCAGCAGTAAATGTTTAAAGGTTCTCATCATCTGGGCGGGCGGCAATTTGCGTCGCGCGTCTGCTGGTCAGGCCGTGCTCTCGCGTTCGATCAGCGATTGGCGGTTCGAATTCCATTCAAAGAGGAAGTTCCTGTCCTTGTTTCAGCCGAATCGTCAGCGAATAATGTGCGATTTTCGGTTGGTATGTACTTAATTTTACTTCAGGGGAACTTTGAGCTTTCGCGGACTTGTCTGGTCAAAAAGTCATTCAATGATTCAGACAAGGAGGGCAAGGTGGACTATCAGACCCGGAACATGGCGCTGTCCTGGACATCCCTGATCGGCGGACTGGCGCTGGGCGCGCTGGCGATGTATGTGACTGACCCGGCGCAGGGACGGCGCCGGCGCGCGCTGCTGCAAGACAAGATGACGAGCGCGACGCACAAGACGTCACAGCTGATGAACCAGACGCTGCGCGATACGCGTCATCGGCTGGCGGGCCTGCAAGCCGAAGCCCGGCGCATCATGACCTCGCGCCAGGACAAGCCTGTTGATGATCATGTGCTCGAAGCCCGCGTGCGGTCGCGCCTGGGCCGAGTGATACCGCATTTACATGGCATTGAGGTCACTGCCGAACAGGGGCTCGTGAACTTGTCGGGCAATATTGCGCTGGAAGAGGAAGAGCGACTGATCGAGGCGGCAAAAGCGATTCCCGGTGTGGAGGGCGTGCGCTGCAATCTGTACTGGCACGAGAACCCGCATCGCCTGAGTCGGGGCGCGATGATCTCTGGACGCAGTGGGTTATGGATGGCGGGTACGCTGGGCGCTGGTCTGCTGACTTGGTATGGATGGAGGCGACGGCATCTGCTGGAACGTGCAGCGGTGGCAGCGGAGCGCGGGAACATCCTGCATTGATGCTGTTGAGGGAGCGGACTGGGATCGGTGCTTAATTCCTGTTGGTCTTGCCTTGCCTCAGGTGTGGGCAAACCAAGATGAGCAACCTAAGATGAGCACCCCAAGATTGCTAACTCGCCCATTTGTTTTATCATCTTTCCCATAAATAAAACGATAACCGGGAGACCCGAATGTCTGACCAGCCTCCGCTCCTGTGGCGGCCGAGTGCGGAGCGCATTGCTCGCAGTCGCGTCAATCATTACCTGCAATGGCTGGCGTCCAGAGGTAAACACTTCAGCGACTATCAGTCGCTCTGGCAATGGTCGACCGACGATATCGACGCATTCTGGGCATCGATCTGGGCGTATTTCGATGTGCAATGCTCAGCGCCTTATCAGCGGGTTGTATCGGCCCACGAGATGCCCGGCGCGACCTGGTTTGAAGGCGCGCGGCTGAATTTTGCGGAGCAGCTGTTCCGTTTCAATATCGATGCGTCAAGTGCTGGCAAGGAGGCCATCGTCGCGGAATCAGAAACACGTGAGCGGGTGACGCTGTCATGGGGCGAACTGCGCGACCAGGTCACGGCGGTCGCTAACACGCTGCGTGCGCTTGGCGTAGGACCGGGTGATCGCGTGGTCGCGTATTTGCCGAATACACCGGAAGCAGCGGTAGCTTTTTTTGCGTGCGCGAGCATTGGCGCGATCTGGTCATCCTGCTCCCCCGACATGGGTGCATCCAGTGTGCTGGATCGTTTTAAACAAATCGATCCAAAGGTGCTGATTGCCGTCGATGGTTATCGCTATGGGGGCAAGGCATTCAACCGGATGGAGGTCGTGCAGAACATGCGCGAGCAGCTACCCACGCTGGAGCACACGGTGCTCTTGCCGTATCTGGATGCGAATCTCGATGTTCACGCCAATCTGCCCGGCGCTCTCCGGTGGCAGGAGTTGTTCACGCATTCTGCGGCACAGGCACATTCGATACATTTTGAACAACTGCCCGCTGATCACCCGCTATGGATACTCTATTCATCAGGCACGACGGGTATGCCTAAGCCGATTGTGCACGGGCAGGGCGGCTCGCTGCTGGAATGCCTGAAAGGGAATGCGCTGGCGCTTGATCTGGGCGAGGATGATCGGTTTCTGTGGTTCAGCACCACGGGTTGGGTCATGTGGAATGCGCAGATCAGCGGCTTGCTGGTCGGTGCAACGATCTGTATTTATGACGGCAATCCTGGTTATCCCGATCTGTCGCGGCTGTGGCGGTTTGCGCAAGACATGCGGCTGACTTTCTTCGGTGTAGGCGCGGCGTTTTATGCGAACTGCATGAAGGCGGGCATCGAACCCGCAAAGATCGCCGATCTCTCGTCATTGCGCGGCGTGGGTTCGACCGGTTCACCTTTACCCGATGAAGCATTCCACTGGATCTATGAGCAGGTACATCCGGATGTCTTGCTGGCCTCGATCAGCGGGGGCACGGATGTGGTGGCCTCCTTTGTAGGCGCATCGCCGCTGCTGCCAGTGTATGCGGGCGAGATCCAGTGCCGTTCATTAGGCGTGGCTGTGCACGCGTTTGATGAGCAAGGCGAATCGGTCATCGACAAGGTCGGTGAACTGGTGGTCATCAAGCCTTTGCCCACCATGCCGCTTTTTTTCTGGAACGACCCTGGCAACCAGCGTTATCTGGATAGCTACTTCGATCATTACCCCGGTTTGTGGCGGCATGGCGACTGGATACGCATCACGCCACGCGGCGGTGCGGTGATCTATGGTCGATCCGATGCGACGATCAACCGGCATGGCATACGCATGGGGACGTCCGAGATTTATCGCGTGGTCGAAGAGGCGCCAGAGGTGCTCGACAGCATGGTGGTGGATCTCGAATACCTCGGGCGAGAATCTTACATGCCGCTGTTTGTCGTGCTGCGCGAAGACCATCAACTGGATGCTGCGCTCAAGCAGCAGCTGTGCGACAAGATACGCAATCAGCTCTCTGCGCGCCACGTGCCGAATGAGGTGTTCGCAGTGCCCGAAATACCGCGTACGCTGACGGGCAAGAAGATGGAGCTGCCGATCAAGAAGCTGTTACTGGGTACGCCTATCGAAAAAATCGCGAACCCGGATGCGATGAGCAATCCGGGATCGTTGCGATGGTATGCGGATTTTGCGGAGCGAAGGAAGGCAGCTTCGGTGTAACGTTGCCTGGTCGAGCATCGATACCAGCCGTAAGCCCGATCAGGCGCCGACGATCCATCCTTCGAGCGCATCATGCGGCGGCAAGCCATAGTTGGCTGACCTGCGCTGCCACCCCCAGGCCGCCAGCACCATACACAGCACGGCATCGAGCAGGTCGCCGCTGCCATCGTCGAGCAGTCGTCGCCTGAAGGTACCGGTATCGATGGGTATCTGTCGGGGATGCGCGCCTTGTTCCAGTGCTTTGATGATTGCTAATCTTGCCGCGCGCCTCTCGGGTGTCTGCAATGCCTTGCTGTCATTCTTGTATGACTCGCGCGTGATCGAGCGCGCGATCATGCCCGGGTAAGCTTCCAGTGCGATGCGATTCGGGTCACCCTGATGCATCAGCGGGATAGTCACGTCGGCGTTCAGTAGCAGCGGTGCGCCAGCATGCAGCATGTAGGCCACTGGCGGATTCACCCATTTCATGGAAGATGACGATTGCGCGATCAGGTCGGCGGCGCGGTGCAGGAATTTACTGCCGACAGGACGGGCATCGCAGACGACCTTGAAGGTCTCACGAATGGTGTCGCGTGACAGCGATGCGTAGTGCCGTATCAGTTCCGGCCAGGTGGTGGGCCAGCCAAGCTGCTCTGTCAGTTCGCGCGGCAATGAGAAAGGAAAATCGAAACCACCGACCCAGGGGCCGGGCTGCGCGAGCCATTCGGAAAAACTGTCGAAATCGTGGAAGGTCTGCAGGCGCTCCAGCACAAGTACATCGTCGTGCATCCGGCCCGAGGCGAGGGTGATTGGTTTGGCTTTGCGCGGTGCGGACGTGAAGTCCACACCGTGCAGAGGGGGAGAAAGTCCCCGCTTAGCTGGCATCCGGCAGGATGACGTTCACGTCCAGTACTTCAAGGTTACCTTGCTTGTCGAGCGTGATCTTGATGTCCTCGGGATTAACGCGTACGTACTTGGAGATGACAGCGATCAGCTCCTGGTGCAGGGCCGGCATGAAATCAGGCCCGTTGTGTATGGTGCGCTCGCGAGCGATGATAATTTGCAGGCGCTCTTTGGCCGTATTGGCCGACTTGGGCTCTTTGTTGAAGAGGAACGACAGCAGGGACATATCATTTTCCTCCGAAGATCCGCGACAGGATACCGGGTTTTTCGTAGTCGACAAAGCGCAGTGGTTTAGTCTCGCCGAGGAAGCGCGCGACGACGTCCTTGTAGGCTTCGGAGACATCACTGCCGGTGATATGGATCGCCGGATTGCCCTGGTTGGACGCATGCAGCACGGATTCCGATTCGGGGATGATGCCGAGCAGTGGTATGCGAAGGATTTCCTGTACGTCTTCGTGCGAGAGCATCTCGCCAGCTTCGACGCGCTTGGGCACGTAGCGGGTGATCAAGAGATGCTCTTTGACGGGTTCGTCGCCAGTCTGTGCGCGTCGTGACTTGGCCTGGATGATGCCAAGGATGCGGTCCGAGTCGCGCACGGAGGAGACCTCGGGGTTGGTGACGATGATGGCTTCGTCGGCGAAGGTGAGCGCCATGACTGCACCACGCTCGATGCCAGCAGGAGAATCGCAGACGATAAATTCGAAACCCGTCTGCTTGAGCTCATCAAGGATGCGCTCCACGCCTTCTTCGGTCAGCGCGTCCTTGTCGCGCGTTTGAGAGGCAGGCAGAACGAACAGGTTGTCGCAGTGTTTGTCCTTGATCAGCGCTTGTGTGAGCGTCGCTTCGCGGTTGATCACGTTGATCATGTCGTAGACCACGCGCCGCTCGCAGCCCATGATCAGATCAAGATTGCGCAGACCGACGTCAAAATCGATGACGGCGGTCTTGTGCCCGCGCAGCGCGAGGCCGGAGGCGAAACTGGCACTGGAGGTGGTTTTGCCCACACCGCCTTTGCCCGAAGTGACGACGATAATTTTTGTCACGGAAAACTCCTTGTCTGAGTTTCGTTAATTTGGAGAAGAAATAAAATCAGCAGATTCAGCAAATCATTTCATTGGCAGAGCGGCAATGTCGAGATTGTCGCTCTTGAGCCTTACTTGCGCCGGTTTGCCCGCAAGTGCTTGCGGCCAGCCTTCGTCAAATGTTCGGTACACACCAGCAATGGACACCAGTTCGGCCTCCATCGCGACTGAAAAAATACGCGCATTGGTATTGCCCGCCGCGCCAGCCAGCGCTCGCCCGCGTAACGGTGCGTAGGCATGAATGCTGCCATCGGCGATCACTTCGGCGCCGGGATTGACGACTGCCATCAGCACCAGATCGCCGCCTGTCGATCACGAGTGTTGCAGGTGACGCCGCGGCAGCGACTGGCACGGGCACGGGTACTGCTGCTGCCACAGGCGCGGCCACCGGTTCCGGCGCGGGCTCAGGCGACGGCGGCGGTGTCAGTTCAAATTGTTTTGACTGATCCACGGTGTCGATGCTGAGCCCCTGTGCGCGAATTTCATCCTCCAGCGCAGCGGGTGCGTTGCGTACCGCGACCGGATTCAGGCGATGAGAACGAAACAGCGATATCAGCGCAGGCCAGTCAATGCTGCCCGGGGCCGGCGCGGGTGTGAGGGCGGAAAAATCGAGCAGCGTGAACTCGTCTTCGAAGTAATCGGGCGTGCCGCCGGTGATTTGCGAGAGCGCAGAGGACAACTTGCCTTGGTCGGTGTCACCCAGAAGGGCTGCCACAGCGACCACCGTGGAAATCTTGATCTCCAGGGACTTCCTGGCTTGATTCTTTGACATAGCATCCCAGTGAGGTGGCGGCCATCCGAACGCAGCCGCGCTTGTCGGCGCGTATTATACCCTCGGCGGGTGCTTTGATCATGCTCAAAGTCTGATTCTCAGGCTGTTACAGCATCGAAGATCGTCTGCCGCGTTCGCCGGCAGCGTTCATTTTTTTTCGACGCTCGGCGATCTGCGCCGAGATTTGACCACCAGGCGTTGAAGGAGCGACATGATGCCGAGCACTCAGCAGCACAATCCCATGATAGATCTGGTCCAGTATCAACTGGAAGCATCAATGCATCTGGCCGAGGTAGTGTTTTCAGGTACAGAAAAAATCGATCGCGCGATGCTGGATGTCACGCATCAGGCGGTGGACGGACAGCTCACGCTTGCCCGAGCGGTGACTGATATGCGAGACCCGGCGCGCATCGAGGCGCTGCAGGAGGCGCTGGCCAGCCGTTCCGAGAAAACCCTGGATTGCCAGCGTCAAATCATGTCGGCACTGGCGGAAATCCAGTCAGAGTTCGGGCGATCGATCCGTCATTGTCTGGAGCGATGGGGACAGGGTGCGGCTCAACAGGCTGGTGATGTGATACACCGAGCAGAATCGGTGACAGGTTCCGGTCATTTGTCCGGTACGCTGATGAACTCAATGAGCCCATTCACCGACATGCTCTCGGTATGGGAGCAGGCGTTCCGGGAAGCTGGCAAGCTCGCCAGTCAGAACATGCTAGCGGCCAGCGGCGACCTTGAAAGCGCTACGGCGGCCGCTCATGACATCACCGCTCATGGTGCAGAGATGCTGGCGCCAAACGGCCGTCACCGACAAGCGTCTGGTCGCGCGAAGCAGCACGGTGGCGCGCGGCGAAAAGGCTGAGACGCGTACCAACAGGATCGAGCACGGCGGCATACCCGTTCCGCCGCCGCTTGATGCGACGCGGGCCGATGTATCGGCCCGTGGCACCCGCTCAGTTGGCTTCGTGGCAGATCATACGGCGGCGACCTGCAAGTCACCGCCGGTATCGGTGGCGCCGTTCCGACTGAGCGCTGCAGCTTCCCGGGCTTTTTTGCTGGCCTGCTTGGAGCGTGCACTGGAAGGCGGCAGACGACGCAGGGTGCGCAGGGAGTCGAGATCCTTGATGCCGATGGAGCGCTGATCGACGGTAATCAGACCGAACTCGTTGAATGCCGACAGCGTGCGGCTGACTGTCTCCAGGGTCAGCCCGAGGTAGCTGCCGATCTCATGGCGCGTCATGCGCAAATTGAACAGCTTGCTCGAATACCCCATGTCGGCGAAGCGTTCGGACAGCGACACCAGAAAGCGCGCGACGCGCGCCTCGGCTGACAATGCGCCAAGCATGCTGACCATGCCTTGCTCTCGGACCAGTTCGCGGCTCATCACGCTGTACATGGCGTGCTCGAGTTCTGCATGGATACGTCCGAGCTGAATAAACTTTTTAAAAGGAAGCAGGATCAGATCGCAATTCGACAGTGCCACGGCCTCGGACGAATAGCGTTTGGTGTGGATGCCATCGACGCCGAACAGATCGCCTTTCATTGGGAAACTCAATACCTGCTCGTTGCCGAATTCATCGATCAGTACGGTCTTGAGGAAACCGGAGTGAACAATAAACAGGGTGTCGAAAGGCTGGCCGATGGTGTGAACACGCTGGCCAGTCTTGAACTGGACGTGCTGGAAAAGAAATTCTTCATCGTTGACCGATGGTGTAACGGGGATCCGCAAAAGTTCGCAAAGTTCTTTGAGGTTGGACCACAGCTTGCCTTGTCTTTGCCAGCCGACTTCGCCAGCGGCCGAGTGAATGCTGTTGCCCTGTTCTGGGCGGGTCTCGGAAATATGTGTGGATGTCATGGTCACCTCCTGGAGTTGAGGACTGGGACTGATGAGGGTTGCATCAGAGGGATTCTGAGATAGCGCGTGTTCCTTTCTTGTGCCGTGAGGATTTCACGATCACACAAGAACTTCCTTGGCCGACCCTCGCGTCCGAAGGAGTGCGATCCATCGCTCGTATCGCTGTCATTGGCTGTTCTCCGGTTGCTGTGAGTTACGCTGAAAGTGGTTGCTAGTATCGCGACTCGACCGTCGTGTGGCTATCGGGTTGCTCTGAATGCGCATGTCATCCCTGCTGCAAGTGGCTAGGCTGATTCCTATTGCAGAGGAGCTTGTGACCAATGTTCTCACTGCTTTTTTTGATGATGTCCATCGCATCTTTCACTGATTCCAATCATGACGGTAATCGTTTGTGTACCGAGGTGGTGCTACTTCCTCAGCGGAAGCAGCAATTCGTGAGTGACTGCATAGCGCACCAGCTCTGCGAGTGAAGAGCTCTGCATCTTTTGCAGTATTCGCGTCTTGTGTGTGCTGACTGTTTTGACCGACAGATGCAGCACGGCGGCGATATCTGTCACGCTCTTGCCGTTCACGAGGAGATTGAACACCTCGAACTCTCTGTCGGAGAGTGATTTGTGGGGTAATTTTTCATGAGTCGGCATTGCCTCAATCGCGAGTTGCTCGGCGACTTCCATGCTGATGTACGGACGCCCGCTGGCCACACGCCGTATCGCATTGACCAGCTGCGCGCCTGCACCTTCTTTCGTCATGTAACCCATCGCACCTGCGCGTATGGTCCTGGCGGCGTACTCATCTTCCTCATGCATGGTTAGCACCAGAATGGCCAGCTTGGGGACTTCATCCTTGATCTGCCGTATCAGTTCCATGCCGCACCGGCCCGGCATGGACAGATCCATCACCAAGACATCGAACGGTGTCTTGCGCACCAGCTGTACCGTCTCGAAGCCGTCCGTGGCTTCTGCGCAGATTTCGATGTCTGGCGCGTTCTGAAGAATATGTTTCAGACCCTCACGCATCAGCGTGTGATCATCTGCAAGCAAGACTCTGATCATGTCAGGGAAAACCACCATCTTTGGTCAAAGGAAATGGAGCGGATGCCGTCACGCATGTCAGACCATTTCCGATGCGTGATTCGCAAAAACAAAGTCATGGGGGAACATCATGTTCATGCTTACTCCGTAGTAATAAATTGACAACATTCCGTCCTAATGTATCAGCTTTTCGCAAAGTGACCTAGCTGATTTGAATCAAAAATTTGCGCGGAGTCGAAGATCTGTGATTGGTTACTTGAATATTTGCTGCAAGGAATGTTTTTCATTGGCGGTGGTGCCTACGCCAACGAGAATGACCGTTGTCGGGAGGCGCTGCTGCTAGACTTCGGTTTTCACGAAAATGGTTCTTCCAGGCATGAATATCCAACCCGGCGAGATAGGGCACATCATTCAACTGTCGATCGCCCCGGTGTTTCTTCTGACCGGGGTCGGCACCAATATGCTCGTGCTGACCAATCGTCTTGCACGCATCATCGATCGCACGCGAGCTCTGGAAGAAAAACTGGAAATGCGGTCGGCTGAGGCTTGGCCGCAGCTCAGACAGTCGGTGCTGAACGAACTGGATGTCTTGTTCAGCAGGGCACGCAAGATCAACCGCGCGATTTTTCTCTCGACATCCTGTGCTTTGCTGATCTGCCTGGTGGTGGCGATCCTGTTTTTGGCGGATGCAATGGATCTGAAGCTGGTAACTCCCATCGCCAGTCTCTTTGTGCTGGCGATGGTGTCGTTAACGGGCAGCTTTGTTTACCTGCTCAGAGAAATTCTTCAGGCAACCGATTTTCAAGACCGGCAGCGTCAGCGGGTGGTGCGGGGCGAGGAAGCCTAGGGACGGGCATCAGACCCCGGAACGCTACGCTCGTCAGATCGACCGCAGCAACGCGCAGGTGGCGTTGAACAGCGCATGCTCGGGGTTGCCGAAGGCATCGCAGATGGTCAGATGATTGTAGCCGTCGAGCGGCACATCCTTCCTGTGATTGGGCTGCCAGCGTTCAATGATCAGTGCATTCTGGCGCTTGAACTCATCGGACTCCAGTCCGCCCACTCCAGTGATGAAAGGCGCGGGATGAGATTGCGGCATCCGCGCCGGGGACAGTCGTGGAATGCTGTCATCAGTCAGCTTCAGGTCGTCCGCCACAAAATCCACATGACGTATCACCTCCAGATCGGTGAGCGCAGAGAGCAGCACGCCTGCTTTTACCAAGTTGCGCGGCAGGTCCTCTTCCCACATCGGCCACTGTGCCGCGAGCATCATCGCCGCCAGATGCCCGCCCGCAGAATGACCCGCGACCACGATGCGCTCACGGTCGAACTCATAGCGTGCGGCATTCCGGTATAACCAGGCCACTGCCCGCAGTTGCTGACGCGTGATCTCCTCGATACTGGCCGCTGGCGCCAGTGTGTAGTTTGTGAGCGCGACATTGAAACCCTCGCGCCGATAGCCCGGCACGACGAAGGTGAAATCCGATTTGTCCAGCGAGCGCCACCAGCCACCGTGGATGAACACCAGTAGCGGTGCATTGGGCTTGTGCGCCGGATAAAAATCCAGCCGTTCGCCGGGTGAGCTGCCGAAGGGCAGATCGAGCAAGCCAGCATGCGTGCGTCGCACGAGCGCGGAGTCGTCTTGCCATCTCGTGAAAATCTGCGGATGGTCGGGTATCGAAGCGCGCGCATTGTACTGCTGGCTGTAGTACTGACGGTCTTGCGCTGCCTGTGGGTCGGCTTTGCGGTGCATGACATCTCCCCGGGATTGTTTTTATTTTGCTTTGTATTTGGATAAGCGATTTGTAACGTGCTGCGACGTGCTGCGACGTGAAGTGTAAGGCGTCTGACTGGCCGGTCAAGCAAAGCGCTGATTAGTTTACGTTGACGTAAAGGTAAATCTTGCCTACACTGGCGGCGCTTTGGTGCTCGCCTGTCATTCTTGACGGGCGGTTAAACGGGAAACACGGAGCGCTGGCCGGATTGACTGCCGAGCCGCCGCCAACGTGTGCTGCCCCCGCAACGGTAAGCAAGCGCATGGATCTCCATGCAATCCGCCTCACGAGCCACTGTGCATGAATGCATGGGAAGGCAAAGCGGATCGCTTGTCAGCCCGGATACCGGCCAGAGCAGGTGGGAGTGACGAAACGGGGTGGTTTTCGTCGGACCGTTGATCGTTCGATCGTCTGCTGCATTGACTGTATGCAAAGGTGCGTTCGACTTTGCCTTCCGTTGACGCACTCCTGTTTGATCTGCCTGCGGGGAAGCAGGTGGTGATCTTGAACGGTAAACAAAAAATGTCCTCTCCTCGTTACGACCAAGGCGCTCGGCTTTCGCTGCTCGCGTCTTTGCTGATGTCCTCTTTCCCTGTGTCGGCACAATTGGCCGACGCCGCCAGCCTTCCACCTGTCGTGGTGACTGCGTCGCGGTTACCTCAATTGCAGAGCGAGACACTACCTCACACCACGGTGATCACAGCGCAGCAGATCAAAGACAGTCAGGCAGTGGATTTGCCTTCGCTGCTTGCTCGCGAGGCTGGCCTTCAGATCACGCAAAATGGTGGTCCCGGAGCGGCAACTGGCATGTTCCTGCGCGGCGCAGATACCCGCCAGACGCTGGTGATGATCGATGGCGTGCCAATGACCAAACAGGATGCGACCGGCAGCGTGAGCATCGAGCATCTGATGCTCGATCAAATTGACCATATAGAGATCGTGCGCGGTAATGTCTCGAGCATCTACGGCTCCGGCGCCGTGGGCGGGGTAATCCAGATTTTCACCAAGGCGGGTAGGGGCGCTCCGGGTACCTCAGCAACGGTGGAAGCCGGTTCGCGCGGCACGTATCGCTTGTCGGCGTCCACACGCGGCTCTGCGGAGGGTCTCAGTTACGGTTTGGCGGTATCGGATTACATCACCGATGGCTTTTCGGCGCTGAATACCCGGCAGATTCCGACAGCGAACCCGGACAAGGATGGCTACCGCAACCAGACGATCAACGGCTCGTTAGCCAAGACCTGGCGCGATGGGCAAGAGTTTGGGCTGCGCTTGAGTCATACGGTGGGTAACGCAGATTATGACGTCTCCGGCGGCAAAACCACCAAGCATGAGACACGCACCGAGGTGAATGCCATTACTTTGTTCAGCAATAATCGAATCACAGAGGATTGGACATCACGACTGTCTTACTCTCAGTTTGGCGATGACAGTCTTAATCGTGTCACGGCAGCGTCTTCCAGTCGCGAGCGCTACCAGACACGGACCCAGACAGCCGAGTGGAGCAATGAAATCACGCTGTCGTCATCGTGGCGCGCGACAGCGGGTGCGAATCGCCAGTGGCAAAACTTCATCAGTGAACCCGCAGGGGCGCGTAGCGAGTACGAACGTGCGGCCTACAGCATGTTCGGTGGATTGCAGGGGAATATCGATCGTCATCAATTCCAGTTGAATGCTCGCCATGATGAGACAGGTAACTTGTCTGCGGACTCTGGTTACGC
>JBEGNF010000084.1:0-11705 GCA_041182625.1 Pseudomonadota bacterium | reverse complement strand
CCAACGCCCTGAAATACAATGATAAATCCCCGAAACAGGTTGAAATAGGTTATCTTGATAATCAACCGTATACGTTTTATATCAAAGACAACGGTATTGGCATCAAACCACAACATCAGTCAGAGATATTCACTATTTTCAGACGCCTTCATGGTCGTAACGATTTTGGCGGCGGCACGGGGGCCGGCTTGACCATCACGCGTAAACACATCGAACGTCAGGGTGGCCAAATTTGGCTGGAGTCTACACTCGAAAAAGGTACCACCTTCTTTTTCACGCTAGCCGCTTCGCCGAGTCAGACCGACTCATCGTCGATTACTTTTGATGGCGAGTAACTCGCATGCGTTCTGCTGCTAACCCTATGAACGAGGAAAACAAATAAGACCATATTAATGCTTCCTAAAAGTATTAAGAGCTTTTCTCTAGCATGAAACGAAAACCCAGAAAAAGAAGATGAAAAATCCAAATTTAAGCCGAGTAAAATTTTAAAAAAGAATTCAGAAGAAAAGGCTACCTCACCAAGAGCCAGACCGAACAATAATCCATCTTCGCCAAGAAATCGTGCCACTTTACAAGGCGATGAAAAAAAATATGTCACCGTCTCACCACGCTCTCCACGCAGCGGCTCTGTAAGTGCTTCTGGTAATTTTTATCGATCATCTGATGAGAGTAATGAAACAAAAAATTCATTTAAATTTTCAAAAATTCCACAAGTTAAATCTAAAGATTTTTTGCCATTGAAAAATCAACCAGTGTCTAAAGAAAAAGAGGCTGATATCGAATCAATGTCATCTGACTCATATGATGAAACTTCAGGAGAATCTAAAGAATTTGTTAAAAAATTCTCTTTTAAAATGCCGATGCAAAAAGAAAAATCTTTTGATTCTTTGTCAGTAGAAAAATCTGATCCAACGCCACCAACCTCTCCGCGTGGCGGAGGCTCTGCAATGTCCGGAATTAAGCGAAGGCTGTCTTTCCATGCGAAGCTTCCTGTTGATGAGCTCCCAAATTCGTCCGCTGCAACCTCTCGCTCACGCTTCACAACCGATCAGATAGCCGAGCTTTTTGCTGAGCCATGGCATTTTTCTTTAGATAGGCATGGAAATCCTGATCTTGGCAAAATTCCTGAAAAAATTTTGGTGAGCTTATCAAAAGATGCCCATAACATCATTTATCACGATGTGTTCGCAAAAAAAACACCCGATGAGCAAAAGGTATACCTTAAGCAGGAGATAGGTAAACGCTTTATCAAACTTGTCGAGCAGCATCTCGTGGAGGCCTCCAATGACAAAGCGTTAGGCTCTACCGGGAAAATGAAATCTTATCTGAAGTCCGATTTAGGAATAATCATTGGGGATGAAAAGTCGCGAAAAAAATTATCCAAAGCGTCAAAAGACAATACTAGTCCGGGCGAATTGGGTGAGGAGAGCACGGAATTTCACGAGGTGCTGCTGAGACAGCTTTCGCTAAGGATGAAAAACTACAAGGTAGATTACATTTATGCGAATAACAATCAGGAAGAAAAAGATTGGCTTTTGCGTTCTGTTAGGATTGGTTTAATAGAGAATTATAAATTAGACAGAGTTGAGTCTTCATCTAATGCGCTGACTTCAGGAACGTTTCAAAGAGATTTTCCTCATTCCATTTATCAGGTTGAAGATGAAAATGGCAAACAGAAATTGATATCTGATGTTCAAGAATTCATTGATTTCTTGGATGGATCTAAAAATCAAGATCTTTGTTATAAAGTAAGCCACCACGCATGTCAGAATTTATCGATCACTTTACGAAATGTGCTTTTTGGCCGCGTTACAAAAGGAGGCGACTTTGTTTCAGTGATGCATCTTGATGATGGCACTCCTCTAAGTATTTCCGACACAATAAGAGCAAGCTATATTTTTAAAAAGCAAGCCAATGGGGGAATACTCCTTAAATATAAAGGCCAGGTGAATGCGAGGGCGTCAGCGGAGGGACAGAAAGATAACGCAACCTTGCTCTTGAAGCAGGAAGATGGTTGGCAGCGCAAGCCCATATTCGTCGCCAACGCGAAGGCGGAGATCACGTGGGAAATCAGTTTCGATGCTGAGGGCAAAGCTGATTATTCAGCGAAGCCAAAGATCATGGCCGAAGGTTGGAATCAATTCACTCAATAGCGAGGATTCACTTCCGATTCGACCCCGTCACCATCTCGAATCGGAATAACCTGCACTCAATAGCGCCGTTGAAAAACGGCGTTTTTTTTGATTCTTTCAAACGCAGCATGCGGGGCAAGCTGAGGTCTGCCGTGAACAGGCACGCGGTCCAGCCGGCAAAGCGGCTTTTGAGCGTGCTGCCAAACGTGCTGAAAAACGCCACCGCGAGCTCATCCGGTGCTTGCTGGCGGTCGCCGCGTACACCGATGCGCTCGCCATAAGGCGGGTTGGCAATCAATAGTCCGGGCTGCTCCGTCGGGGGCTTGATTTCCTGCGCATCAATCTGCTTGAGCGGGATGTCAAACGGTATGCCGGCGCGCTGCAAATTGTTGCGAGTCATGACCAGCATGTCACCAGAGATATCGCTGCCATAGATATTGATCTCCGTGGGCACGGAAGGGGTGGGCACGGCATCGTGTATCGCTTGCCAGTCAGTCGCGCGAAAACCATGAAATTTCTCAAACCCGAAATGACGATGCGCTCCCGGTGGTATCCCGACCAGCATTTGTGCGGCCTCGATCAGCAAGGTGCCCGAGCCGCACATCGGATCCAGCAAGGACACGCCAGGCTTCCAGCCTGCAGTGCGCAGCAAGCCGGCGGCCAGATTCTCTCTCAGCGGAGCATCGCCGGTTTCTTGCCGCCAGCCTCGTTTGAATAGCGGCTCGCCCGAGGTATCCAGATACAGCGTGATCGTGCGAGCATCCAGAAATCCCGATATCCGCATATCGGGCGTGCGTGTATTCACCGAAGGACGCTTACCCTCGCGGTCGCGGAAGCGGTCGCAGATCGCATCCTTGATCTTGAGCGTGATGAATTCCAGGCTTTTCAGCGGCGATTTGATTGCGGTGACATCAACACGGATCGTATGTTCGATGCCGAACCATTGTTCCCAGGCCGCACCCAGTGCCAGATCGTAGATGTGATTCTCATTGGCATAGCTGCCATGCGCGATGCGCATCAGCACACGCGATGCGATACGCGAATGCAGATTGATACGCATCGCATCCGTCAATTGTCCGGA
This sequence comes from Pseudomonadota bacterium, assembly GCA_041182625.1. Taxonomy (GTDB): domain Bacteria; phylum Pseudomonadota; class Gammaproteobacteria; order Burkholderiales; family Burkholderiaceae_D; genus Pernthalerella. The sequence goes on along the minus strand of JBEGNF010000084.1, from coordinate 8,492 downwards.
GCAATGTACGCCGCCGGGTACTTGATTATGGACCGATAGCGTGGCGCTCGCCGAAGCGATTTCCTGCAGCTCTTCGGCCAGCGCGGCTTCGAGACCGCGCGGGCAGGGGCAGAAGTAGGAGAGGTTTTTTTGCACAGTGCACCTTTTATCTGTTGAGGCCAGACATCCATGCTAGCTGGCCGGAGGGTGAATCTATGATCAGCGAGCCAGTATTCGCTCGACAAAATCCAGTCGGTCCTGTCCCCAGAACCCTTGACCATCGACGCTGTACCAAGGCACGCCGAATACATGGGTGTTCAGTGTGCTTCTTCGGTATTTTTTGCGTACTCGGCAGCGACGGCATCACTGGCGGTGTGGGCAAACAGTGCCTTGCCATCCAGTCCGATACTGTCGGCGATGGCGATCAGCGTGGCCTCATCGGCAATATTCTTTTCTTCCGACCAGACGGCGCGGCCCAATGCGAAGGCGAGATCAAGCGCCGTGTCCGTGCCATTTTTTTGCAGGGCGGCGAGTATCAGCTTCGCGCCAGGTTCACCCGACACAGGAAAAAATGTCGGATGCAGGTTCAGCGGAATATTCAGAAATTCACTCCAGCGCTGCAGCTCGGCCAGTCGGTAGGCCTGACGCTGCGGCGGTCGCTGGGCGACAGGCACGCCGCCGGATACGCTGAATACTTTTACGATGTCTGCCGGCCGCAGATGGATGTGTGCGCCATGCTTGCGGGCGATAGCCACAAAACGCTGATGTCCCATGTATGACCACGGAGATTGCGGTGCCATGAAATAGTCGACTGATTTGCTCATTAGAGCCTCCGTATTTTTTTGTGGGAATAGGTCTTATTGAAAAGGCTTGACCACGACGAGTATCACTGTGGCCAGCATGCCCACCACTGGGGCTTCATTGAACCAGCGATACCAGACATGTGAGCGCGTATTTTCGCCCTGCTCGAACTGCTTCAGTATTCGCTTGCAGAGATGATGGTAGCCAATCAGCAGGAACACCAGCACCATCTTCAGATGCATCCATGCGCTGTTCTGGCCGATCCCGTAGCCTAGCCATAGCCACAGGCCTAGAGCCAGTGCAGGAATCATTAGCAAGGTCATAAAGCGATACAGCTTACGGGCCATCAATAGCAGGCGTGCTCTGGCGACTTCATTGTCTTCCATCGCCAGATTCACAAAAATGCGCGGCAAGTAGAACAACCCGGCGAACCATGAGGCGATAAAGACGATATGTAGTGCCTTAACCCACAACATGGTCAAATCCTCACTTCGCCATGGCCGAGTACCAGATACTTCAATGAAGTCAGACCCTCCAGACCCACTGGGCCGCGCGCATGCAGTTTGTCATTCGAAATACCGATCTCGGCGCCGAGTCCGTATTCAAAGCCATCGGCAAAGCGGGTCGAGGCATTCACCATCACCGACGCTGAATCTACCTCTCGCAGAAATTTCATGGCGCGCGTGTAGTCTTCAGTGATGATGGCATCCGTGTGCTGCGAAGAGTAGGTGTTGATATGGTCAATTGCTTCATCGACATTGGCGACGACCTTCACGGACAGGATGGCATCCAGATATTCGGTGCGCCAGTCTTCCTCAGTCGCAGCTTTCAGGTGCGGATAACCGGCAAGTAGTGCCAGAGACTCCGGATCGCAGCGCAGCTCGACCTGCTTGTCGACATATAGTTTTGCCAGCTCAGGTAGCACTTTCGGTGCGATCTCGCGGGCGATCAGCAGGGTCTCCATGGTGTTGCAGGTGCCGTAGCGATGGCACTTGGCATTAAAGGCGACGGGCAGTGCTTTGTCGATGTCCGCTTTGTCATCGATGTACACATGGCAGATGCCATCGAGGTGCTTGATCATCGGTACTTTGGATTCTTTCATCAGCCGCTCGATCAGTCCTTTGCCACCACGCGGAACGATCACATCCACGAATTCGGGCATCGTGATTAGCGCACCGACCGCCGCACGATCTGTTGTTTCGACGATCTGTACCGCCTCGGCGGGCAAGCCAGCGCCGGACAGACCCTCTTTCACCAGCTTGGCCAGCGCCTGGTTACAGTGAATTGCTTCCGAGCCACCGCGCAGTATCGTGGCATTGCCACTTTTGATGCAGAGTCCTGCGGCATCGACGGTGACATTCGGCCGGGCTTCATAAATGATGCCAATCACGCCCAGCGGCACGCGCATCTGACCGACCTGAATGCCGGTGGGACGGTACTTCATGTTGCTGATCTCGCCAATCGGGTCGGGAAGTGCGGCGATTTGCTCCAGCCCTTCGGCCATGGTGGCGATCGCTTTTTCTGATAACGTCAGTCGATCTACCATCGCCGCAGCAAGACCATTGGCGCGTGCGGCGTCTAGATCTTTTTGGTTGGCTGCGGTCAGCAACGCTGAATCGCGACGTATGCCCGCCGCGATCAGTTCCAGCGCACGGTTCTTCGCAGAGGTATCAGCCTTGGCCATTGCACGCGAAGCTTTGCGTGCGGCTCTTCCAATATGATTCATGTACTCTTGAATGTCCATCTTGGTATTCCTGTTGATGCAATTGATGCAATTGATGCGATTGATACGATTGATGCGTTGTGACGTCCGTTATGCGGGCTTTGCAATTTTCAGTGCTAGCTGAAGCAGCGCATCCCAGGGATCGCCGGCAAACTGCTTGCTGCGCAGACCTTTGACCATTCGGTCGACCTGCGCAGCTTCGCGCATCGCAGATTGCAGTATCGAGAGCTTTAATCGGGCAACAGCTGAGGGCATCAATCGCTCGCGCGGGCCCCAGACACGGTATTCCTTCATCAGCATCGGCAGTGGCCGTCCGTCGGTCGTGCCGAGCTTGAGCTTCAGCAGAATGCGGATTTCCTCGCAGACGGCCCAGAGTACCAGCGGCAGGGCCTCACCTTCGCCTTTCAAACCTTCCAGCATTCGCATCAGCCGCGCGACATCGCCGGCCAGCATGGCTTCGGATAGTTTGAACACATCGTAACGCGCGACATTGAGTACCGCATCCTGTATCTGCTCGGCAGACAACCGGCCTTCAGGATACAACAGGCCCAGCTTGCGGATTTCCTGATGCGCAGCGAGCAGATTGCCTTCGACTCTTTCGACCATGAAATCCAGCGAGGCCTTGTCCGCGCTCTGGCCTTGCGCGGCCAGGCGCTGCCCAATCCAGCTCGACAGCTGCGGACGCTCGACCAGCGGGATATCCACATACACACCCGACTGCTGCAGCGCAGTCACCCACGCCGCTTTTTGTGTCGCCCAATCCAGCTTGGGTAGCGTGATCAGCGTCAGCGTATCGCTGGCTTCAGCCATCGGCGCGCACACCTTAGCGTAGTCCTGCAGCGCCTGACTGCCTTCCTTGCCGGGCTTGCCGCCAGGGATGCGCAGCTCGATGAGTTTACGATCGCCAAACAGCGACATCTCCTGACTGGAGGCCAGCAACTCGCCCCATTTGAAATGGCGATCAACCGTCAGCACTTCACGTTCGGAGAATCCTTGACTGCGCGCGCGAATACGTATGCGATCGGCCGCCTCGAGTGCCAGCAAATGCTCGTCACTGACGATCACATACAGTGGCGCCAGCGTCTTGGCGAGATGCGCATCCAGCGCTTCGGCGCGCAGCTGCATCGCCTACAGCGCAGGTTTGATTTGAGACAGTCGCCGCATCACCTGACTGACCGCATCAGCACGAAGATCGTTGTAGATCAGACGTTCTTCGGTTTCTTTTGCCAGCGCTTGCGATTCCGAGAAACTCATGAAGGTCTGAAGCGCGAGCTCAGTCGGCTCCAGCAGCACGCCATTATCCTTGCCAAGGACATCGAAGCGCAGGCGATACAGCAGGCTGTATTCACGCACCTGACCCTGAGCATTGATCGTCAGGACTTTCTTTTCCTGGTTTTCTTGCAGGATGCGCAGCGTCACGTCAGCTGACTTGCGATCCGTCGCCAGTGCCGTCTTGCCCTGGGCGAGTATCGCGGTGCGCAAATCGCGCTCGATCGCCGTGCCGGTGGTGGCTTCCAGATGCACGGAATTGAATTCCAGTTTCGCATCGGGACGCGAGCCCCGCAGCTGAAAGCCGCACGAGGCCAGCGGCAGGATCATCAGTGCGGATATCCAGAGTCTGCGCGAGTGTTGCATGAGCTTCTCCTGCGTGAGGTTGTCTTTGTCAGGCGACGATGTTCACTAACTTGCCCGGCACGACGATGATTTTTTTTGGCGTGCCTGCTACATGCTTCTGTACCTGTTCATTGGCCAGAGCCGCCGCTTCGATGCTGGCTTTGTCCGCCGCTTTGGGCACCGTGATGCTGCCGCGCAGTTTGCCATTCACTTGAACTACGAGCTCGATCTCGGCCTGTTCCAGCGCGCTGCTGTCGACAGCGGGCCAGGGCGCATCAAGAATGTCGCCATAAGGCTTCGCATAGCCCAGTCCTTCCCACAGCGCATGCGTGATGTGCGGCGCGACCGGGTACAACACGCGCAGGAAGATGCCAAAGCATTCAGATACGACCGCGCGGCTGTCAGCGGCATCGCTGAAGCTGGCGCCCTCGAGCAGATTCAGCATCTTCATGCAGGCAGATACCACGGTGTTGTATTGCAGGCGGCGGTAATCATTGTCCGCCTGCTGTAGTACCTTGTGGATCTCGCGACGCAGGGTCTTCAGCTCGGCATTCAGCGCCGAAGGTAGTGAGGCTGATGCATCGATCAGGGCAGATTTCGCATGCGCGAAAGTCCACACACGGCGCAGGAAACGCTGCGCACCCTCGACACCGGCGCCCGACCATTCCAGCGTCTGCTCAGGCGGCGATGCGAACATTGTAAACAGTCGCGCGGTATCGGCGCCGTACTGATCGATGATGGCCTGCGGATCGATGCCATTGTTCTTGGACTTCGACATTTTTTCTGTGCCGCCGATCTGCACGAGCTCACCATCCGATGTCAGCTTGGCGGAGACAGGGCGGCCTTTGTCATCCAGCTTCAGTGTCACGTCTTCGGGATTGAACCAGATCTTCTTGCCGGATTCATCCTCGCGATAGTAGGTCTCGTTCAGCACCATGCCTTGTGTGAGCAGGTTCACGAAAGGCTCATCGAATTTCACCAGACCGAGATCACGCATCACCTTGGTCCAGAAACGCGCATACAGCAGGTGCAGTACCGCATGCTCGATGCCGCCGATGTACTGGTCCATAGGCATCCAGTAATCATTGCGCGCATCAACCATTGCATCCGCGCTGCCCGGCGAGCAATAGCGCATGTAGTACCAGGAGGAGTCGACAAAGGTGTCCATCGTGTCGGTCTCGCGGCGCGAGGGCTTGCCACAGCTCGGGCAATCGACCTTCAGGAATTTCTCGTGCTTGTTCAGTGGATTGCCGCTGCCGTCGGGCACGCAATCTTCCGGCAGCACGACGGGCAGATCTTTTTCCGGCACCGGCACATCGCCGCAGGAAGGGCAGTGAATGATCGGGATCGGCGTGCCCCAGTAACGCTGGCGCGAAATGCCCCAGTCGCGCAGACGGTAAGTGATTTTTTTCTCGCCGACGCCTTTGCCTGCCACATCGGTGGCGACGGCATCAACAGCCTCTTGATAGCCCAGGCCGTCGTATTTTCCGCTGTTGATGCAACGACCGTTTTCCTTGTCGGCATACCATTCCTGCCAGGCGTCGGTGCCATAAGTCTGGCCGTCGACTGCAATTACCTGCTGTATGGGCAGTTGGTATTTTTTTGCGAATGCAAAATCGCGTTCGTCATGTGCGGGCACGCCCATCACCGCGCCATCGCCGTAGCTCATCAGTACGTAATTACCGACCCAGACATCGACCGCCTTGCCCGTCAGTGGATGCGTGACGGTCAGGCCGGTGGGCATGCCTTTCTTTTCCATCGTGGCCATATCGGCTTCGATCACGCTACCCTGCTTGCACTCGGCGATGAAAGCGGCGAGCTCAGCGTTACCCGCTGCGGCATGGGTGGCCAGCGGATGTTCGGGCGCGACTGCGCAGAAGGTCACGCCCATGATCGTGTCGGCGCGTGTGGTGAAGACCCACATCTTGCCGTCATTGATCAGCCGACCATCATCGCCCTTGATCTGGTGAGTGAACGCGAAGCGCACACCAGTGGATTTGCCAATCCAGTTCGACTGCATGATGCGCACGCGCTCCGGCCAGCCGGATAGCTTGTGCTCGACATGATCGAGCAGCTCTTCTGCATAGTGGGTGATGCGCGCGTAATACATCGGTATCTCGCGCTTCTCGATCACCGCGCCCGAGCGCCAGCCGCGACCGTCGATCACTTGCTCGTTCGCCAGAACGGTTTGGTCGATCGGGTCCCAATTTACCGTGCCAGTCTTTTTGTAGATGATGCCTTTCTCCAGCATCTTCAGGAACATCCACTGATTCCATTTGTAATAGTCGGGGCTGCAGGCGGCCATTTCGCGCGACCAGTCGATCGCCAGACCCATTGCCTGCATCTGCTGCTTCATGTGATCGATGTTTGCGTAAGTCCACTGCGCAGGGGGGACGTTGTTGGCCATCGCGGCATTTTCGGCGGGCATGCCAAATGCATCCCAGCCCATCGGCATGAGTACGTTGTAGCCGCTCATACGCAACTGGCGCGCCATCACATCATTGATCGTGTAATTACGCACGTGGCCCATATGTAGCTTGCCCGACGGGTAGGGCAGCATCGAGCAAGCGTAGAACTTCTTTTTTTCGCGTCCCTGCGCGTCGCGAGCGTGCTCGACGACCTTATAGGCGTCGGTCTTGTTCCAGTGTTCTTGCGCTGCGCGTTCAACGTCGGCGGGGCTGTATTTGTCTTGCATCTTGGGTCAGCGGAGAGAGTGTCGTGTAGCCGGCCATTATACCGGCTGAGGATGGGGGGAATGGGCGTACGCGCGAAGGTGGGAACGCGGTTGCGGTGATTGCCTTCTTGCGCGCCGGAAGGCGTTGATTGTCTGGCTTCAGTAAATCACGTCATCCCGGCGCGGGCCAGGACGACGATTTGAGGTGGGCGGGGAAATGTGAGGAAGTCGGTCTGACGGCGGTGAGCAGGGACTACCTTCATTGTTGGGTCAATATCGGTAACTACTGATAGCAGCTCTCCACTGCGTTTTACCTGCCACCTTCCTTCGGATCCGTCACAAATCCGATCTTGTTCATTCCGCCATTTTGCGCTGCAGACATCACCTGCGCGATCACTTCGTAGCGAGTAGATTTGTCGGCGCGTAGCTGCAGCTCGGGTTGAGGTTGCTTCTGCGAGGCGGTGGCGATGCGCTGCGACAGTTCTTCGCGGGTGATCGCAGCGTTGTTCCAGAACAGCTTGCCTTCCGCATTGATCGCCAGCGTGATGGTCTCCGGCTTTTCCGGGGCTGCCTGCGATTGCGCATTGGGCAGTTCCAGCTTGATCGCATGCGTAAACAGTGGCGCGGTGATGATGAAGATCACCAGCAGCACCAGCATCACATCCACCATGGGAGTGACATTGATGTCTGCCATCGGTGCCTGATGCTGGTTGTCGTTAAATCCGCCGAAGGCCATCTTTGGTTCCCTGTACGGTCAGTGATCAGGCCGGCTTGCGCGTGGTGACGCGGGCGCCGGTGGTCAGGTGGGCGTGAAGATCATGCGCGAACGCATCCAGCTCGGCCAGCGTGATTCGGTTGACGCGGGTGAAGGCGTTATAGCCGAGCACAGCGGGAATCGCGACCACGAGACCGATCGCGGTCATGATCAGCGCCTCGCCCACTGGACCCGCGACTTTGTCGATCTGTATGGTGCCGGCTGCCGAGACGGCGGCGAGCGCGTGATAAATGCCCCAGACCGTTCCAAAGAGGCCGATGAAAGGCGCGGTCGAACCGACTGAGGCCAGCAGCGTCAGTCCGCTTTCAAGGCGGGAAGACACGCGGTTGATTTGCTGTCGCAGCGTGCGGGTGACGAGCTCTCCCAGATCGACGCTGGCATTCAGGGATTGTCCTTTGGACTTCACGCTGACTGCCTCGACCGCATGGGTGGCGAGCGGCGCGTAGACATGCTCGGTGTCTTCGTGGTTGAGCAGGGCGATCGCATCATCCAGATTGGGCGCATCCCAGAAACGCTCGACTGCGCCCGAGCTTTGACGAATACGCCATGAGCTCCAGGCTTTTGACAGAATGTAATACCAGCTGACGACGGACATCAGCAGCAACAGGTAGGCCACGCTGTGGGTGACGGCATCGCCTTGCGCCCAGTAATGGGCGAAGCCGAGATTCTGGTTGATGGTGTCGTTCATTCTTTTCCGCTGGATAAAGTTCAGTTCTGGAGTTTAAAGGGAATGGGCACCTGATACCACTCATCGACGGGCTTGCCATCGAGCGTCGCAGGATTGAAACGCCATGATTTCACTGCTTCGACCGCTGACTGATCAAGCCGCGGAAAACCGCTGGAGGATTTTACTTCTACGTTGGCTGCGCTACCGTCGCTCTTTACCAGCACGCGAAGCATAACGGTGCCTTGTTCGCCCATGCGCT
>JBEGNF010000083.1:0-8311 GCA_041182625.1 Pseudomonadota bacterium | reverse complement strand
CGTCTTACATGCGAGCAAAGCTCGATGAGGAACTGGCCGAGTTCGAAGAGACCTTGCGTGAGCGGCAGTCGGTCGAGCGTCAGAGTGAGGAGCTCGGCGACCTGCTTTTCGTAGTGGCCAATTGGGCGCGACACCTCAAGCTTGACCCTGAGGCGGCACTGCGCTCGGCGAATGCCAAGTTCGAAAGTCGCTTCCGACACATGGAACTTATCGCGCGCGACCGCGGTTTGGTCTTGGAGCAATTGGACCTCGATACTTGGGAAGCGCTGTGGCAGGAAGCGAAAACAGCGGAAAAAGCCGTTAAATCAGCATAGAATCAGGGAGTCATGAAAACTCCAGAACATCAGGCTTGGAATCCGACCAGTTGGCAGACGAGACCCGCGCAGCAGCAGCCGTCGTATCCCGACCAAGCCGCATTGCTCGAGGCGGTCGCTCAATTGTCGCGTCTGCCGCCGATCGTGGTGTCCTGGGAGGTCGAGCGACTGCGCGAGCGTGATCTCTTGGGTGATTTTTTCCAGTGTGTGCGGCTTGAGCTCACTGGCCAGATTCGACCAGGCGTCCAGCCGGCGTTCGCGTGGCGCCATCACGCTGTCGACACCGATCAGTTTTACACCGCGCAGGATGAACGGCGCGACGGTCGCCGGTAAATCCATGCCCTGCGCCAAACCGCAGGCAGCGACCGTCGCCCCATAACGGCACTGCGCGATCGCATTCACCAGCGTGTGCGAACCGACAGAATCGACGACACCCGCCCAGCGCTCTTTTTGCATCGGCTTGCCCGGAGCGGAAAGCTCTGCACGGTCAATGACCTCGGCCGCGCCCAGCGACTTCAGATAATCCGCCTCGGCCAGCTTGCCGGTGGAGGCGACGACTTTGTAGCCACGCGCCGCCAGAATCGCCACCGCGACACTACCCACACCGCCCGACGCGCCGGTGACCAACACCTCGCCATGCTCCGGCTTGACGCCGCACTCGGCCAGCGCCATCGCGCACAGCATCGCGGTATAACCTGCGGTGCCAATCGCCATGGCGGTGCGCGTGGACATATCGTGCGGCAGCGGTATCAGCCAGTCGCCCTTGAGCTTCGCACGCTCGGCCAGACAGCCCATGTGCACCTCGCCCACACCCCAGCCATTGAGCACCACACGATCGCCCGCCTTCCACGACGGATGGCTGGATGCAATCACCTCGCCCGCGCCATCGATGCCCGGCACCATCGGCCATTTACGCACGACCGGCGATTTGCCGGTAATGGCCAGGCCATCTTTGTAGTTGATCGTCGAGTACTCAACCGCCACAGTGACATCACCATCCGCGGGCAGCTGCGCATCGTCTAGCTGAGTCAGTTCAGCACGAGTGCTGCCGTCTTCGTTTTTGTTCAGCAGAATGGCCTTGAACATACAATCTCCTCGTGTTTTTTTGATTATGGGATGCATCTACAACACTAAGATGCCGGCTTCGCTTGATTATTTTATCGAGGCCAGCCGTGATTCCAGCGCCTTTGCATCAATCGCGCCCGGTATCCGAGAGCCATCGGTAAAGAAAATCGTCGGGGTACCGGTGACTTTCAGCTTCTTGCCCAACTCCACGACCTTGTCGACAGAGGCATTCGGGTTGCAGGATTCGGGCGCTGCTGCCGGCGTTTTGCCATTCACCATCCAGTCATCCCACGCTTTGGCTTTGTCGGACGAGCACATGACGTTTTTTACTTTGGTGCGCGAATCGTCACTCAGAATCGGGTACAAAAACGTGTAGACCGTGACGTCCTTGGTATCGGCCAGCGTCTTGCGGAAGCGCTTGCAGTAGCCGCAGTTCGGATCTTCGAACACAGCGATTACACGTTTGCCCGTGCCCTTCACACTCTTGACGGCCAGATCCAGCGGCAAATCAGTAAACCGGATGCGGTTGATCTCATCCAGCCGTGCCTGCGTCAGATCGCGCGAGGTCTCGGTGTCGAGTATGCGACCAATAAATACGTATTTAGCTTCCGCGTCGGTATAAATGATCTCATTACCAACCCGGACTTCGTACAAACCGTTATAGGGTGTCTTGGCGACAGACTCCACCTGCGTGCCTTCACCCAACCTTTGCTGCAGCAGCTTCTTGATCTTGTCTTCCACCCCTTGCGCCATTGCCGGAAGCGCGGGCAGCAGCAGGGCGACGAGAAGAATGCGTTTGAATGAATTCATGAGTGTCATCAGGTTCTTTCTTTGACGGATGAGTGATGCGAACGGCCCAGCGCATGCGACACCAGCCGTTGCTTGATAAAAGGCAGCTTGTTCAACAAACTCATGCCCGCATTACGGAGGATTTTGACGGGCAGGAGCTGAGAAGAGAATAAGTTTTGCAGGCCATCGGTGGTCAGCTGCATCAGCAGCACATCTTCCTTGCGCAAACGGGAGTAACGCGCGAGCAGACGATCATCACCGCAGTCCACGTCGCGGCCTTGCTCTCTCAGCGCCGACAGCAAAGCATCGATATCAGCGAAACCGAGGTTCATTCCCTGTCCGGCGAGCGGATGCACTACATGACCCGCATCACCGATGAGCGCGACCCGATGCGCCACTAGCGCATGGGAACGTATCAGCCTCAGCGGAAATGCGCGCGGGGTGGCAGGCGGCAAGATGCCGAATGCTCCCAGCGTCTGACCGGGAAGCGCTGCGAGACGTTCAGCAATGCGCTCAGCGGGTTCCGCTAACAATCTGTCGGCCAGCGCATCAGGCGCAGACCATACCAGCGATACCCGATTCCCAGGCAGGGGTAGCAAGGCGACAATACCCTCCGATCCGAGGAACCACTGGCTGGCTACGCCATGATGAGGGTTAGTACAGGAGAAATTAGCTACGACAGCCCGCTGATGGTAAGAACGATAGTCCATCCCGATGTCGGCCTGCGCACGTACCCAAGAATTCGCACCATCCGCACCCAGCACCAGCGATGCATGGATCTTGCTGCCATTGTCGAGCGTGATCTCTGCGCGCTGATCATTGCGCGAGAGCGCTACCGCGCGGCCGCTGACCGGCGTCACGCCGTTTGCAAAGCGCAGCGCACTATCAAGCGCCTGATTGAGGTTGCCATCCTCGATGATCCACGCGAGCGCGCCAACACGCGCGCCATACGCATCAAAGCCCAAATGACCCCGCGCGGCGTCATCGCCATGCACCGACATCGCATCGACAGGCGCAATGCGGGTGGGGTCCATGGCGTCCCAGACCTTCAGCGAGGACAGTAGCCGGTGGGCGACGTGATTCAGCGCATAGACTCTCAGGTCCCACGGCGCGTCACCTCCGCCAGCATAGGCGGCACGCTGGCCCTCGGGCGAGAGCAGTGCGACCCGATAGCCCTCTCGGGCCAGCGCCAACGCACTGGCCTTGCCGACAGCGCCGCCGCCGATCACGCAGACATCACAGTCATTGCTCATAGTTGAACTTGCTTTAGTCGATCAGGAGATTATAGCCTTGCAGCGCAGCAGCTTTTCAGACGTGGAATGTTTTGATATACTCCCGCCTCTTGGCCTGGTAGCTCAGTTGGTAGAGCAGAGGATTGAAAATCCTTGTGTCGGTGGTTCGATTCCGCCCCGGGCCACCAAGTAAGCAAAGCCCTCGTTAGCGATAACGGGGGCTTTTTGCGTTACAGGGCTCGGAGGTGTCAGGTTGCTGGACGGCGGCTAGGTCTGTGGGACTTACCCAGCCCCGTTGGGTATCATTGGCAAACCAGTTGGATGGAAATTCAATGCTGATCGTCACGCCGCTGATTGCCTCAGTTTTACCTCTCATTTTCATCCCTCAGTCAGCTGGATGGCTTGTATCGTGGCCTATTCATTCACTTTACCCATGCAATTCACCATTCATTTTTCGCAATTCACAAACGGAACAATGTAAATGACGATATCGATTTATGAGGCATCAGTTCCTCAATTCAAGAAGATGCTGAGCAATCTGTCAGCCATCCTAACCAAAGGAGAATCACATCTGATCCACAAAAAAATTGACGAAAAAGTCTTGCTGGGATCGAGATTATTTTTAGACATGTTTGCTTTAACCAAGCAGGTTCAAATTGCTTGTGACCAGGCAAAAAATGGCTTGGCACGACTGGCAGGCGTTGAAGCACCAAAGATGGATGACCAGGAGGCATCATTCGCCGAGTTACAGGCGAGGATTGCTAAAACCATTGAGTTTTTAGACACCCTCACGCGTGAGCAGCTGGATGGTTCAGCTGACAAGGAAATCAAGTTTTCGATTGGTGAGCGGAAGTTTGAGTTTATTGGAGATAAATACTTAGTCACTTGGATAATTCCGAACTTCTACTTCCACATAACAACCGCTTACAACATCTTGCGTCATAACGGCGTAGAAATCGGAAAGTCCAACTATTTAGGCTGATCGGCGCGGAATACTCGGGCTGATTCGATTCCACCTGGGACCACTAGTGAAGCGACGCCTTCGTTAGCGATAGCGAGACCTTCTCGCTGATAGATTACCTCGTTACGGTTGCCATGCTGCTCACGCCATGGGTAACGCACCGCCGCTAGTGACGCTGCGTGAATGAGTTTCTTTATCTCGCCTGCCATTGGGGTGCCGCCATCGACACGGTACCGAGCAAGTTTTCTGTGCTACCTTTATTTCTTCAAATGACTGGAGGTTCGATGGCCACCGATCTCACCGCGCACGCCGATGCGCTGCAAGCCATTCTCACCGACAAGGGCCTGCTGCAAACGAGCGACCTGGAAGACTTCCGCCACAAGGTCATCGAAGAATGGCTTCCCCGTAATGGCGCGCGTCTGTGCGCCCGCGCTTGGGTTGATCCGGCATTCAAAGCCGAGCTGCTCAAGGACGGACGTGCGGCAGCCGCCAGCATGGGCTTCCCTATGCCTGAGCACCACCGTAGCCTGGTGGTTCTAGAGAATACTGCCGAGTTACAGAACGTCATCTGCTGCACCCTGTGTTCGTGCACGGCCTTCACCATCATTGGCATGGCCCCCGGGTGGTACAAGGATCTTGAGTACCGCGCTCGTGTCGTGCGCGAGGCTCGTAGCGTGCTTCGCGACATGGGTCTCGCATTGGCCGAATCGATCCGCATACGCGTGTGGGACACCACCACCGACACCCGCTACATGGTGCTGCCCTATCGCCCGCCGCACACAGAGGGTTGGAGCCTGGAAGCCCTGCAGGCCTTGATTACCAAGGAATCGATGATCGGCGTGTCGCGGCTTGAGCCGCCTTACACGGGAGGCTGAGCATGGATGGGTTCCACGATCTTGGCGGTCGTCAGGGGTTTGGTCCCGTGGTGCACGATGGCCACACTGAGCCATTTCACAGCGAGGCCGACATCCGCATCGCTGCCATGTGGGTACGGTTAATCCGTCACGGCATCTTCAACATGGACGAATACCGCCATGCGATCGAACGCATGGAGCCCCGCCACTATGTTGGCGCGTCCTACTACGAGCGTACGTTCACGGCCGTGGTCAGCCTGTGTGTGGAGCGCGGCGTGTTCAGCGCTGACGAATTGTCAGCTGCGGCCGGTTTTGCGGTGCAGCGCTCGCGCCCTAGCCGCGAAGGTCGAATTGGCGACACACATCTACCCGAGATCGGCGTAGGTGACCGCGTGCGCGTCAAGGACGAATTTGTGCCCGGGCACATCCGCATGCCGGGCTACATTCGTGGCAAGGAAGGTGTGGTCGTGAAAGTATCTCCGGCTTATCCTTACCCCGATGCACACGGCCATGGCCTTGAGTCGGCCTGGCAACGCAGCTTCGATGTGCGCTTTTCTTCACATGACTTGTGGCCTGATGGGGCAGAAGAGGCCGAGGTGCAGGTGGGGGTTTTCCATGGCTACCTCGAAAAGGTGATCTGAGCGCAGCACCGAGCCCAATGAATTCGAGTGCCGAGCAAAAACAAAGAAAACAAAGGGACACTTACTTAGAAACAAAGGGACACTCACTTTGTAAGAGCGGTACCTAGAAACAAAGGGACACTCACTTTGTAAGAGCGGTACCTGGCAAAACAAAGTGAGTGCCCCTTTGTTTTGCCTTTTTTAAATTAATCAAGCTAATGTCTCAAGTAACCACCATCCTCGAACGGCAACGGGCTGTGCTTGATCTTCCATTGAACCGACATCTCGGTATTCTTTACGATGGTCTGGTAGACGGTATCGCCCAAGCCCATATCTACTGCACGCCTGATCTGGCGACCTTCGGGGGCCATCTGCATGGCGGCGCGCTGTCGTCCTGTTGCGAGGTCACAGGCTTTCTCGCGCTATTGCCTCAGCTTGATGATCATCAGCACGCGGTAACGCATGACATTCATGTCTCGCTGATGCGCGGCGTGCCGGTTGGCGTGCGCTGTGATCTGTCCGGGCGTGTGGTCCGACTGGGAAAGACGCTGGCCTTTCTCGACGTGACGGCAAACGTGGCCGGCCAACTAGTGGCCTCCGCACGCATCACGAAATCCATCATCGCGCGCAACTGAACCGTAAAGAAGAAACGGACAAGAAACAAAGGGACACTCACTTTGTCAGGACGGTGGTCGGGCAAACAAAGTGAGTGTCCCTTTGTTTTCCGTAGTTTTGTTAACTATCCTGCGCCTACGAACTTGCACTTTCTCCCGCTACGTTTTCGAATGCCGGCGCTGCGCACGGTATCCTCTGACGTGAATTCGATCACAAATGAGTTGCAATGAGGCGTGTCATATCGATAGTGCCAGACATAACCGCGATTTCTTGCTAGTCCGTTGGTAATCTTCGTGATTCCTAGATTGCTGATGACCTGGTCCTTGGTCATTCCTGGGAGAATAGTGCTGAAACGATCCTCAGTCAGAACCTGCTCCCATTTCATCACTCGATCGTTGCTGTCGAGGTAGACGAAATACGTGTGACTACCTGCCGGCCCACGAGGAAAATGCAGTAATCGCAAGCCATCCACTGCATACTCGCGCTCGGGTTGACCCATCTCGGCCACAAGGGCGATGCGATCTTGTCCGATGATGCTCTTGCTGGGCGAGTAAGCAGCGCAACCAGCGATGAGTGGTAGGACGAGTGCAAGAAAAGGTTTGATCAAGCGGGTCATCATCTCGATTCCACGTGCACGAGCAAAAATACAGGCTATCGCCAAGAAATCTCGCGTATATCGGGATGGTACACAAAGTGAGTGTCACTTTGTTTTTTGCTGCTTTGTTCCGCCAAGCAAACAAAAAAGCCACCCCGAGGGGTGGCTTTCAGTTCACGCTGCTCGTAACCTAACTGGACGGATGTCCAGCGGATTATTAGAACGAGTGTGACACACCCAAAACGGTGTTGTTGTTGTCACGACCAGTGGTTGCGTAGCTGCCACGCTCTGCCAGCGACGAGATCGCACCGTTGGTACCGCGGTTGTGCGTCAGGTACACAAAGGTACGCTTGGACAGGTCGTGCTTCAGGCCGATGTTGGTCAGCGACTGGGCCGTGTCAAGGTCGTTGCGCGCAACACCGCCAACAACAGAGGTACCGTTACCCAAAGCGTAGTTAGCGCTGATCAGGTAAGCGCCGACTGCGTCAGCGCCTTCAGCCTTGTGGCTGCTGATGTTTGCACCGATGGTCAGATCACCCATACCGTAGGTACCGCCAGCGACCCACGACGTGTAGGTGTTCTGACGATTCTGGTAGCCAGCGGAGAGGCTAACACCAGCCAGGCTGCCGCTGATGTTGTAAGCGGTGTACTTGTCAGCATCAGATGTAGCCACGGCCATGTTACCGTCTTTGGCGCCATTCTTGGTGTTGGTCAAGATGGTTGCAGTCCAGCCACCGATGCTCGGTGTCGTATAAGCGACGGCATTAGGAATGAAGAAGCCGCCCTTCTGGAATGCGCCAGTGCCAGCGCCAACGCCGGCTGCGGCCAAGCCACCGCCCATGATGATGCGGTTAACCCAGAAATGACCTGCGGTGCCGGCTTGCGTGACAGCGTGAGCCAGAATGTACGGTGACAGCTGCTGACCAAGCGTGACGGTACCGAAGTCACCCGAGAGGCCGACTTTCGACTCACGGCTGAACAGTGTGCCGTTACCACCGTTACCTGGATCACCGTTCTGGGTGAAGCCAGATTCCAGCGAGAAGAAGGCCTTCATGCCGTTGCCCAGGTCTTCGCTGCCCGAGAAAGTGATCGAGCTGTGGTCGGACCAGCCGCCTTGCTCCATCGATGTGCCTTTTCCAAGCTGATTAGCGCCGCTGCCGCTGTAGTTCTGAATACCGTAATCGATGATGCCGGACACTTTCACGCCATCAGCCAGAGCGGCCGTCGAGGCAACCAAAGCCAGAGCAGCCAGAGCGACTTGAGTTT
>JBEGNF010000082.1:0-10244 GCA_041182625.1 Pseudomonadota bacterium | reverse complement strand
ATCTTGGTGTAGTCGCTCTACGGTGCACTCAGGAGGTGCACATGACCGACTATCGACTTCCCGATCTGCAGTATGACTACGGTGCGCTTGAACCGCACATCTCGGCACGAATCGTTGAACTACACCACTCCAAGCATCAATGGTTTCACGGTTTCTGCTATGACCACGACGGCCAGTGGTACGCTTTACAACAACATGAATCAGAACCGCGGTTCGCAAGACGCTGATAAATACACTTCGTGGTCGATTAGCGGCAACGTTGGTGATATTTTCGTTAGCGGTGCATGGCAAAAGCGCGGCGGCAGCGCAAGTGACGCTCCCGCATCTACTGGCTACAAGTCGTGGATGCTCGGTGCTACCCTTCCTCTGATGGCCGGTTTGTCCGCGTTTGGTAGCTACGACAGCCACAAGGCTGAAGGCGCGGCCGATAACGTCAACTCCTATGGTTTCGGCGTGAAATACATGCTGTCCGAAGCCACTGCTCTGCAGGCTGGCTACGCTGCAAACGACCAGAGCGGTACAGCAGAGAAGACTCTGACCAACGTTGCACTGATCCATGCACTTTCCAAGCGCTCTTCAGTGTACGCAACTGCCGGTCGCGGTAAGAATACCGGTTCTGCAGTTGGTAATTTCGGTTCCACTTACACCGGTCTCACCAACAACACCTACGGTGTTGGTGTTGCTCACTCGTTCTAATCGCAGACCAGCTTAATGCTGGCCTGAGCAGAACTGTAGTAAAGTTAAAGCCACCCTCCGGGGTGGCTTTTTTGTTGGAGATTTATGCTCTCAAAGCCTTTATATTTTTCCTTCATTGTCGTGGCCAGCATCCTCTTCGGCTGCGCCGGCTACTCCCCACATCAAGGTCACTTTGGAAATCGCCAAGAAATCATTGGTGAAAGTCGCGATGCCGTTACCGTCAAGATGGGGCAACCTGAGCGCGTGCAGTCTATTGGTGGTATCGATGTACTTCATTTTCCCCGAGGACCTGCCGGTAGTCACACCTACTTTGTTTATGTTGACAGCAGTGGTCGAGTATCGAAATGGGAGCAAGCACTCACCGAAGAGCGGTTCAACACTATTGAACCTGGAATGTCGAGCGAACAGGTCATAGGCATCTTGGGGATCACAAAAATCACGCATGGTTTAGCAAGAAATCGCGGATATGTCTGGCACTACCGTTACGAAAATGCCCAATGCAAATCCTTCGTGATCGAGTTCACGCCAGAGCAAGTTGTACGTAGTGCTGGTTATCGTATTCGCAGTGGACGTAGCTGCAAATATGTCGGCATGGGGTAGGAAACAAAGGGACACTCACTTTCCCCCTCCCTCACCATCCCGCTGTATTTACTGCTCTCCCAGGTACCTCCCCCGGCCCCAATCCGCCTACTACTCAACACCACCAGATCACCCGGCAATGAACCACCCTTGAATACCCGCTGCACTACAGAGTTTTGCGAAGCGTTCATACGAAATTCCCTGCTTTTTTAACAATCCTCACGTCCCCATCATCAGGTCTTGCCGAAAGGCGGCGCGACGACATCGTTGCGAAATAGATATCAATCGATGGAGGATACTTTGGACAGATACAAAACACTCGCTGTGACGCCAGGCCAGCAAGGCATGCGCCATGCCGGGCTTGCAGATGCCGTGGCAGCACTGCCCACGGATGCGCAGCGAGTACTGCGGAACACCTATGGGCTGTTGTCCTTGACGCTGATCTTTTCGGCGGGCGTTGCCGCACTCAGTGTGGTGCTCGCGCTGCCTGGCCCCGGCCTCATCCTGACGCTTGGGGGCTATTTCGGTCTGCTGTTTGCCATTCACAAGCTGAAAAATAGCGGTTGGGCGATTCCTGCGGTGTTTGCGCTGACGGGTTTCATGGGCTACTCGCTCGGACCGCTGTTGTCCCGCACGCTGAGTCTGCCCGGCGGCGCGACGACGATCGCGATGGCGCTGGCTTCAACAGGCGCGATCTTCCTTGCCTTGTCGGCCTGGGTGTTGATCACACGCCGCGACTTTCAGTGGATGGGTGGCATGCTCTTCGCTGGCATGGTGGTCGCGCTGCTCGCCGGACTGGCGGCGATGTTCTTTCAGATTCCCGCACTGGCACTGGCCGTGTCGGGTGCTGTAGCGCTGATCTCTGCGGGCCTGATTTTGTATGAGACGAGCGCGATCGTGAATGGCGGCGAGACAAATTACGTTCTGGCCACCGTCAGCCTGTTCGTGTCGCTCTTTAACTTGTTCACCAGCTTGCTGCACTTGTTTGGGATTGGCTCAAACGACTAAACAGATGATCACGGAGATTTGACTGATGAAGTGTCCAAGCTGTGTCAATGCCTTGCTCGTCATGAGCGAACGCCAAGGAGTGGAAATCGACTATTGCCCACAGTGTCGGGGCGTCTGGCTGGATCGTGGCGAGCTCGACAAGCTGCTCGACCGCGCTGCCACTCAGGCACCCACACAAGCTGCTGCTCCGGCTGTGCAGTACCAAAGCGCACATCATCAGCAGGCCGCGTATCAAGCTCGGCATCACGAACGAGACTACGCGTCGCACAAGAGCCATTACAAGCATAAATCCTGGCTCGCCGAGATCTTTGATTGACGGGTCTTCCCCGCAACGCCCCCTGCAAAGGGACACTCACTTTGTTTGAACAGAAAAACAAAGTGAGTGTCCCTTTGTTTTCTCTTTGTTTTTCTTTGCTTTTTTACCGCCGCACCAAGAATCGTCTTTCCTCGTCCATCAAGCCCCTGACGGCGTCCATATCGCTTAGCGTGCGGGGTTGTTTCATGTCGCGCCAGTCATAGCTGCGGTTGGTCGTTCTGTCGAACACGATGTCATCAACCCAGTAAGCCTGCATCATGTAAGAGGCTAGTAGTGTTCCTCGCCGTTCGGGCAAATGGAAAAGGTTCATGCCATGGCTGTAGGCCTCGGCGGGTGATTTGCAGCCCAGCGCTTCTTGCATCAGCGTGGGCACCAAGTCTTGGTGCAGTGAGAGCTTCGTCTCACGGCGTGCAGCGAACTGCCCGGGTGCCATCACCAGCAGCGGTGTCTGTGTCTGCCAACGCGTGAAATTACTGCCATGCCCCCAATAGCCTAGCCCGTTCTCGTTGAACTCTTCGGCATGATCGCCCGTGATCACCACCCAGCTAGTATCCAGCACACCGGATTTGCGCGCTGCTTCCAGTACGCGCCCCAGTAGGGCGTCGGAATAAAACAGGCTGTTGTGATAGTCGTTCTTGTACGGCACATTGTCTGCCTGTTTGTCGAGCGCAAAACCACCTTTCAATGTGGGTAGTGGCTTGAAGCGCGCATACTCCTCCGGATAGGTATAGGGCGAATGCGACGAGGTCAGGAAAAGAAAATCAAACCTTGGCGCGGCGGTGGTGTTCTGTAGCGATGAAAGGTATTTCGCTACGACCTGCTCATCGGATTTTTCCGTATGAATCTGGCTCTCTGGCACTCGCCCAAAAAATAGTTTGCCCAACGAGAAACCATCCAGACTGCTTGAGGTGAATACTCTGCTTTGGTAACCCTGCTGATGCAGGGTCTCGGTGAAGAGACTCGGATAACGTGCAGGCGAGGTCTTGAACAGTTCGAAATAATTCGGATGCAGTCCATACATCAGCCCGAACAGCCCGGGTACGGTGACCGCGCCACTGGACAGATGTTTGTCGAAACGCGTCGCGCGCGCGGCGAATGCCGACAGACGGGGCATGATCTCCGGCGTCAGGCTGTCTGCCTGCCAGCTCTCGACGACGATCATCAGGATCGAAGGAGGGGTTGGTGATGGTCTGCACTCGGGGCTCTGCAGCGGGTACTGGACAATACCGCCGGGCTGCTCGGCCACCCTGGTGACCTGACCGTGGCTAGCCGGGAACATCTCGGGCCACCAGTCGCTGATGTGCTGCGCGTGGCGCCCGCTCTCTACCGGGTAGTACAAGGGCATGTACGGACGATAGCCCGTGATCTCTTCACGGGTGAATTGGGCTGCCCAGATATTGATGACTGAGTTGGCGGAGAGTCCAGCGGGCATCAGCAACAGACCCGCGGCAAACCAGGGCAGATGGCGCGACGTACCCGCGCGGCGTGCGGCATACAGCCACAGGATCAAAGCCAGCATCAGCAAGGCGATGCTACCCGCCAGCACAAGCACGAATGGCGGGATACCCATGCCTTGAAAATCGAACAGGAACATGCGCACCATCAGCCAGTCAAGATGGAAGCGGTACAGGTTGAAGACGGCCAGATCAATGACCAGATACATCAGCCAGATCCACCCGAGCACCGGCAACAGCCAGCGCAGCGGACCGAGCAGATTCAGCGGCGACAACAGCAAACTGATCATGATCAGCAAGCTGCCGTAGTAGCCTGCGATGCTGAACTGATAGACCCAGGGCAGTGCGCCCGCAGCAGCCGGCGCGTCTCTCAGAAACAGCGCGACCACGCCTGCGGTCAAAAGACACAGGTAGAACGTGAGTTTGATCTGATCGTTGAGGCGCTGTTTCATTGACACGCATGGGCAGGATGCTGCGGGATTATATGCCTGATGTTATGCCGGATGATCTGCACCTATAATGGGGTTCAGCCCGATGACGGGGAGCTTGAAATGAAAAAGACATTCATTCTCATCGCCGCACTGAGCCTCGGCCTCAGCCTCGGCTCGCTGGCGGCAGACCATGAGGAAAAGCCAGCTGCGGCGCCGCCCACCAAGCCAGGTGAGACGCCTGCCATGTCAGAGATACCGACGATGAAGGCTCAGGGCGAGCGCATGGTGACGCTGATGGAACAACTGTCAAAGGAAAGTAATCCAGACATCCGCCGCCGCATCATGGCAGAGGCGATGTGCCCGCAGTAGTCATCTCCCGACGCATGGTCATTTCTTGTAGTCCGCGCAAACAATACGAAACACGCCTTTGCCCGCCGGATTGCGGTTCACGCTCTGCCAGTCACTGGGCGTGTTCACCGTTCCCATCATTTCGCCAGTCAGCCGGGGGCCTGTATAGGCCACATAGCTGGTGAAACGACCCTTCTCATCCATACAATCGTATTCCTTGTGCAGCTTCATCGACAGCATGCCCTCGGGCGATGCGTTGCGATAGGTCTGCATCTCCCACACGCGCCGCAGCCGGCCATGGTTCTCCACCGTCGCCGGGTCCATGTAAAAAAAGGTGCCGCGGATGTTCTCGAACACTTTTACCCATTCGGCCTGGGCCGCTGAGCAGAGACCCATCAGCAAACTGATCGCCAACAAGGTTTTTTTCATTACGTTGTTCTCCAAAAAATCACCTGGGCGCACCGCCCAGTATCCATTCAGCGATGATCACAGCGTTGTCCTCGTCAAGCCCCTCGTAAGCAGGATGTGGCACACCGCCCCAGCGGCCTACGCTGCCCGCCCGAATCCGCTGCGCCAGCTCAAGCGCCACCGGCTTGCCTTTGTAGCGCCGGGCTATGTCCTTGAGCGACGGCCCGATGGTGCTGGCGCTAAGCGCATGGCAACTGCTGCATGAGTTGGCATCAAAGGCGCTTTGCCCCGCCTTCAGGTCTGCAGCACTCGCCGAGGAAAGGGCTAGCACAGAGCCGGCGGCCAGCGCCGCGATGACTGGCAGGGTGATCATGGCTTGGTTCATCAGGGCGCTCCTTGGAAGTCAGTGCAGGTAAGGTAATTAACGCACTGCCTCCAACAGAAAACCTGTAACCAGATCAAAACTTCCGGAATTTTAAGAAAAAGCCGCTACCGAGAGCCACCACGCAAGAGTGAGCAACGGCAGGCCGCCGTCTCGGCAGTCTGCGTGCTACCCACGTCAGATCAGCAGATCAGGTGTTCTCTTCGGATTGATCGGCCGCCGGTGTCTCAACAGATGCGGCGGCTGGCATCTCAGGAGGCGCCGATGGGGGCGCGAATTCCTCGAGACTTGGCATGGCCTTGCCAATCTTGTGGATGCTGCCCTGAAGTGAACCCCCTTTTTTGATCTCCATCTCGGCATACGTGATGGAGCCAGCGATCACGCCAGTGGATTCAACAACCAGGGTCCGGTTCGCCACCGTGGTGTCGGTCAGAGAACCGGCCACCTTGATGTGGTTGGCCGTGGTTTTGCCATCGACAGAGCCGTTGGTCTGAATGGCAATGACATCTGCCGTGAGTTGGCCTTGCAGTTTGCCATCGACGCTGGCTACGCCAGGTACGGTCATGGTGCCCTGCATGAACACGCCATCTCCGACAAACAAGGAACCGGGAGGGTTGGTATCAGCCATAGTGTCTTTATCGTCTTGGGTTGAAAAGAAATCCCTGCTCGATACCGCCAATTACGCTGCGATGTTGCATGATACAAGTTTTGATGTCTTAACACTACTTTACCTGACAAAGTTGTCATTACTGCCAATTTGGAAACAATTTCAATGACCAACGCCCGATTACTGCTTTTCGCCGGCCATGCTGGTACCGGCAAGACCACGCTCGCCAAGCGCGCCATGCCTGTGCTGTCAGCACGCGGCGGCAAAGACTTCTTCTTTCTCGACAAAGACACGGCCTATGGCGCGTTCAGTTCCCACGTGATGGGGCTCCTGACCGGCAATCCAGCCGACCGCGACAGCCCCACCTACCTGCAGAACCTTCGCGACCGCGAGTACGCCGGCCTGCTCGACATCACGCGCGAAAACCTGGCGCTTGGATCGCAAGTCCTGCTCGTGGGGCCGTTCACGCGTGAGCTCATGGCGGGGAAGTTCTTCGATCCGGTGCAGCTTGGCATGCCTGCCGGTACCGTGTGCCGGATCGCGTGGATCGACCTCTCCACGGAAGAAGCCAAGCGCCGCATAGAAAAGCGCAATGATCCGCGCGATGCGTGGAAGCTCGCGCATTGGGACGAGTACCTGAAGCGCCGGGTTGAGCCGCCGGCGCATCCCGCGCTGCGCCGCCTCGACAATCAGCATGTGGATGACGCCGAATTCGATGCGCTGATCTCGCACCTGCTCGCTTGAATCAGGCGCAAAGATCAGTCCAGTGCCTGATAGACGAGCGTCTTGATCATTCGGCGGTAATACTGCCGCGATGCACCCGGCGTCTGCGCCATCATCAGGCCGATCAGCTGCTCTTTGGGATCAATCCAGAAGAAGGTGCCGCCGTAGCCGCCCCATGCATAGTCGCCCTCGGAACCGTGCACGCCGGCGACACCCGCGCCCTGCCGCACCATGAAGCCCAGACCGAAGGTATAACCTTGTACGCCCATCAGCACTTCGCCGGGCTGCACCGGCGTGGCGATCTTCGAGCCCAGGTGGTCGGAAGTCATCAGCGCCACGGTGGAGCGTGAGAGATAGCGGCGACCGTCGAGTGTGCCGCCATTCAGCATCATCTGGCAAAACCGCAGATAGTCGTCCGCCGTGGTCGACATACCCGCACCACCGGAATCATTGCCCATCGTGCGCGTGACATCGAGCACGAGGTAGTACGGCTGGCCGGTCAGCGGATCGATGCGGAGAGGCTCGGCAATGCGCGACGCCTTGGAAGCCGGCACCACAAAGCTGGTGTCTTTCATGCCCAATGGCTTGAGGAGTTTTTCATCCATCAGCTCGCCAAGCGATTTTTTGGCGATCACTTCCAGCACACGGCCCAGCAAATCGGTGGACAAGCTGTACTCCCAGGTTGTGCCCGGCTGCCAAAGCAGTGGCGCTTTCGCCAGTGCCTCGACCTGCTGCTCGGGTGTCAGCATGATCCACTTGCCCTGTACCTCATTCGAGAACAGGCCCGCCTCCAGATACGGTCCCTTGATCGCCGGGAAGCGGCTGAACTCTGCATAGCTGATGCCCGAGGTATGACGCAGAAGATCATGAATCGTGATCGGTTTGGCCGCCGCTACACGCTCGCTGTTGCCATCAGTCGAATTCGACAGCACCTTCATGTTCGCCATCGACGGAAAAAACTTCGACACCGGGTCCGTCAGCTGCAGCTTGCCTTCCTCGACCAGCATCATCGTCAGCACGGACACCAGCGGCTTGGTCATTGAATACGCGCGAAAGATTGCATCGCGCTTCATCGGTTTGCCAGACTCCTTGTCTTGAAAGCCCAGCGCATCCGCCTGCACGATCTTGCCCTTGCGCGCGACCATCACCACAACCCCCGGCATGCGACCGGCATCGACTTCTGCCTGGAACAGTGAACGCACACGACCCAGACGCTCGGCCGACAAACCCTGCGATTGCGGTGACGCAGTCGGTAAGTCGGCTGCGTGAAGCGTCGGCGCTACGGCAATAAGGCAGGCAGAGATGCCGAGCGACAGGCTGGTTGCGAATGCCAGACGACGGAGCAGGCGCTGGGTCATGATGGTCTCCTGTTTGAAATGAGATGAAAAGTGAGTTATGCGCTCATGCCAGTCAGTGAAGTGCCCAGATTGTCCCTGATCATCGAAAATCTCAAAGTCACTGGATCCCGGCCTGGCTAGCGGCCTTGATATCGTCGTCCCGGCGCAGGCCGGGACCCAGCGTCTTTTATTGAATGCAGGGACTTTGGGGCTTAACTGACTGGCATTGAGTTATGCGCGGCTTCTGAGCCAGGCTTTGCGCAGCTTCGCACCTGCCTCGGGTTTGTCGCGCGGCTCCAGCGCGAACTGTGGCGCAGCATCTGGCTCAAGCCTCAGTTCGACTTGCATCAGCTCATCGCGGCGGAAGGCATGGACCGAGATCGTGTCGCCGACACGATAACGCTGTAGCAGACCATCCAGATTGTCGGAGGTGACGCGCAGACCATCAATGGCGACCAGAACATCCCCTGCCGACAGGCCTGCCTTGTGCGCCGCACCGCCTTCATGTACCGCGCCCAGCTTGCAATGACTGCCGTCGCGCTGAGTCCGCACGGCCATCGAAGGTGCTACCGCCTTGCGGCGGTCGGCCAGGTCGATGCCCACCGCAGCAAAAGTCTCGGACAGCGGCAGATCGCGCGTACCGCGCACCGCGAGGTCGAAGATCGGCTTCAGCTTCAGACCGGTGATCTCGTCGAACAAGGCCTCGACATCCTGTTCACTTACGCCGCGCCCGCCCTTGGCGGAATAAAAATCGCGACCGTAGCGCCGCCACAGCGCGCGCATCACATCATCCAGCGATCGCCGCCCTTGAGTATCGCGCCGGATCACCAGATCCAGCAGCAGCGCCACCAGCGAGCCTTTTGCGTAATAGCTGACGATGGCATTCGGCGCGTTTTCATCCTGACGGTAATACTTGGTCCAGGCATCGAAGCTGGATTCGGCCACGCTCTGCTTCAGCCGGCCGCTGCCGCGATGCACGTTATTGATCGTCTTTTCGATCAGCTTGAGATAAGCGCCGCTGTCGATCACGCCGGCGCGCAGCAGCATCAGATCATCGTAATAACTGGTGAAGCCCTCGAACAGCCAGAGCAGCGTGGTGTAATTTTCCTGACTCAGATCGTAAGGCGCGAACACGGCCGGTTTGATGCGTTTGACATTCCAGGTATGAAAATACTCGTGACTGCACAACCCGAGAAAGCCGCGATAGGCATCGCTCATCTCGGTCTGACCGATCACAGGCAGATCATTCCGCGCACAGATCAGCGCGGTTGAAGCACGGTGCTCCAACCCGCCGTAGCCATCGCCCACGGCCAGCGTGAGGAACACATAACGATCCATGGGCGCCGCTTTTGACGCAGGCTCGAAAAACGCGATCTGTGACTCACAGATTTTTTTCAGGTCTTCTGCAAGCCGGACCTTATCCAGTGCGGGAACGCGCCCAGTGATCGCCATCTCATGGGGCACGCCCTGTGCGTCAAAGCGGATCAGCTCGAACTCACCCATTTCGACCGGATGATCGATCAGCTCATCGTAGTCACTGGCGATGTACGTACCAAATCGATGGCGGCGCGCCTTGTGCTCGGGCAGCGAGGTGGCAACACGCCATGTGGCATAGGCGTCACCTTCCGGCGGCTGAATATCCACGATGTGTGGCAGCGATTCCTTGCCATGCACTTTCAGGAAGACGCTGGTGCCGTTGAAAAATCCATGCGTCTGGTCGAGGTGCGCGGCACGCACCGACAAATCCCACGCATAGACCTGATACTGAATCTGCAGCTCACCCTTGCACGGTGCGGCTTGCCAGCTGTGCTTGTCGAGTTTTGTCAGCCGCAGCTTGCGGCCGTCGCAGCGGGCGCTCATGTTGACGATATTGCGCGCAAACTCGCGGATCATGTAGCTGCCGGGAATCCATGCAGGCAGCGAGACGAGCTGTCCGTCGGCAGCGGGCTTTGCAA
>JBEGNF010000081.1:0-19516 GCA_041182625.1 Pseudomonadota bacterium | reverse complement strand
AAGTTCATGTTCGGGGATACTGGACCAGAGCCCATCCGAGCACAGCAGGATCTGGTCGCCGGTTTTAAGGCGCACAGGGGGAGCCTTTTCCACGCGGGGCAAGGTGGGCGCACCGACGCAGTTGTAGAGTTTATTGCGATCAGGATGGAATAGCCTCTCAGCGGGCGACAGCCTGCCCAGCGAGACGAGGCGCTCGACATGCGAGTGATCGACCGTTCGCGCCAAGATGCGTCCGCCGCGCAGCCAGTAAAGACGAGAATCGCCGCAGTGTATCCACTGCGCCCGTCCCTGCTGGATCACACAGGCGACGATCGTTGTGCGCGGCGTGTCGGCAAGACGGTGCTCGGCGCGGTAGCGGTGCAGCGCCAGATGCGCGGTGAACACCAGTTCTTCCAGAAAGGCCTCTGGCTCCGCAATCGAAGGCTGTGCCGCTTTCTTGAAAAGCTCACCCATGGCCTGCAATGCCAGCACTGCAGCGACCTCGCCATGCGAATGGCCGCCCATGCCATCGGCCAGCATCAGGAGCACCGCTTCGCGCGTGAAGCAATAGCCCATTCGGTCCTGATTGCTGGACCGTCCGCCGACCTGACTGTCTTGATAAATGGAAAAGCGCATGAGGTATCCGCATTCAGCTCATCAATCGGCGCAGCCGGGACAAGAGACTATGACTGGCGCCGATCGGACCAATGCCATCTCTCATCGATTTCTGTAACGCGAACACGCTTTGCGGACGCTTCAGGGGATCCAGCATCAGGCTGGAACGCACCAGCTGCACCAGCTCAGGCGTATACAAGGCGTGCAGCTCGGTATAGAACTGTTCCATGCGATCGTCACGCCGCCGTTCATGTGCGGATTGCGGTGGCACGCCCACCATGCAATTGAAGATGGTGGCACCGATGCTGTAGATGTCAGTCCACGGGCCCAGTTCTTTTTTGGTGGACAGTTCGGGGGCCGCGAAGCCTGGCGTGTACATCGGATGCAGCGTAGAGAGATCGGCGTGCAGGGTCTGCCTGGCAGCGCCGAAATCCAGCAAGATCGGCGTACCGTCATCACGCAGATAAATATTGGCTGGCTTCAGATCAAGATGCAGCAGCTTGTGGGTGTGCACCTCGCGCAGCGCATCCATGACCTGCGCGAACATCCAGCGTATGGCCTGCTCCGACACCAGCGGCTTGTCGCCGGCTTTCTTGCGCCGGGTAATATGGTCTTGCAGCGAGCGCCCCTGCTCATACCCCATCACCATATAGACGGTGTCATTGGCACGGAAAAAATTCAGCACACGCACGACATTCGGATGACTGATGGAAGCCAGCGCCCTGCCCTCATCGAGGAAATACTTCAACCCGACGCGGTACAGCTCCAAATGCTCATTCGTCACGGCGGGCTGTAACTGCCCGAATTTGCGGCTGGCCAGCGTGGCGGGTAAGTACTCTTTGATAGCCACACGATGACCTTGCGCATCCTCGGCGAGGTACACAATGCTGAAGCCGCCCGCGGCAATCTTCTTTACAATGCGATATCCGCCGATGTCCAGACCATCCGGCAAGGCAGCGTTTTGTTGGCCAGCCATTTCCCTCTTCTGCGCTCGATTGATTCCCGGGACGGGATTGTGTGGACTTATTGGCTTTTTGTAAAGTTTTGAATGCCCGTTTGAACACCTGACAGGAACCAACTTTGACTATCAGCAGCATGACCGGCTATGGCGTTTGCTCGCGCGACAGCGCGGCGGGCACCATCACGCTGGAACTGAGGAGCGTGAATTCGCGGTTTCTCGATCTTCAGTTTCGGATGATGGATGATCTTCGCAATCTCGAGCCCCTGCTCAGGGAAGCGATCATCGCACGCCTGCAGCGCGGCAAGGTGGAGTGTCGTTTGTCGTTCGGTCGCAAGAACACCACAGGAAATCAACTCGCTGTCGATGACCACTTGCTGTCCGCACTGACTAGCGCCCAGCAACAGGTACTGAACAAATTCCCCGAAGCACGTCCGCTGTCAGTGAACGAGCTGCTGCGCTGGCCTGGTGTGCTGGCCGAGAGCGAACTCAGCCAGGACACGCTAGCCTCAGACGTGCAAGCTGCACTGGCAGAGGCGCTGCAAGCTTTCATTGAATCGCGTCAGCGTGAGGGTGCCGCACTGCAAGCGATGCTGAGTTCCCGCATCGAGCAGATCGAAGCCATCGTCGCACGCATCACCCCCTTGGTGCCGCAGGCCATCGAAAGCTTCCGGCAAAAAGCCATCGATCGCATGCAAGAAGCGCTGGGCGTCAGCCTGTCGACGGGCAGTGGCGCACCCAGCGTCCCCAAAGAAGAGATTCAGGACCGCATACGACAAGAAGTCACGCTCTACGGCATACGGATCGATGTCGCCGAAGAACTCAATCGGCTCTCAGGCCATCTTGCCGAGACCCGCGCCATCCTCAAAAAAGGCGGCCCGGTGGGCAAACGGCTCGACTTCATGATGCAAGAGCTTAACCGCGAGGCCAACACCTTGGGCTCCAAGGCCGCGGTGAAAGATTTGTCAGATGCATCAATGGAAATGAAGCTGCTGATCGAACAAATGCGAGAGCAAGTACAAAACCTCGAATGAATTCATCAACTTCCGCTTCAGCACATCAGGCCGCCACGGACAAGCCCTCGTCCGGCAGCCTGTTCATCGTCGCCGCACCCTCGGGCGCGGGCAAGTCCTCGCTGGTCAATGCGCTACTGGCGAAAGATTCGTCCATCAAGCTATCCATCTCGTGCACCACGCGCGCGCCCCGCCCGGGCGAGGTAGATGGTCGAGAGTATTTTTTTCTTGGCGAGCAGGATTTCATCGAGAGACAGCAGCGCGGCGAGTTTCTCGAACATGCCAAGGTCCACGGGAATTATTACGGCACCTCGCGTCTGATGGTCGAGCAACAGACCCGTGATGGGCTGGATGTGCTGCTTGAAATTGACTGGCAGGGCGCCCAGCAAGTCCGCCGGCATTTCCCCGAGGCGGTGGGTATTTTCATACTTCCCCCTTCTTTGCCGACGCTGGAGCAAAGGCTGAAAAAACGAGGGCAGGATACCGACGACGTGATCGCCCGGCGCGTACAGGCCGCCAGCGGGGAGATCGCCCATGCGCCAGAGTTCGAGTATGTTATTATCAACACTGAATTTGACACCGCGTTGTCCCAGCTGACAGCCATTGTCGAGGCTTCACGCTGTCGCTTCGCGCAGCAGGCCAAGCGAAACCTCTCTCTGTTTGCCGATTTAGGCATCCTCGCAGCACCGAACTGATACTGACACTGATCCGGATTCTGGAGACAACATGGCACGCATCACCGTCGAAGATTGCTTGAAGAAGATACCTAACCGATTTCAGCTGACGCTGGTCGCAACCTACCGCGCGCGCCAGCTGCTGCAAGGCCATACGGCCAAGGTCCACTCCGACGACAAGGCCACGGTCACGGCACTGCGCGAGGTGGCCAGCGGCTACGTTGGCCTAGAAATGCTCAAGAAAGTACCTAGCTGAGCTGAGCGCTCATGATCTCGGGTCGGCTCGCAGATGAACCCGCCATCCGCTGACACTGCCGCCCCTTCCGCTGGCCGGAAGAACAGCCCCCCTTCGTCGTCCAAATCCCTGTCAGCGCCCGAGCAGAATGCTCCAGGCGCCGTAGGCGTGGCCTCGGTCACGCAGCTGACCACCCGCCTCTCGGAGTACCTGAGCCCGTCGGAGCTAAAAAAGATCAAGGAAGCCTACCGCTTCTCTGACGAGATGCATCTCGGGCAGGTACGCAAGTCCGGCGAGCCTTACATCTCTCATCCTATCGCTGTTGCTGAAATCTGCGCCGAGTGGAAACTCGATGCCCAGGCGATCATGGCGGCTCTGCTGCATGATGTGATGGAAGATCAGGATGTCAAGAAAGACGAACTGATCGAGCGCTTTGGCGCGCCAGTGGCATCGCTGGTGGACGGGCTATCCAAACTCGACAAGATCGAATTCCAGACCCAGGTCGAGCAGCAGGCCGAGAACTTTCGCAAGATGCTGCTGGCCATGGCGCGCGATGTCCGCGTGATTCTGGTCAAACTGGCCGACCGCCTGCATAACATGCGCACACTGGGTGCGATGTCCGCCGACAAGCAACGCCGGATCGCACGCGAGACGATGGAGGTCTATGTTCCCATTGCGCATAGGCTCGGGCTGAACAACATTTACCGCGAGCTGCAGGAGCTGGCTTTCTCTCACCTGCACCCCCTGCGCTATCGGACTATCGCCAAGGCCGTGAGGGCCGCGCGCGGAAACCGCCGCGAAGTAGTCGGCAAGATCCTGGAGACGGTCAAAGAGGGTCTGGCAAGCGGTGGCATCACGGCCGGTGTCTATGGTCGCGAAAAGACGCTGTACGGCATCTACCGCAAGATGCGCAACAAGCACCTGAGCTTCTCTCAGGTGCTGGATGTGTATGGCTTTCGCGTCGTGGTCGAGAGCTTCGAGCAATGCTACGTCGCGTTGGGCACGCTGCATGCGATGTTCAAGCCCATGCCCGGCAAGTTCAAGGATTACATCGCGATACCTAAGCTCAACGGCTACCAATCGCTGCACACCACACTGATCGGGCCGTACGGTACACCGGTAGAATTTCAGATACGTACCCGCGAGATGCACCAGGTTGCCGAGGCGGGCGTTGCCGCGCACTGGTTGTACAAGAACGAGGAAAGCGAGCTGACCGACCTGCAGCAGCGCACGCATGCCTGGCTGCAATCGCTGCTCGACATTCAGCACCAGACGGGCGACTCGGCTGAATTCCTGGAGCATGTGAAGGTCGATCTGTTTCCGGATTCGGTGTACGTGTTCACGCCCAAATCCACCATCATCGCGCTGCCACGAGGCGCTACCGCACTGGACTTTGCCTACACCATCCACACCGACATCGGTGACCATGCGGTGTCGGCACGCATCAATCATGAGCAGGCGCCCCTGAAAACCGAGCTTCGCAATGGCGATATCGTGGCTATCGAGGTCTCGAACGACGCCCGACCGACGCCGAACTGGCTGACCTTTGTACGCACCGGCAAGGCACGCTCGGCGATCCGTCATCATCTGCGCACTATCGACCGCGAAGAAGCGATCGATCTGGGACGCATGCTGCTCGAACAATCACTCGCTCTGCTCGAATTACCCGCGAAACTACCCGTACCCATCGCGGACCGACTGGTCAGCGAGACCAGCGCAAAATCCATCAGCAATCTGTACGCCGAGATTGGTGTAGGCAAGCGCATGGCCATGCTGGTTGCGCGGCATATTCAAGGCCTCGTCGCTGGCGACGACAAGGGCAAGCCGACGACCAGCCCAGAAGCCGAGCGAGCGATCAAACCGGTGATCATTACCGGCCGCGAACCAGCGACCTCGGTGCAGTACGCACCCTGCTGCCTGCCGATTCCCGGAGACGCATTGGCCGGTCATCTGAAACGTGATCAGATGCTGCATATTCATGTTGCCGACTGCGGCGTGGCCAAGCGCTTGCGCGCCAAAGATCAGGGACGCTGGATTGCCGTCAGCTGGGCGGCCGATCACGCCCGGCGTTTCGATTGCCGTGTCCGGGTGCTGCTACAGGACGAAAAAGGTGCACTGGCCCGACTCGCAGCGGAGATTAATGAATCCGGGTCAAATATCGTACACGTTGGCATGGATGAGAGCCGCAGCAGCCGCCTCACCGAACTGAAATTTACCCTGCAGGTCGAGGATCGCGTCCATCTCGCGCGCCTAATCAGAAACGTCAAACGCGTCAAAGGTGTCGAGCGCATCATCCGCGAGCGCGGATGAGCTGTCTGCGCCGAGCGTTTACTTGAAGCGCTTGCGCAGACGATTCAGTCCCACCCAGACCACCAGCGCAAGGATCGGCACCGAGATACCGGTGACCAGATCGGTATCGATATGCATTCCGGAAGCCTTAAGCGCTTTTCCGCCGTAGCCGACGAGTCCGGCAAGGTAATAAGAAATCGCCACGACCGACAAGCCCTCTACCGCCTGCTGCAGCCTCAGCTGCTGTGCTGCGCGCATGTTCATCGATTGCAGGATCTTGTTGTTCTGCTGCTCTTGTCGGATGCCGACTCGGGTGCGCAGCAGCGAGTTGGTATTGGCAAGACGCTCGCCAAGCACTTCCTGTCGGCGCGCGGTTGCGGTGCACGTGTTCATTGCCGGAGTCAGGCGACGTTGCATGAACTCGGCAATCGTAGGAACGCCCTCGATGCGCCGTTCGCGCAATTCGTCAATGCGCGAATGCACGAGCTTGAAATACGCCTGTGACGCAGAAAAGCGGTAGCCATTGTCGACCGCTAATTGCTCCAGCCGCGCGGCCAGCGACGTGATCTGTTCCAGCAGCGCCTGCTCTTTGGCAATGCCCGCTTCTTCGTCAGTGTCATTGTCTCCGCTGGCGACCATGGCGGCGGTGAGTGACGCCAGCCGGTGACCGCGAAGTCTTTCTCAATGTATGGTCTGGACCAGTCAAGCTCGGTGTTGACTGCAATCGTTGCACCAGCCGCCCTGCCTGCTGCCCCTTGAGCCCGGCATCGCGCACCACGAAACGCACAAAACCGTCGGACTGAATCTGAAAATCCGTCCACACCTGAGCTGCCTGCGAAGCTTCGCATCCGACGATGGCATTGCCCTCGAACAGCCGGCGCATCTGCGGCACGGTGTCATCAGACGACAAGGTCGCCGCTTCCAGGACGATATGCGTGGCCACCATCAGCATGCCCTGCAGATGCAGCAGCCAATGCTGCGGCAGATCGGCGGAAGGCATCTGAGCAAACAGATCGTCCTGCGCGGGCGCGCTGCGGGCGCTAGAGACGAAAGTGTAGCTGGCAAATTCGGTGTGGCATTCCCATTTCAGGCGAAAACGCCCGAAATCATGGAAGAAGTATTTCGCCTCTCCCGCTGGCGGTGTCACGCCAAAGTGAACACACAGGTCTGACAGCAGCCGCGTCTGCAGCCCGGTCGATGCACCCGCCGCCACCTCGTTACGGCCATGAACTGCCAGGTGGGTAATACGTTCCGGCGCTTCGAGCCGTATCGGCGGCCGCGAGTGAATCTCGGCGGCCAGAGGCGCGCGCAAAGGGTGATTCAGCGTGGGGAAAATGATCGACATGCGTTCCTGCAAAGACGAATCCGGAAAACGCGACATTTTACGTCAAGCAGGCGCTGGATACTGGACACTCAGTACCTCCAGCTCATCCGCGCCAGAGGGCGTGTTCAGCGTGACCACGTCGCCTTCCCGCGCCTTGGTCAGCGCCCTCGCGACGGGCGACACCCAGCTGATCTTGCCATGCAGGGGGTCGAGCTCATCAATGCCGACGATCGTCACGGTGTGCTCGTTACCGAGGCCATTCAGGTACGTGACGGTCGCGCCAAAGAACACCTGATCGCTGCCATGGTGAACCGCTGGATCAACCACTTCAGCCAGATCGAGCCGCTTGGTAAGAAAACGAATGCGCCGATCGATCTCGCGCAGCCGTCGCTTGCCGTAGATATAGTCACCATTCTCAGAGCGGTCACCATTCGAAGCCGCCCAGTGCACCACTCTGACGACCTCAGGCCGCTCCACATCAATCAGCTGCAACAGCTCTTCGCGGATGCGCTGATAGCCCTGCGGCGTGATGTAGTTCTTCGCGCCCGCAGGGGTGGGCGGCAAGCCCGCGCCCAGATCGTCATCATCGTCATCGCCACTGGATTCCTTGACGAAGGCCTTGTTCATGCGCGGCGCTCCTTGACGGGCGCCGCCGCCGAGCCCTTCTGAATCTGAAAGCGACCCGCGCCATCGCGCCCGAGCAGGTTGGCTAGCCAGGGCATGGCCTCCTGCAAGCTGGCCTCGAGGGTCCAGGGCGGGTTGATAATGAACATCCCGCTGCTGTGCAAGCCACGCCCCTCGGCCGGTGCGCCGATCGACAGCGTCACCTGCAGCCAGTCAGAAGCAGCCACACGTTTCAGCCTCTCGGGCAGTTGCTGCGATTCGAGTCGACCCAGCACCGGATACCAGATGGCGTACGTGCCGGTGGCAAAGCGACGCTGCGCATCCTCGATCGCTGCTTTCACTTTGCGGTAGTCATCCTTGTCTTCATACGGAGGATCGATCAGCACCAGTCCTCTGCGGGATGGCGGAGGCAGCAAGGCCTTCAGTCCTGCAAAACCATCCGCGCGCTGGATCATCACACGCTTGCCACGCGCGTGATGCCGAATACCGTTGGCAGCCTGATGGGCTTCGAGTTTGCGGAAGTTATCTTCGAGCAGGCGGATGTCGGTGGAATGAAGCTCGAACAGCCGCAAACGATCTTGCTCTCGCATCCGCTGCTCGGCAATGAAAGGCGAGCCGGGATAATGACGCAGGCGCCCCGACGGATTCATCGCGTGGATCACTTGCAGGTAGTCCGCGACGATATCGGGCGCAGCCTCTTGCCCCCACAAGCGGGCGATGCCGGTCTCGAATTCACCGCTCTTACTGGCGTAGTCGCTGTCGAGCTGATAGACGCCCGCGCCTGCATGGGTATCGATCACCATGTAGGCCGCATCTTTCTGGTTCAGATAAGCGAGCAACTGTACGAGTACCATGTGCTTGAGCACATCGGCGTGATTCCCAGCGTGGAAGCCGTGGCGATAACTGAACATAGGGTCAGGCAGCAGGAACGCTGCGGGGCGGGTCAGAGCGCGATTCTATCAAGCCCGGCGATATTGATCCGATCCGAGACGCCAAAGAAAAAACCGCGCCCTTGTGGGGCGCGGCCTCTTTGCGGCGGGGAACGTCTGTTCTGCCCCGCAATGACCTGCTGAGATGATGCCAGCGCCTTGCTTACGCGACCTTCTTGTCAAAGAACTGTTCGTCCTCTGTGGAACCGTGCAGCGCGGTAGTCGAGGACTGACCTTGCTGGATCGCCTGAGTCACGGCGTCGAAGTAGCCGGTACCGACTTCGCGCTGATGCTTGACCGCGGTGAAGCCCTTTTCGGCGGCGGCGAACTCGGATTCCTGCAACTCGACGAAGGCGGTCATCTGGTTACGTGCATAGCCGTACGCAAGGTTGAACATCGAGTAATTCAGTGCGTGGAAGCCTGCCAGCGTGATGAACTGGAACTTGTAGCCCATCGCGCCCAGCTCTTTCTGGAATTTGGCGATGGTGGCGTCGTCGAGGTTCTTCTTCCAGTTGAACGATGGCGAGCAGTTATACGACAGCATCTTGCCAGGGAACTTGGCATGGATAGCTTCGGCGAATTTCTTTGCGAAGGCGAGGTCGGGTTTGCCGGTCTCGCACCAGACCAGATCCGCATACGGTGCATAGGCAAGGCCACGAGCGATTGCCTGATCCGCACCCGGACGGGTCTTGAAGAAGCCCTCGACCGTGCGCTCGCCGGTGCAGAATGGCCTGTCCAGCTCATCCACATCCGACGTCAGCAGATCGGCGGCTTCTGCATCGGTACGCGCCACCAGAATGGTCGGCGTGCCGGAGACGTCAGCCGCCAGACGCGCTGCGTTGAGCTTCTCGACCGCTTCGCGCGTTGGCACCAGCACCTTACCACCCATGTGACCGCACTTCTTCACAGAGGCCAGCTGATCTTCAAAGTGGACACCGGAAGCGCCAGCCTCGATCATGGCCTTCATCAACTCGAACGCGTTCAGCACGCCACCAAAACCCGCCTCTGCGTCAGCAACGATCGGGGCGAAGAAATCAATGTCG
This sequence comes from Pseudomonadota bacterium, assembly GCA_041182625.1. Classification (GTDB taxonomy): domain Bacteria; phylum Pseudomonadota; class Gammaproteobacteria; order Burkholderiales; family Burkholderiaceae_D; genus Pernthalerella. Next base: position 9,833 of record JBEGNF010000081.1, on the reverse strand, counting down.
TTCTTGCCCTCGGACCACTGGATCTGATCGGCGCGCTGGAAGGTGTTATTGATGCGCTTGACGACCATCGGCACCGAATTGGCCGGATACAGCGACTGGTCGGGATACATTTCACCCGCCAGATTGGCGTCACCGGCGACCTGCCAACCAGAGAGATAGATGGCTTTGAGGCCCGCTTTGACTTGCTGCATGGCCTGGTTACCGGTCAGCGCACCCAAAGCATTGACAAAGGGCTCGGTGTTCAGCAAGTGCCACAGTTTTTCCGAGCCGCGCTTGGCGAGCGTGTGCTCGATCTGTACCGAACCGCGGAGATTGACGACATCTTCAGCGCTGTAGTTACGCTTGATGCCTTTCCAGCGCGGATTTTCTGCCCAGTCTTTTGTCAGTGCCTGAATTTGCTGATCGCGAGTTGCCATGGTGAGTTTCTCCTGGAGAGTTTCCCGTCGGGGGATTGAACAAAAACCGATGAGAGAATCTTAGGTTGTTTTTTGCGAGGCAACAAGGTCTTATATAAGACATATAAGATAAATATTTTTGTTATAAATCAACAATTTACGTTTTACGTTTTGCGATGCGGTAAGAAATTTCTCTGTATGAAAGGGCCATCTGCTGCCACGCACCCAGCCTATTTCATAATGCGGAAAGAGGTTTTCACGATTTGAAAGGTGGACGGGCACGCCAAGTCGCGGCTAGAGAGCCTCGCGCGAGACCAGCACGCCGTCCTCGTCCGCATAGATCATGTCGCCGGGATGCACAAGCACACCGCTCATATTGACGACAACGTTCTTGTCTCCCGCGCCTTTTCGATCGCTGCGAAGAGGAATCGTGCCTAGCGCCAGGACACCCACGTCGCAATCATCCAGTTCCAGCGTATCGCGTACGCATCCGTTAACGATGATGCCGGCCCAGCCGTTGCCCTCGGCGAGCTTCCCCAGATTGCCACCGACCAGGGCACAGCGAAGACTGCCGCCTCCGTCGACCACCAGTACGTTGCCCTCGCCCGGCATCTCCAGCATTGAGCGCACCAGTGCGTTGTCCTCGAATACTTTCAGCGTACGCGCCGGTCCGGCAAACCGTTGTCGCTTGCCAAAGTGCCGGTAGCCGGGCGGCAGCGCTTGTAAACGGCCATCAGCGATCTTGTCTTCGTGAGCATCGCAGAGGTCACAGGTCGACCAGCTCATTTTTTACCTCAATGAGTTTGTTTAAGGAAACTCGTCTGATTATAACCACTTGATACATCAGTTTAATTGCCACAGAGCTTGACTCGTCGTATCTCTGGCAACGACAGCTGCGGCGGCAGTGCCCATATCTCGAGACGATCAATTCCATAGGCATATGAAAAAAACCGACTGAACAGAGGAGTAACGCAATGAGAAGTACTAGTCTTCCTCCCAAAGTGGCCGATGTTTTTGAACAGATGACGCGTGCGGCGGCGAATAAGCAACCCCTGGAGGTGGATGCCACAGGCAATGTGGTCGCAGGTCAAAAATTAAGCGTGACCGATACAGCAGCAGCCAGATTGAAGACCTTGTTTATCAACCCAAGAGACAACGAATTGCGCGCGGCCGTCATGAACAAGATGGTCGACGAAGCTATCGCGATACTTCCGCAAGACAGGGAAGCCTGCGAAAAGCTTATCCAAGAGCGGGTGCCTGGTCTGGGACAATTGAGTTATGTATCCACCGCCATAGGATCCGATCCGTCGACAATGCTCACGACACAATGGCAAGCGCTCCAAAAAGAATTACGAGCCAAACTGCAGGGTGAAGTCCTGAACAAGCGCCAGGAGATCCTGGACGATATGAACCGCCTGCTTCCTCCTGAGATGGAACTGATGAATATCGACGGTGAAATCTTCAGAATGCGGAGACCGCTGTCTGAACGTGCACAAGCGAATATCCTAGAGGGTTTCGCTCAGCTTGAACACGATCCGATCAGTCCGTCCGGTATTCATGAACAAACCGAAAAAGATCTGAACCGTAGCAGTTTCCGCTTCATTTACAGAGAACAACCGCGGTCGGATGATCAGCCTGCGCGAACCCGGTCGATTGAGCTACCCCCGGGCCACCAAAATCAGGTGCTGGAGCATTTGAAAGATATCTGTGGTCACGATGCGACCACGATAGCCACCGTATCAAAGTTGATCAATCAACGAGCGGTAGCGCCATTGATGATCGCAATGCAGATGGATTTTTCTCCACGCGAGAAGTCGGAAGTACCACCGGTGTTTACCATGCAAACGTCTACTTCGACAAAAAAAACTGAGAATGACGTTAGCAGCAAGGACAAGAATGACAAAGTGTATCTTGCGTACTCGGTTGAGCAGACCGGCGATGGCCGACTATTGATCGGTGCCGAGATCTACACCAAAGGCGAGGTCATGTCAGACGCTTCTGGCCGAAAAAACTGGCCAATCAACCGGAGCAGCCGATGGGAAGGTCCTGCCCACCCCGGAAACGCGGCATCGATGGGATCCTATCTCCTGTCGGCGAACCTCAGTGATCTCTCGCAGGGGGTTATCCGCGTCTCGCATGTCAGGCCGGCGGAGGGCGGCTACCAGATTGAGCCTGCCTTGCCACCTTTGCCTAAAATCGAATAACGCGCTTCGCGGGCGCCATCAATCAGCCTTTTTAAAACCCAGCTCGGATCCCGCCACATCAACTTGGATGGTGTCCTTCGGACCAAAGCTGCCTTTGAGGATAGCCTTGGACAGCGGATTCTCCAGCTCTTGCTGTATCGCGCGCTTGAGCGGCCGAGCCCCGTAGACCGGATCAAAACCCGCCTCGGCCAGCTTGCGCAGCGCGGCGTCGGACACCTCGAGGCCGATATCCATCTTGGCCAAGCGCTTCTCCAGCGTGTCGAGCTGTATGCGGGCGATCGAACTGATGTGCTTCTGATCCAGACCATGGAAGACGACCAGCTCGTCAATTCGGTTGATGAACTCGGGCCGGAAATGTCCTCGCACCTCGGCTAGTACGGCTAGCTTGACCAGCGCAGGGTCGCTCTCTTCCATCGCCTGAATCTTGTGAGAACCAAGGTTGGAGGTCATGACGATCACCGTGTTCTTGAAGTCGACCGTGCGTCCCTGGCCATCCGTCATACGGCCATCGTCGAGCACCTGCAGCAGCACATTGAACACGTCGGGATGCGCTTTTTCGATCTCGTCGAGCAAGATCACGCTGTATGGTTTGCGCCGCACTGCTTCGGTCAGATAACCGCCCTCTTCATAGCCGACATAGCCCGGGGGCGCGCCAATCAGTCGGGCGACAGAATGCTTCTCCATGAACTCGCTCATGTCGATACGGATCAGCGCCTCTTGGGTATCGAACAGGAAGGCTGCAAGCGCCTTGGTTAGCTCGGTCTTGCCAACGCCCGTTGGCCCAAGGAACATGAAGGAACCATAAGGACGATGAGGGTCTGACAGCCCGGCTCGCGAGCGTCGGATGGCGTCTGACACCGCTCTGATTGCCTCATCCTGCCCGACCACACGCTTGTGTATCTCATCTTCCATGTGCAACAGTTTGTCGCGCTCGCCCTGCATCATCTTGGATACCGGAATGCCGGTGGCGCGCGAAACGACTTCGGCGATTTCTTCCGCGCCGACCTGCGTACGCAACAGCCTAGGTTTGTCGCCCGTGCCCTCGCCCTTGTCAGCGTGCTTGAGTTGTGCCTCCAGTTCGGGCATGCGACCGTACTGTAGCTCGGACATTTTCTGCCAATCGCCCTTGCGACGCGCTTCTTCCATTTGCAGACGCACGCGCTCGATCTCTTCCTTAATTGATTGGCTGCCATGCACGGCGGATTTCTCTGATTTCCAGACTTCTTCGAGGTCAGCGTACTCGCGCTCAAGCCTCGCGATCTCGTCTTCAAGCAAGCCGAAACGCTTCTGCGAGGCTTCGTCTTTTTCTTTCTTGACAGCCTCGCGCTCGATCTTGAGCTGAATCAGGCGGCGATCCAGTTTGTCCATCACCTCGGGCTTGGAATCAATCTCGATCTTGATCTTGGATGCAGCCTCATCGATCAGGTCGATCGCCTTGTCGGGGAGAAAGCGGTCGGTGATGTAGCGGTGCGAAAGCTCGGCGGCAGCCACGATCGCCGGGTCGGTAATATCAACGCCATGATGTACTTCGTATTTCTCTTGCAATCCACGCAAGATGGCGATGGTGGCCTCGACACTTGGCTCATCGACCAGAATTTTTTGGAAACGACGCTCCAGCGCAGCGTCTTTCTCGATGTACTTGCGGTATTCATCCAGCGTCGTTGCACCGACGCAGTGAAGCTCACCACGTGCGAGCGCGGGCTTAAGCATATTGCCTGCATCCATCGCACCTTCGGCTTTACCAGCGCCGACCATAGTGTGAATTTCGTCAATGAACAGGATGGTTTGTCCTTCGTCCTGCGACAGTTCTTTGAGCACGCTTTTGAGGCGCTCTTCGAATTCACCGCGATACTTCGCACCCGCCAGCAGCGCCGCCATGTCCAGCGATAAGACACGCTTGTTTTTCAGGCTATCGGGTACTTCACCATTGATGATGCGCTGGGCGAGACCTTCGACGATGGCCGTCTTGCCAACGCCGGGTTCGCCGATCAGCACTGGATTGTTCTTGCTGCGACGCTGCAGCACCTGAATTGCGCGACGAATTTCATCGTCGCGCCCGATCACGGGATCGAGCTTGCCCTGACGGGCGCGTTCGGTCAGATCGAGCGTGTATTTCTTCAGTGATTCGCGCTGTCCCTCTGCTTCTTGCGAATCGACATGCGCGCCGCCGCGCAACGCCTGTATCGCGGCCTCAAGCGATTTTCGGGTCAGGCCGCTCTCGCGCGCGAGCCGGCCCGCGTCGGATTTGTCATCTGCCAAGGCGAGCAGCGCCATTTCACTTGCGATGAACTGGTCGCCGTGCTTCTGTGCTTCCTTGTCGGCCAGGTTCAAGAGTGCGGCCAGCTCACGTCCGACCTGCACTTCGCCACCCGTGCCGCTGACCTTGGGCAAACGCTCTGCTGCGCCTTTGAGCGCCGTTCCGAGACCGCCCACATTGACACCGGCACGCTGCAGCAGCGACCGGGGCGCGCCATCATCCTGATTGAGCAGCGCGGTCAGTAGATGAACGGGATCGATGTATTGGTTGTCGTTGCCCACGGCAAGACTTTGCGCATCGGCGAGTGCTTGCTGAAGCTTGGTGGTAAGTTTGTCGAGACGCATGAGAATGGCTCCAGAATACGGGTTCTGAAGTCATTATTGGGCCCCATGCCCGGGGTTACGGGTAAACGTGGCGCCAGACGGCCAGTCCGGCGATGCAAGCAGCGATTGAGCCCAGTAGATGCAAGCCAGTATGCAGGAACGCCCAGCCATAGGCGCCGCGCTGAAGCAGCAGCACGGACTCGGCAGAGAAGGTGGAAAAGGTCGTCAGCCCGCCGAGAAAGCCGGTGATCACCAGCAATCGCCACGCCGGCGGCAGTTCGGGAAAATTCTCGAAAACTCCGATCGCGATACCGATCATGAAACCGCCAGCGATGTTGGCCAGCAGCGTACCAAGGGGCAGATTCTCGACCCGGGCATTCAGCCACAGCGACAGGCACCAGCGGAGCCAGGCACCCAGCGATGCGCCAATAGCTACCGCTGCAAAGCTCAGCGCTGAGCCCATTTTGCCATCGCCTCATCGTCCGACACCCGTGCATCGACCCAGCGGGCGCCCGTCGGGGTCTGCTCTTTCTTCCAGAAAGGCGCCTGAGTCTTGAGATAGTCGATGATGAATTCACAGGCGTCAAAGGCCTCACCACGATGAGCCGACGTCACCGCAACCAGCACGATCTGCTCCAGCGGCTTGAGCGGACCCACGCGATGGATGACGAGTGCCTCGAAAATATCCCAGCGTGACTTGGCCTGCGCGACGATGTCCTCCAGTGCCTTCTCGGTCATACCGGGGTAATGCTCGAGCTCCATTTCGGCGACATGCTCGCCCTCGTTCAGATCGCGCACGGTGCCAACGAAGCTGACCACTGCGCCTACCTTGGGCGTGTTGGCGCGCAGCGCGGAGATCTCTGTCGTGAGGTCAAAATCCTGTGTCTGGACACGCACGGCCATGAATCGCTCCTCAGCCGCCGGTCACGGGCGGAAAGAAAGCCAGCTCGCAGCCTTCGGTGACTGGCGTCGATGGCTCGGCCATCTGCTGGTTGCAGGCGATGCGCAGCGAGCGCCCCTCCGCGAGCGCTTCGGCCCACGGACCACCACGAGAGCGCAAATAATCGCGCACCTGTCCCGCGGTCGTGACGTCGGCAGGCAGCTCCAGTGACTCCTGGGCAGTTCCCACGGCCTCTCTCACACTGGCAAAGAATCTGAGCTGAATCTGCATGATCAGTAGAGCAAATCGGTGAATGGCAGAAAGTTTACGATATCACCGGCGTTGATGGTTTGGCCGGGCGGATTATCGACCAGACCATCGCCCCAGACGGTGGAAGTCAGCACCCCTGAGCTCTGATTAGGGAATAAATCAAGGCCTCCGCGCTCGTTGATGCGCACTCTGAGAAATTCATTACGCCGGTCAGGCTTGGGCCAGTTGAAGTCTGCCCGCATCGCGTACGCGCGCGGCGTCTGATGGCGAGCACCCTGCAACGCCAGAATAAACGGCCGCACAAAGACAAGAAAAGTGACAAAGCTGGAGACAGGATTGCCTGGCAAGCCGATGAAAAAAGCCTTGCGATCTCCTTCTTTGCCTACTTCACCAAAGGCTAGCGGTTTGCCTGGCTTGATCGCTATCTGCCACAGGTCGAGGCGGCCCTCTGCTTCGACCGCAGGCTTGACATGATCCTCCTCGCCTACCGACACCCCGCCCGAGGTCAGGATCATGTCGTGGCCGCTACCGGCTGTCCGCAACGCCTCGCGTGTCGCGTCGAGGGAGTCCGGCACGTTGCCCAGATCGGTGATTTCGCAGCCGAGCTGCTGCAGCAAGCCCCGCAACATGAAACGGTTGGAGTTATAAATCGCTCCGGGACGTAATGCCTCGCCCGGCATGGTCAGCTCGTCACCGGTGAAGAAAACCGCTACGCGCACCCGCCGAATGACCGGTAAGTTCGCCAGACCGACCGATGCGGCCAGCCCGAGCTCCTGAGCTCTCAGCCGCGTGCCTGCAGCGAGAATCACGCTGCCGGAGCGGATATCCTCGCCAGCCTTGCGTATCCATTCGCCTGACTTGGGTACATGATTCACGGTGACGCAGTTGGCGCCCTGATCAAAGCTGCACTGCTCCTGCATGACGACAGCGTCAGCGCCTGCGGGAATCATCGCGCCGGTAAAAATCCTGGCCACTGACCCCGGCTTGAGGGGCTCACCAACGTGACCCGCAGGAATCCGCTGCGACAACGGCAGTACGGCGCTACCGCTCTCGCAATCGACGGCGTGGCACATCGAGCTCAGAGCGCTGATCGGCGGCCAGAACCCGGCCCGTCGCGTCAAGCGTGGCCACAATGTCAGTATCGGTCACGGGACGGCAGGCATCCAGCAAGTGCCTGAGCGCTTCCTCGGCGCTCAGCATGGGCGGTCTCGGGCTGTTCATTGAAATCGTCAGATGATGTCTCGGCCGTGATTGTAGCGTCCGTTACAGTCCCGTGCGCTCGGCGATATAGCGCTTGATCGCGGCCACATCCGGCGCCATCACATCGTAACGCTGCGGCAGGGATTCGATGTTTTCGAAACCGCGAGGACGCTCTGCGTCCTTTCCCAGCGCCTCGCGGATGGTTTCGTTGAATTTAGTCGGCAGTGCAGTCTCAAGCACGATCATGGGAATACCAGATTCGAGATGCTCGCGAGCGACCTTGATTCCGTCAGCCGTATGAGTATCGACCATGAGCCCATGACGAGCGTACACATCGCGGATTGTGCGGAGACGATCCTCGTGCGTGGATCTTCCAGAAACGAATCCAAAGTTTGCCACGCGAGCGAATTCGTCACCATCGCTACCCGATTTGCCGCTCAGGTCGAAACCGCCCTGCGTATCGACCTTGCGGAAGAGATCGCGCACGCGCGCCGTGTCGCCATTCAGCAAGTCGTAGATAAAACGCTCAAAATTGGATGCCTTGCTGATGTCCATGCTGGGACTACTGGTGTGGAATGTCTCCGCAGATTGCCGAACGCGGTAGACACCCGTCTGGAAGAACTCATGCAGCACATCATTTTCATTGGTTGCGACAACCAGTTTACTGATCGGCAGCCCCATCATGCGGGCAATGTGGCCTGCACAAATGTTGCCGAAATTACCGGACGGGACGGTAAAGGAGACTTTTTGCGCGCTTGACGCGGTCGCAGCGAGATAGCCTTTGAAGTAATAGACAACCTGCGCGACCACCCTTGCCCAGTTGATCGAATTGACCGTGCCTATCTTCTGCCGCGCCTTGAAATCCAGATCATTAGAGACCGCCTTGACCATGTCTTGACAGTCATCGAATACGCCTTTGATGGCAATATTGAACACATTAGGGTCTTGCAGACTGAACATCTGTGCTGTCTGAAAAGCGCTCATTTTCTGGTGCGGCGACAGCATGAACACCCGAACGCCGCGTTTGCCGCGCATCGCATACTCGGCGGCACTACCAGTGTCGCCCGAGGTGGCTCCCAGAATATTCAATTCTGCACCCTCCCGGTTGAGCGTGTACTCGAAGAGATTACCGAGTAATTGCATGGCCATGTCCTTGAAGGCCAGGGTAGGACCATTTGACAAGGCCTGGAGCCGCAGATCGGTACCGCCCGATTGCTCCAACAACCGCAATGGGGTGATCTGAGCAGGATCTTCACCGGTACGGTGATTGCAATACACCTCCGAGGTGTAGGTCCGCGCAACCAGCCCCTTGACATCGGACTCAGGGATATCAGTAGCGAACCTGCGAAGCACCTCAAAGGCGAGGTCGGCATAACTGAGTTTGCGCCAGTCATCGAGCTCAGTGGCAGTGACCTTGGGATAAGTCAGCGGCAAATAGAGTCCCCCATCCGGTGCCAAACCACCGAGCAGGATTTCTGAAAACTGGGACCTAGCGGGGTGACCCCGGGTAGAGAGGTATTGCATGAGTGTTATAGCGTTGCGATCGTCAATCCTCCATTATAAATCTCTCGAAGAATTTCTCCCGAGAATTCATTCCCGCCGGCCGAGTGCTGGCCGCTGCGAGGCCTACCAGCTTCATGCTTTTTATGCATGTCGTATGGCATATATCTCATGTCTGTTTGATTGGCAGTTCAATCCCCCTATTCTGCGTTTGTCAATCCCACGAATTGGGTAGTTTTTGAATTTTTTGATCTACTTGATTGATGCTTCAAAGCAAAAATCTATCCAAGTGATACGAAATTCGGACAACACCTGATTTTGGTACTCCGCCTTTCTTCCTGCGACAGGAGACCTCCGATGAGCACGCGTCCAGAAATAAACATGGAAGCCTATTTTGATGCTGGAACAGCAACCAATACCTATGATGAGCTTATCGACGATGACTATGCCGAAGACGTCAGCTTCGACGAAAAAGACGACATCGATGAAGAGCACGACGCTGATGAGGAAGTCGACACACAAGAAAATCAATCCAAGAGCTCGATGCTGCCAATCGCTGCAAACGTCTTGCGCGCAGGCCCGAGAGCGCAAGATGACCAGGAGATCCTATTTCGCGAGCTGATGAGAGATCATCAAAAACGCTTGTATCGTTTCGTAATCCGATATATTGATCATCCTGACGACGCAGCAGACATTACTCAACAAGCATTTGCCGAAGCCGCAAGAACAATCAGCACTTTCCGGGGTGATTCAAAGCTATCAACCTGGCTGTACGGAATCGCGATGAATATGGTGAGAAACTAT
>JBEGNF010000080.1:0-9162 GCA_041182625.1 Pseudomonadota bacterium | reverse complement strand
GAACTGGATCTTGCGGTTCCAGGGCAGCGCACCCCGCTGAAAATTCTGGGCATCGATGGTTTTCGCTCGGCAGCGATCGCGCCCGACTTGCTAGGGCTGCCCGAGGAGGGCAAACCCTTTGACACCCTGATGGCTGATACCGTGTTCCTGTCACCCGCCGCGTTGGAATGGCTGAACCTGAAGACTGGTGACACACTGAACGTGATCGCCGGCGCGACAGCCGTCAAGCTGCGCGTCGCTGGCACGCTGGTGAGTGCGCGGGCCGGACAACGGCTGGCGGTGATGGATATCGGCAGTGCGCAGTGGCAGTTTCATCGTATCGGACAACTCTCGCGCATTGATCTGCGGCTGCAGCCGGGTGCGCGTATCGCATCCGTCAGCACCGCGATAGCTGCGCTGGATCCTTCGCTCACTGTGATCGCGCAAGACGATCAGGATCGCCGCACTGCCACGATGTCACGCGCCTATCGCGTCAACCTGAACGTGCTGGCGCTGGTTGCGCTGTTCACTGGGGCTTTTCTTGTCTTCTCGACGCAGGCTTTGTCTGTGCTGCGGCGGCGTCCGCAATTCGCGCTGCTGCGCACGATGGGCATGACGCGCCGGGAGCTCTTGCTGCAGGTGCTGGCGGAAGGCGCGGTGATCGGCGCTGTCGGTTCGCTGCTCGGTTTGCTGGTGGGTTATGGATTGGCGGCCGCCGCACTGTCACTGTTTGGCGGCGATCTGGGCGGTGGCTACTTCCCCGGCGTGCAACCCTCGGTCAGCCTCGACCCGATTGCCGCGCTGCTGTTCTTCGTGACCGGTGTCGGTGTCGCGCTTCTGGGCAGTGTGTCGCCGGCGCTGGAAGCTGCGCGCGCGCGACCTGCTGCTGCGCTCAAAGCCGGCAGCGAAGATCTCGCACTCGCGCCGCTCGCCATGCCATGGCCCGCGCTGATCCTCATCATCACCGGCGCCGTGTTCACGCTGCTGCCTCCCGTGGCCGGTCTGCCGGTCTTCGGCTATCTGGCCATCGCGCTGCTCCTGGTTGGCAGCATCGCGCTGATGCCACGACTGGCTGCACTGGCCTTTACGCGGCTGGCAAAGCGGCACCAAGGTCCGCTGGCCTCGCTGGCTATGTCACGATTGGCCAATGCCCCAAACCAGGCCGCGATCGCGCTCGGTGGTGTGCTCGCCAGTTTCGCGCTGATGGTGGCCATGGCGATCATGGTGGCGAGCTTTCGCGTGTCGGTCGATGACTGGCTGCGGCATCTGCTGTCCGCTGATTTATATGTGCGTGTGATGAATGGTGGCGAAGCGGGTCGGCTGTCAGCACGTGAGCAGCGATCAGTCGCTGCCCTGCCCGCCGTCGCACGCATGGAGGTTACGCGACATCAACCGATCACGCTCGACGCAGCGCGCCCCTCAGTCGCGCTGATCGCGCGCAGCATCGATGCAAAAGCACCCGAACGCGCGCTGCCGATGGTGAGCGATACGGCTGCGGTGACCGGCCGGCCTGTCTGGGTATCCGAAGCCATGGTGGATTTATACGGATGGCAGCCAGGACAGTCCGTACAGTTGCCCATCAACGGACAGTTACAGCGCTTTGAGGTAGCAGGGATCTGGCGCGATTACGCGCGCCAGTCGGGCGCGGTGATGATGCGCATCGATGACTACCGACAGCTGAGCGGTGATGACAGCGCGAATGATGTCGCGCTCTGGGTCAAGCGCGATGTACCCGTGTCCGTGCTGCGGCAGCAGATCGATACCTTGCCGTTCGCTGCGTCGCTGGAGCACGCAGAGCCGGGCGAGATACACGCGATCAGCCTGAAAATTTTTGACCGAAGTTTCATCATCACCTATCTGCTGGAGGGCGTGGCCATCGTGATCGGTTTGTTCGGTGTCGCGTCGACGTTTTCTGCGCAGACTTTGTCTCGCGCCAAAGAGTTCGGGATGCTGCGCCATCTCGGCATTACCCGCGGACAGATCCTGGCGCTGTTAGCTGGTGAAGGCGCATTGCTGGCGACGCTCGCCATCATGGCCGGTTTCGCGCTCGGCGCGTGCATCAGCCTGATCCTGGTATTCATCGTCAACCCGCAATCCTTCCACTGGACCATGGAACTGCACCTGCCCTACACGCTGCTGGCAACCATGGCCGGTGTGCTGCTGCTGTCGGCATCGCTGACTGCGCTGGTGTCGGGACGTGTCGCGGTGTCTGGCAGCGCGGTGCGCGCCGTTCGGGAGGATTGGTGACATGGGCAACACCATTCTCGCGCCCATCCTCTTGGCGATGCTATCGCTGTTTTCATCATGGGCATCCGCAGCCCCTCCCGTGTTCAGCGACGTTCGTCCTCCGGCGAACCTGAGCTTCCCGCGTGATTACGGCGCTCACCCGGACTTTCGCACCGAGTGGTGGTACGCGACCGGATGGCTGAACACGCCTGACAACAAGCCCCTGGGTTTTCAGGTGACTTTTTTTCGTTCTGCCACCGATCATGATGTAAACAATCCCAGCCGCTTCGCGCCGAAGCAGCTGATCGTTGCGCATGCGGCGCTGTCGGACCCCGACCTGGGTAAGCTCGCGCATGACCAGAAAATCGCTCGCGCTGGCTTCGGGCTCGCGCACGCGAGCGAGGCAACCACGGACCTCCGGCTGCAGCAATGGACCATGCAGCGGCAGAGTGACGGGCGCTACCTTATCCGGCTACCCGCCCGAGAATTCACATTGTCACTCACGCTGACGCCGACGCAGCCGCTGATGCGCCAAGGCGACGCTGGCTATTCCCGCAAAGGCCCGAAAACTTCTCAGGCCAGCTACTACTACAGCGAACCGCATCTGGGTGTGACAGGCACGGTCACGCGCAAGGGCACCCCCGCAAGCGTCAGTGGCACGGCCTGGCTCGATCACGAATGGTCGAGCACGGTGCTCGACCCACGGGCGGCTGGCTGGGATTGGGTAGGCGCCAATCTTGATGACGGCAGCGCGCTGATGGCTTTCCGCATACGCCGCGCCGATGGCAGCGCCTTGTGGCAGCATGCGGCCTTACGCAGCAAGGATGGCCGGATCAGGCAGTACCGAGACGATGAGATTCGTTTCACGCCCCTGCGACACTGGCGCTCGCCGCGCACCGGTGCCCGTTATCCTGTCGCGATGCAGATTGATACAGGCAAGGGCAACGAAAAAGCCGCTTGGACACTACAACCGCTGCAAGAAGATCAGGAACTCGATTCGCGCCAGTCCACCGGTGCGGTCTACTGGGAAGGTGCGGTACGCATCCTGAACAACAGCCAGCCTGTGGGACGCGGCTACTTTGAAATGACCGGCTATCTGAAAGCCCTAAAATTATGAGAACAATGCTGGCCGACCGCCCAAAGTCCCGTAGCGGTTTGAAAACGCTTGCAGGTCTGCTGCCCTTCCTCGCGCCCTATCGCCGCCGCCTGATCGTCGCGGGTATCGCGCTACTGATCGCGGCGGGTGCGACGCTGGCGATGCCCTATGGCTTTCGGCAGCTGATTGATCTGGGATTCTCATCTGCAGGCACCGTACAAACGACGAGCGTCAACCTGACCTTTATCGCGCTGTTTGGTATTGCGTGCGTGCTGGCCGTTGCCACTGCTGCGCGCTTTTACATGGTGTCCTGGCTCGGCGAACGCGTGACCTCGGATATCCGCAATGCAGTGTATGCGCATGTGCTGAGACAAAGCCCGGAATTCTTTGAAGTGACCCAGACTGGCGAAGTTCTGTCTCGACTGACCACCGACACCACACTGATACAAACCGTGGTCGGTACCAGTATCTCGATGGCACTGCGCAATCTGTTATTGCTGGCGGGCGGCTTGCTGATGATGTTTTTCACGAGTATCAAGCTGTCGGCCATCATCATCGTCATGTTGGTATCGGTGATCATTCCCATCGTGCTGATCGGACGCCGCGTGCGCAAACTGTCTCGTGCATCGCAAGACAGAATTGCGGATGCCTCCGGTCTGGCGGGCGAACGTCTGAACGGCATCAGCGTGGTTCAGGCTTTCGCCCACGAAGCACTGGAAGCGGCGCAATTCGGTAAAGCGGTGGAGCGCGCCTTCGGTGCTGCAATTGACCGAGTGCGTGCGCGGGCATTGCTGACCGTAACGGCCATCTTGCTGGTGTTTGGTGCCATCGTCTTCGTGCTGTGGCTGGGCGCACATGCAGTGATTGAGGGCCGGATGAGCGCCGGTGAGCTGGGACAATTCATTTTGTATGCCGCCATCGTCGCCGGCGCCATCGGCGCCTTGTCCGAAACGCTGGGCGATGCGCAGCGCGCCGCCGGCGCCAGCGAGCGTCTGCTGGAACTGCTCGAGGAGCGCTCGCCGATCGTCTCTCCAGCCAAGCCGCTTGCGCTGCCGCGCGGTACCGCCAATGGCGCGCAGTTGCAGATCGCCGCGTTGAATTTTCGCTACCCGTCGCGCCCAGATCAACCAGCGCTCGCCGATTTCTCGCTGGACGTAGCATCCGGCGAGACCATCGCCATCGTCGGTCCTTCAGGCGCTGGCAAGACCACGCTGTTCCAGCTGTTGCTGCGTTTTTATGATCCGCAATCCGGGCATATTCTGCTCAACGGTATCGATATCCGTCAGCTTGAGTTGAAGGCATTGCGCGAAGCGATCGGTATCGTGCCACAGGATACGGTCGTGTTTTCTGCCGATGCCATGGAAAACATCCGCTATGGTCGTCCCGAGGCCTCCGACGATGAGGTGATCGCCGCAGCTCGACAAGCGGCGGCGCATGAGTTCATTGAAAAGCTGCCCGATGGCTACCGATCTTTTCTGGGCGAACGCGGCGTGAGACTGTCGGGAGGCCAGCGTCAGCGAATTGCGATCGCACGCGCCTTGCTGAAAAATCCGCCGCTACTGCTGCTGGATGAAGCGACCAGCGCACTCGATGCCGAATCAGAGCGGCTGGTGCAGCACGCGCTGGAAGCCGCGATGATTGGCAGAACGACTCTGGTGATCGCGCATCGTCTGGCGACCGTGCAGCGCGCGACGCGCATCGTGGTGATGGAACACGGGCGCATTGTGGAAACGGGTACCCATGCAACGCTGGTGGAATCGGGTGGTTTGTATGCGCAGCTGGCAGCGTTGCAATTCACGACACATTGAACGGACGGTCAGACGCCCCAACCGTATCAGTTCATCTGCGACAGCTTGTTCATGATCTCGCGCTGCAGCGCGAAAAATTCTTCAGAATCGCGCCCCATATCCATCGCAGTTTCCAGCATTTCCCGCGCTTCGCGATTCTCTCCGAGCAGCGTATAGCACTCCGCCAGGCGGAAAGCTGCGGGGACAAACGTGGGGTCGAGTTGCAGCGCGCAGGCATGAAAGGTCGCGCTCATCAGAGGATCGTTCATACACTGAAGAATCATGCCGGCCATAAACAGGAAGCGAATATCTCGAGGGTTGCTGATCGACAGATACAATGCCATCGGTAGTGCTTCGCGATATCTTTGGTGCTGATAGTGTTCATAAGCACGGCCATATACCTGCTCTAGCAGATCGTCATCAACGGTCGTCAGCACTGTTCGACGCATCCCCTGCGCCAGCGTGTGCTGCAGTTGGGAGACTTTATCAGGTAGATCGCTGAGACTTTGATTGACCAGTGCAACAATCTGATCGATCTCTGGCATCGCCAATGTGCCTCGCAGCACGCTGTCCATCATGACTCCCCAGCCGATCTCAGGCAGGCAGATATCCACTGTAACGCAGTATCGCAATCACGGTGATCAGCAACACCGAGCTCACTGCTTGTCCCCAAATAAGATTCGGTTCCGGCGCGACGACGCTCTGCGAGCCTCAGCTGAAGATCTTCAAACGCGCGATCGAACACCGCATGCCGCCCGGCCGGCAATTCTGTGGGCGATGCGCCGGTTGCTCCTGCGCTGGTCGGCTCGCGAGTACTGCCCGGGGTCGGCAACGGCGTCAGCTCAAGAGGGCTTATCGCCGAGCGGGCTGGTATCGGTGTGGTCTCCCGAATGCGCACATCAGAAACCATAGCGCTTACGACGGAAATTTTGTTCATTGTGCAGACCTGAAAGGTGATTGAACGGAGCAACGTGAATTGCCCCGGAAACCAAAATTGTAGCCATCGCTGTGCGGGCTACGCTACCCCCGATGTACTCGGGTCGCTGCCCCGCAACACTTCTTGATCACTGGCCGCATCAAGCCATGCTCAAGCGGCGGGCACCGCACAGCGCGCACGATCGGTCTGGGCAGCCTCACGCGCTACAATAGAGGCTTCCCCGGAGTTAACTCATGCACCAATACCTCGATTTCATGCGCCATGTGTACGAACATGGCACCGTCAAGACTGACCGTACCGGTACCGGCACGCGCTCGGTCTTCGGTTATCAGATGCGTTTTGATTTGCAGGAAGGCTTCCCACTGGTGACTACCAAGAAGCTGCACCTGAAATCCATCATTCACGAGCTGATCTGGTTTCTTGCCGGATCGACCAATATCGGTTATCTCAAAGAGCATGGCGTATCGATCTGGGACGAGTGGGCCGATGCGAATGGCGATCTGGGACCTATCTATGGTTTTCAATGGCGCTCATGGCCAACGCCAGACGGCGGACATATCGACCAGATCAGCCAGCTGATCGAACAGATACGCAACAATCCGGATTCGCGCCGTCTGATCGTCTCGGCATGGAATGTATCCGACATCCCGCGCATGAAATTACCGCCCTGCCATGCGTTTTTCCAGTTTTATGTGGCCGATGGCAAATTGTCCTGCCAGCTCTATCAGCGCAGCGCCGATATCTTCCTCGGCGTACCCTTCAATATCGCATCCTACGCCCTGCTCACGCACATGGTCGCAGAGCAGACGGGACTGCAAGTCGGCGATTTTGTGTGGACTGGTGGCGACTGCCATCTCTATTCGAATCATTTCGAACAGGTACAGGAGCAACTGTCGCGCAAGCCCTTCCCGCTGCCTAAACTACAACTCAAGCGCAAGCCAGATTCGATCTTCGATTACCGCTACGAGGATATCGAGATCGTCGGCTACGAGTGCCATCCCGCGATTAAGGCACCCGTCGCCGTGTGATACGTCAAAAGATCACAGCACAAAATCTGCCGCGCTCACCGGTTGGACACCGCTAAGCATCAACTCCAACGGAGGTAGGTCATCGCCGGCCACATCCGCTTGAACGTAGGTCAGGCCATTCTGCATCCAGTAAACGACTTGGCCTTGGGCGATGTCTGGCTCCGGGCGGCCGGACAGTGCTCCGATCCACACAAACATCTGATCGCCGGGAGTTGCCGCGTCTGCGTCGATCAATGACAAATCGATCCAGTCCTGGTCATTCTCGAAATCGAGGATGACATCCGTATCCCACTGGGTACTGTGAGTAATGGCCTCATAGACAAAAACATCATTCCCTGTACCACCTGTCAGCAGATCAGCGCCTGTCCCGCCGTGAATGTTGTCGCCACCCGGTCCGCCATCGATGCTGTCGGCCCCGCCACCACCGATCTGCAAATCATCTCCACCACCGCCAGCCAGCGTGTCATCACCGCTCTGTCCGACGAGAATATCGGGACCACTGTCGCCACTCTCCGAACCTGAAACCACGGATTTTTGTTGTCCCACGACCCCTGCAATGCCTTGTTCAGGATCCATGTTGTCCAGAGGATCATCCGGGTTCCGCACATTGATATTCAGTTTGTCATTGACATCGCCTATGGTCATTGCCAGCCGGCTGAAATTGCCCCAGTCTCGCTCGCTGTTGGTGTCAGTGAGCGATACCCGGGAAAACACGGTATCCGTCATGTCAGAGATTGAGCCGTCATACTGAACGCCCGCTTGCGTGCCGATATCTGCACCCGCCCATGGCACGCCGGGTCCGCTCTCCTCGTCTTGCTGCGTGTCGCCCAAGCCGATGACTCCGGTCAGCAGACTGACATCTGCACCATTTGCAGCGAACAGATCGATCGACGTGTCGTTCTGAGTCAAATTGATCGCAATGGCGCCTTTGGTCGTGCTATCCAAGAGCCAGTCTTGCCCAACATAAGACCCGGATCCGCCAATGACGAAGCTCTTGTCGGGCCCATACAGCGCCCAGGTGCCAAAACCGAGAGACCCAGGCTCATACAACATCAGGATGCCACCGGCGGGGATGAAAAACTCGTCTAAAGCATTACCGTTGGCATCTTCGGTAAGACCGGTCAAATGACGAAGGTCGATCAAAGTCACCGCACTACCCTCAGCTCCGACAATCTCGATTTTCATTTTCGCCAACTGCGTTGCATCGATCGACAGACTCGATGCATTCAACAATTCGATCGATCCTTTGCCCACCGGGATACGATTGGGTGCACTTCCGTTATCGGTATAGGCAGTGCGGATCACGGCAGGATTATCGAGTGAGATTTCATTAATCATCAACTGCCCTTGCTGCGGCGCGGGGCCACCCACTTCCACAACGGCCGAGCCGATGGCCGCATGGATTCCGTCAGACAGCAAATAAGAAAATGACACCATCCCTCGGTACGCATCGGACGTGTCCATCACGAAGCTGCCATCGGCATTGACCAGCACACTGATGTTTTCGTCCAGTTGCAGTACGGCTGAGCCGTCTGTCAGATTGATCCAATGCTGGGTATCGATCGATATCGCACTAGATCAGACCATCAGACTGACTGACCTCAAAAACTGAACCTGCGATATTTTCGTAAAAATAAGCATCGTTTTCAGGAACGGGGGTCTCATTGCTCCCGATAAAATCAACCTCGACGTAAGCGATATCGCTCTCCGCAGTACCATTCGTCGCTGTATAAAAAAAAGATAAACCCAGCGATTCTCCAGCCTTAAGGCTTCTCAGCTCAGCCTCATTCAGCAGAATATTTCCATGCTCATCCAGAGAAAAATACTGAGTAGGAAGACCATACGTCCAAGCAATCGTCAATCGGGAAGGATCGTAGTCAGTATCGTTCGCGAAAACATTTGGCGGCGGAGAGTTGATGTCCCAGTCTGCCAGATTGATGTCGATCACATCATTGACCACGATAGGCTTGTCATTCGGACTCAGCACGTAAATACTCAGAATTTTTTCAGCGGTAGCACCGTGAGTATCCGTGACGACATACGAAAAGATGTCAGTTCCACCAAAGCCATTGCCCGACCCCGATGAGGCGTCCGCAGAAAACGCATCGG
>JBEGNF010000079.1:0-8886 GCA_041182625.1 Pseudomonadota bacterium | reverse complement strand
CCGACCATTGCCGCCGCGCGTGCGGGCAAAAAAGTACTGCTGGCGAACAAGGAGGCACTGGTCATCTCTGGTCAGTTGTTCATGGATGCGATCGCTACCAGTGGATCGACCTTGCTTCCCATTGACAGCGAGCACAACGCGATTTTCCAATGCCTGCCGCTGGGCTATCAGCGACAGCCGGTGCATCATGGCATCCGCAAGATACTTCTGACCGCCTCTGGCGGTCCTTTCCTGGATCGCGATGTGGAAACGCTGGAGCACGTGACGCCCGAGCAGGCCGTCGCGCATCCGAACTGGAGCATGGGACGCAAGATCTCGGTGGATTCTGCGACCATGATGAATAAAGGCCTTGAAGTCATCGAGGCGCACTGGCTGTTCGGTGCGACGCCTGACCAGATCGAGGTCGTGATCCATCCGCAAAGCGTGATTCATTCCATGGTGTCGTATGCCGATGGATCTGTGCTTGCTCAGCTTGGGAATCCCGACATGCGCACGCCAATCGCGCATGCGCTAGCCTATCCGGACCGTATCGAGTCTGGGGTCAACAGCGTCGATCTCGCGCAGATTGCGCAGCTGAATTTCCGCAAGCCTGATTTCGAACGGTTTCCCTGTTTGCGGCTGGCCTTTGATGCGTTGCGCGCGGGAGGTAGCGCGGCGGCTGTGCTGAACGCCGCCAACGAGATCGCCGTCGAGGCTTTCCTTGACCGACAGCTGGGATTTCGCAAGATACCGGGCCTGATCGAGGCCGTAATGAACCGCATGCCGGTCGAACCGATTGTCGATCTCGAGGGTGTTCTCGCCCTCGATCGTGCTGCGCGCGCGACAGCGCGCGAGATGATCGAAGCCTGATCTTCAGAGGGAATCATGGAGTTACTGCAAACCGTTTTGGCTTTCATCGTGGTGATCGGCGTGCTGGTGACGATCCACGAGTTCGGACACTACCTGGTCGCGCGCTGGTGCGGGGTGAAGGTTCTCAAATTTTCGGTCGGTCTGGGTAGGCCGATCTGGTCGCGTCGTGTCGGCCCCGACCAGACCGAGTGGGCTATTTCCATGGTACCGCTGGGCGGCTATGTCAAGATGCTCGATGCACGTGCTGACGATGCCGGCGTGATCTCCGAAGCCGATCAGGCCAGAGAGTTCACGCGACAGTCGGTGTGGAAGCGTATCGCGATAGTAGCAGCCGGCCCGCTGGCAAATTTCCTTCTTGCGATCGCGATATTTTCCGGGATTTACCTACACGGCGTGCCTGAGGCAGTCTCAACCGTGTCGGTGCAGGCGGGCAGTCTGGCAGAGAGGGCAGGCCTGCGCACCGGTGACACGGTCATTGCGATTAACGATGACTCGGTGACGGCGTGGTCGGAGATGCGCTGGCGCTTGCTGCAGGCCGCCTTGCGGGGGGAGCGCGTCGAGATGAAATTCGAGCGCCTCAGTGCCGCGGCCCCCAACGACACGCAGTTGGCAACGATAGATTTTCGAGGGATTGCTGCGGGCGAGCCGGATCAGGAGCTGATGAGCCATCTGGGCCTTCAGCCTTGGCGTCCTCCCGCGCGGCTGGGGGAGATCATCGCCGGCGGGCCAGCCAGTAAAGCTGGACTCCAGCCGGGCGACACCCTGCTGAGCGTCGATGGGCAGCCGGTGCCCGATGCGCTGGTCTTCATCGAACTGGTTCAGGCAGCCCCCGGGCGTACGGTGTCGCTGGAGCTGATGCGGCACGGTGAACGCCTGTCGCTCGCGGTGACGCCGGCCGTGGAGCGCGTCGGAGATCGCAGTGTCGGTCGCATCATGGCGCAGATGGATCTGTCCGGCGCAACGGTCATCGTCAGCTCGGGACCTGCGGAGTCGGTCGGCAAAGCGATAAAAAAAGTCTGGGATACCAGCGCGATGACCCTGAGCATGCTTGGCAAGATGCTAACCGGCGAGGCTTCACTGAAGAACATCACGGGTCCGCTCACGATTGCTGACTATGCAGGGCAAACTGCGCGCATCGGTATGATCAGTTTTCTGTCATTCATGGCCTTCATCAGCATCAGTCTGGGCGTGATGAATCTACTGCCCATTCCAGTGCTTGATGGAGGTCATTTGTTGTATTATTCGCTGGAACTTTTTTCAGGGCGTCCCGTACCTGAACGCGTTGGACAAATCGCTCAGCGCGCAGGTCTTGGCATCCTGATGGCACTCATGACCGTCGCATTGTTTAACGATATTGTCCGCCTCGTCTGGTGACGGTTCGATCGACTATCATGCTCACGGTCCGCGCACTGGCTCAATTCTCTTGGTTAAAAAATCAATGACAACACACCCTGATCGCCGTGCGCTGCCCTTTATTCCTCGGCTGATTGCTGCCGCCGCTTTCTCTTTGTGCGCTGGCCACGGTTTCGCGGTTGATCCGTTTACCGTGAAAGATATTCGTGTCGAGGGCATACAGCGCACCGAAGCAGGCACGGTGTTTAGTTATCTGCCGGTGCGTGTCGGCGATACCTTCAACGATGAAAAAGCGGCGGCAGCGATCAAGGCGCTGTATGCAACAGGTTTTTTCAAGGATGTACGTATCGAGGCCGACGGTAATGTGCTGGTTGTGCTGGTCGAAGAGCGTCCTGCGATCGCTAGCGTGGATTTCACTGGCGTGAAGGAATTCGACAAAAAACAGCTGACGAAGTCGCTCAAAGACCTCGGTCTGGGCGAGTCACGCATTCTCGACAAGGCCCTCGTGGATCGCGCAGAGCAGGAACTGAAAAGACAGTATCTGTCGCGCGGCTTATACGGGATGCAGGTGACCACGACCGTCACGCCGATCGAGCGCAACCGAGTGAATGTGACGTTCGCGGTGGACGAGGGCGAGGTGTCGAAGATCAAGCAGATCAACATCGTCGGTAACAAGGCCTTCAAAGATAGTGAGCTGCTGGATCAGATCAAGCTCAGTACTCCTGGATGGTTCACCTGGTACAGCAAAGCCGATCAGTACTCGAAGCAGAAGCTCGCCGGCGATATCGAGGCGCTGCGCTCTTTCTATCTGAATCGCGGTTACCTCGAGATGCAGGTTGAGTCCACGCAAGTGTCGATCTCACCGGACAAAAAAGACATCTACATCAACATCAATATCAAAGAGGGAGAGAAGTTCACCGTCTCGGGTGTCAAGCTCGAGGGCGAGATGCTGGGTCGCGAGGATGAGCTGTCTCGTCTGGTGACGCTCACCAAGGGTGATGCCTACTCCGGCGAGAAGATGAATGAGACCACCAAGAAGATCACGGAACGCATGGGCGTGTTCGGCTACGCCTTTGCGAACGTGAACGCCGTCCCGGACATCAATCGCGAGAAGAACGAAGTCAGCTTCACGATCTTTGTCGATCCGGGCAAACGTGTCTACGTGCGCCGCATCAACGTGGGTGGTAATGACCGCACTCGGGATGAAGTCATCCGCCGTGAATTCCGTCAGTTTGAGAGCTCCTGGTATGACGGAGACAAGATCAGGCTCTCGCGCGACCGTCTTGGCCGTCTGGGCTTTTTCCTCGACACCAATGTCGATACCCTCGAAGTGCCGGGCGCGCCCGATCAAGTGGATCTGAATGTCAACGTGACCGAGAAACCGACCGGCAATATCATGGTCGGCGCAGGTTTCTCGAGCAGCGAAAAACTGACTCTGACCGGCTCGATCAACCAGTCCAATGCGTTTGGCACCGGTAATAACATCGGTATCAATGTGAATACCAGCAAGGTGTTCAGGACCATCGCGCTATCGCATACCAACCCCTATTTCACGGAAGACGGCGTCAGCCGCACCACGGAGATCTTTTTGCGGACTGCCCGCCCACCGCTTTACCTCAGCAATGTCGACTACAAGGTGGTGACCAAGGGCGGCAGTGTGAACTTCGGCGTTCCTTTCACCGAGTTTGATCGGGTGTTCTTTGGTATCGGCATTGAGGACACCACAGTTGACGTCTATGGCAATGATCGCAGTCCGGCGCGGTACATTGAGTATGTTGAAAAATTCGGCACGCTCAATAACGGCGTGGGTAATGCCCACACCACAGCGATCCCGCTGACCGTGGCGTGGCAGCGGGACAACCGCGACAGCGCGCTGATACCGACCAAGGGCCGTTATCGCCGCGCGAACCTCGAGGTGTCTCCCGGTGGTTCAGCGAAGTACTACCGTACGACGTATCAGGATCAGTACTACTTCCCGCTCAATCTGGCGAATACCGCGACGCTGGCGATCAATGGTGAGGTCAACTACGGTGCTGGCCTGGGCGGTGATCCGTACCCGATTTTCAAGAATTTTTATGCAGGCGGCATTGGTACCGTGCGGGGTTATCAGGCCGGATCCGTGTCCGTGGCCGGAAACAATTACGGCAGCACCAGCAGTAGCAGCCTGTTCCGGCTGCCCATTGGCGGCCAGGCGAGGATACTGGCGAATGCCGAACTGCAGATGCCTTTCCCCGGGACCGGCGTGGACCGCAGCCTGCGCTGGTTTACCTTCCTGGATGCGGGTCAGGTGTTCAACCCGCAGGATGGCGAAAACATTAACATAGGTGACCTGCGCTACAGCACGGGTCTGGGCATTAGCTGGATCTCGCCAGTCGGACCGCTCAAGCTCTCGCTCGGCTATCCGATGAATCCCAAGCCATTCGATCGGACACAGCGGTTCCAGTTTCAACTGGGTACCGGCTTCTGAGGCGCGAATGGCATAATAGCGGGCCGGCTTGGCACACGCCGGCTTAGCGGCTGTGGCTAGGCGATATTGGCGCCAAGGCCGCCGGTTCGCCCCCTTTGGCGAATGTTCCATCCCGTATTGCGGAGAATGAATTGAAATCTGTAATTAAAAAGGCAACAGCGGCTTTGGTCATCGCTAGCACGGCGCTGAGTTTGCCGATGTCGGCTATCGCCCAGCAAGACCTCAAGGTAGGTTTCGTCAGCACAGAGCGCATTTTCCGTGACGCCGCGCCGGCGAAAGCGGCCACGGCCAAATTGGAGCAGGAGTTTTCCAAGCGCGAGAAAGATCTGCAGGAGCTGGCAGCCAAGCTGAAATCCACCGCCGAAAAGCTCGACAAAGACGCGCCGGTACTCAGCGACGCCGAGCGCGGCAAGCGTCAGCGCGAACTGGCCGAGATGGACAAGGACTTTCAGCGTCGTCAGCGCGAATTCCGCGAAGACCTGAATCAGCGCCGCAACGAAGAACTGGCCGTTGTTCTCGAGCGGGCTAACAAAGTGATCAAGCAGATCGCAGACGCCGAAAAATACGATATCGTGTTCCAGGAAGCTGTCTACTACAGCCCTCGCATCGACATCACCGACAAAGTGCTCAAGGCACTAAACAAATAAAACAGGACCTTCCGCCATGAGCACTCGACTGGGCGAATTGGTCGAAAGCCTGGGCGGGGAGTTGATCGGCGATCCGGGCATTGCCATCACCGGGATCGCTCCGCTGGATGCTGCCAGTGCATCGCACATCACCTTTCTGTCCAATCCTCGCCTGCGGTCTGGCGCCGCGCAGACCCGCGCATCGGCGCTGATCCTTTCCGCCAAAGATCACTCGGAAATAGGCGGTGCGTATACGGGTGCGGTGGTGCTGACTGATAACCCGTACGCCTACTACGCGCGGGCCGCGCAATTTTTCGCAGCGCGCAGCGCGCCGCCGCTCGAGCCCGGCATCCATCCGAGTGCGGTCATTGATGCGAGCGCAAAAATCGCGGCGACGGCGGTCATCGGACCGAATGTCACGATCGACGCTGGCGCCGTGGTCGGCGAGCATTGCGTCATCGGCGCTGGCTGCGTGATTGGCAAAGCGGCTAGCGTGGGTGAGGGCACGGTACTGCATCCGAATGTGAGTTTTCTCGCGGATTGCCATATCGGTGCGCGCGGCGTCATACAGTCGGGCGCGGTGATCGGTGGCGATGGCTTTGGCTTTGCGAATGACAAGGGGCGCTGGATCAAGATCCCTCAGACCGGTGGCGTGCGCATGGGTGACGATGTGGAGATCGGTGCAAACACCACGATTGACCGGGGCGCGCTGGACGATACCGTGATTGGTCACGGCGTCAAGCTGGACAACCAGATTCAGATCGCGCACAACTGCGTGATCGGAGAAAACACCGCCATGGCCGGCTGCGTGGGCGTCGCGGGCAGTGCAAAGATTGGGCGCAACTGCACATTCGGCGGCGCCGCGATGGTTTTGGGACACCTGAGCATTGCTGACAACGTGCACATTTCCTCCGGAAGCCTAGTGTCGCGCTCGATTGCCGAGCCCGGACAGTACACAGGCTTCTACCCTCTGGCAAAAAACGCCGACTGGGAAAAGACGGCGGCTGTGGTGCGACAGCTCGATACGATGCGCGATCGCATCCGCGAACTGGAGAAGATTGTCCGACAGCTCACCGACAAGCATTCATCATCATCCTGAGAACAGGCGACTATCACAATGAAAAGCCTAGACATCAACCAGATCAAGGAATATTTGCCTCACCGTTACCCGATGCTGCTGGTCGATCGGGTCATTGACTGGGAGTCCGGTAAGACGATCACTGCGATCAAGAATGTGACCATCAATGAGGAATTTTTCAACGGACATTTCCCGCACAAACCAGTGATGCCGGGCGTGCTTACGATAGAAGCACTAGCCCAGACAGCGGCGCTGCTGGCTTTTCTGACCAACGGACAAAAGCCCGACGACAATGCAGTGGTTTATTTCGTGGGGATTGATGGCGCGCGTTTCAAGCGACCTGTCGAGCCGGGTGATCAGCTGCGAATGCAAGTGGAAATCCTGCGGCAGTCCCGCGGCATCTGGAAGTTTCACGCGCGTGCGACGGTAGAAGAGCAGCTGGTGGTCGAGGCCGAGCTGATGTGCACGATGCGCAGCATCGCTGACGCGCCGGCAGTGGAATAAGACCTCATGGCGAAAATTCATCCCACCGCGATCGTCGAGCCGGGTGCCGAGCTGCATCCGACCGTCGAGATCGGACCTTACAGCATCATCGGCCCCGAGGTTGTGATCGGTGCACGCACTCGCATCGGGCCGCATGTCGTCATCGATGGCAAGACCTCCATTGGCGAGGATAATGTCTTTTATCAGTTTTCATCCATTGGTGCTGCGCCTCAGGACAAAAAATACAATGGCGAACCGACACGGCTGGAAATCGGTGACCGGAACATGGTGCGGGAGTTTTGTACGTTCAATCGCGGCACGGCGCAGGATGGCGGGGTGACTCGGCTCGGCAATGACAACTGGATCATGGCCTATGTGCATCTCGCCCATGACTGTCAGATCGGTAATCACACCATCTTTGCAAATAATGCGCAGCTGGCGGGTCATGTACAGGTGGATGACTGGGCGATTCTGGGCGGTCACTCGGGCGTGCACCAGTTCTGCAAGATCGGCGCCCATGCGATGCTGGGCATGTTCACCAGCCTTACGCAAGACGTGCCACCCTATGTGATCCTGAACGGCAACCCGGCGGCCGCGCACGGCATCAACATCGAAGGTCTGAAGCGGCGTGGTTTTTCCAAGGAAGCCATTCAGGCACTGCGCCATGCCTACAAGCTGCTTTACAAATCGGGACACACGCTGGACGAGGCGAAGGCCGCGCTGGTGGCTCAAGAGCAGTCGCTGCCTGAGCACGCTACCCACATCCGACTGCTGCGCGAATTTCTGGAGACGAGCACCCGTGGCATCATCCGCTGATCTGACGCTCACGATGGTGGCCGGGGAAGCCTCCGGTGACCTGCTCGCTGGCCGCATGCTCTCGGGCCTGCGGCTCATGCTGTCCGATGCCCGCATTCATGGCATCGGCGGGCCAGCGATGGCTGAGCATGGTTTCATCTCCGACTATCCGATGGACAAACTTGCCGTGCGTGGCTTGTTTGAGGTGATCTCACACTACCGTGAGCTCAAACGGTTTAGAGACGAGTTGCGTGACCGGCTGCTCGAAGAGAGGCCGGCTGCTTTTATTGGTGTCGATGCGCCGGACTTCAATCTGGATCTCGAGGTTGCGCTCAAGCAGGCGGGCATACCAACCATGCATTTTGTCAGCCCATCAGTCTGGGCCTGGCGGCGCGGCCGCATCAAGAAGATCGCGCGCGCCGTCAACCACATGCTGGTGATCTTCCCGTTCGAGGAAGCGATCTACAAGAAGGCCGGCATACCCGTCACCTATGTCGGCCATCCTCTCGCTGAAGTCATACCGATGGATCCCGATCAGGAGGCAGCGCGCGATGCGCTCGGACTGGACCATAACGGCAGGATTGTTACCATCCTTCCCGGAAGTCGTCTGTCAGAGTTGAAGTACAACTCGCGCGTGTTCGTTGAGACAGCGGCGCAACTGGTCAAGCGCGATCCTGGCATACGTTTTGTCATTCCGATGGCAGGCGAGACGCAGCGGGCGTATTTTGATCAGCTGATTGATCGTCCCGAACTGAAGAAGCTGCCGCTGACGGTCACGACGGGTAATTCGCATACGGCGATGGCCGCGTGCGATGCGGCGCTGGTGGCCAGTGGCACGGCAACGCTTGAGGTCGCGCTGTTCAAGAAACCCATGGTGATCAGTTACCGGATGAACCCGGCGAGCTGGCAGATCCTGCGGCTGATGGCCTATCAGCCCTGGGTCGGGCTGCCGAATGTGATGGCGCGCGAGTTTCTGGTGCCGGAGCTGCTGCAAGACCGGGCAACGCCGGCCAGTCTTGCCAGTGCCTTGTGGGCGCAGATATCGAATGATCAGAACCGTCAGCGGCTACGCCGCCGCTTTGTCGATCTCCATCATGATCTGATGCGCAACACCGCATCACAGAGTGCACACGCTGTGATGGAGCTGCTCTCACGCAGCGGCAGGCTCTGAGCAAGATGCCCGAGCCCGCTGCCAGCCTGTCGCTGTTCGATACGCGCGGTGAGGTGATTTGCGG
>JBEGNF010000078.1:0-14992 GCA_041182625.1 Pseudomonadota bacterium | reverse complement strand
GGGGTCGCCTTGGAACTACTGCCTAAGCCGCCCGGCCTGGGGCGCTGGCGATCAAAACCGATACCGAATGCCCACGAGGAATGATCGGGGTGCGCCGGGTGCCACGAAGCGGCTGACGGTCGAGCCGCTGGCCACTTGCCCTTGCGCCGTGAACATGCTCTCAGCCATCAATCCATAGGTCTCGAAGCGGCGGTCGAAGACATTGTGGATACGGGCAAAATAATCGAGCCCTTTTTGTGCCTCGTAGTTGGCGTGGAGGTTCAGCAGGAAGTAACCCTTGACTTTGGCGTTCAAAGACTGCGTGCCATCCTCGTTGCCAACCAAACCGTCTTCATTATTCTGAGTGACGAGGCTTGAGGTCGCGATCCCCGTGCCGCCGACGACCAGTTTGGGCTGCACTCGCCAGTCGGCCATCAGCTTGATTGTGTGCTCTGGCAAGCCAGCAATACGAGCGCCTTTTTTGATGTCGATTTCGCGCTCCCCGCCCCACAACTCGCCGTCAGCCTGGTAGGTCGCATTCAGGTAGCTGTAGCTGAAACGCAGCGCCACTTGGTGAATCGACGTATACCCTGTCAGGTCAATACCCTGTCTGCGGGTCTTGGAGAAGTTATCAAAATAGCCCAGACCCGTTTGATCTGCCGCCATAAAGATAATGTCGTTTTTATTTTCAGTGCGGTACAAAGAGGCCGTCACGCCCGACTGATCGCTCAGCTTCCACCGAATTCCACCCTCGACGGTGCGACCAATCACCTGTTTCAGAAAAGGATCTGCCTGCATGCCAATCGGCAGGCGACAAGGCTCGGCAGGATCGGCACATCCCAGCTCGATCGGGGTAGGCACACGGTTGCTCTGGCTGAGATTGCCGAACACATCTAGCTGCTCGTCGATTTTTTTGCTCAGGCCGATGGAGGGGTTGAGACTGTTATAAGTAAAGCTCTCACGGGGTCGTGCTGTGCCGACACCTGCCTCGTAATTGGTGATCGTGTTGCTCACCCGTGAATGATTGAAGCGCGCACCCGTTGTCAGGTAGGTGCCCGGAGCAATGGTCCATGTGTCGGTGGCGAAGATGCCAAACGTATCTGACCGCCCCTTGACCTTCACATCGTCGACCGCTGCCTCGCAATCGAAAGGCGATCTTGATGCGCTGATGTTTCCATCGCAATCCCCTTGTGAGGCACCGTACCTCATCTGGCTGCCATCGTAGCTGGCACCCGTCGTCAACTGGTGAGTGTCGATAATCCTGGTCACGTTGACGCTGGTTCCGTAGCCTGTCTGGCGAGTCGCGGTGTAATTCATGACCGCATCTACCGCACCGTTTTCGAATCCTGCATCGCCATTGACGGAGTCACGATTGCTTGAGCGAACGTAGGCATTCGTGGCCAGTTGCGTGTCTCCGTCAAGAAGTCGCTGAAGGTTGAAGTTCAGCATGGTGAGCTGGTTCTTCGTGCGGTCCGGGTGGGTATAAACCCAGCGGCGATTGGTCTGGTACATACCCGCCACGGTCCCGCCATCGTCGTAGCCGTGGCTCGGCAGCAAGCCATTACCCAGCAGATTGCTCTGTCCGTGCAGCAGTGACACATCCCAGTTCACGTCAGCCTGCGTCTTACCCACTTTCGCGAAAACATTACCTAATTGACCGGAAGAATAATCTCTCCAACCGTCCTCATGAAACGCCGTCGCGGCGATGAAACGGTGTGAGCCATCCTGGGACTTTTCGCCGTAAGTCACGTCAGCGCGTTTACGCATGAAACTGCCCAGAGAAAGCTTCACGTCAGTACCTGGCGCCGTCAGTCCGGATTTAGTCGTGAAGGCGAGCGCGCCACCGAGTGTGTTCAGGCCATACACAGGGTTCGATCCGGGAATGAGAGAAATATTCGAGATGGCCGCTTCAGGAATCATGTCCCAATTGACCACGTCACCAAAGGGCTCGTTGACCCGAACACCGTCGAGGTAGACCGACAAGCCCTGCGATGTACCCAACAGGCCGGACAAGCGGAAGCCTCGGTAAGTAATGTCTGCCTGGAACGGGCTGCCCTGGAATTCATTGATATTGACGCCGGTGAGATTCCTCGACATGTACTCAGGAATATTTATCGACTGGCTGTTGTGAATATCTTCTCCGCCGTAGCTTTGCACGTCATAAGGCAGCTTGTTCTTCTCGATACCCAAACCTGGCAGGGGCGAGGTGCCCACGACTTCAACTGCCTGCAGTTTTTTATCATTGGTCTCCTGCGCCTGAATGAGCGGCTGCGCAAAAAGGGCCGCCACGGCGACCGCTAGGGTTGTCGCCTTCAACTGGGGATATGCATTCTTCATCGGTTGCTCGTTATGGTTATGGTTATGGTTATGTTTATGGTTATGGTGAAGTTTGGGGTTGGCGGCGTATGTTAGTTAACTGAGCTCACAGTGAAAATAGGAGAAATTCCCAACGCACCCTATTTATGAATAAGAAGTTATCCAATTGAGAATATTTGGTTCTCATCACGGCCATCATCAATACGTTGGAGAGATTCATCAGCATCGTCAGGCGCCGGCAATTACAATCGGTGCCGGTAAATCAGTGAGCACAGTTCTCCCCCAGAGCAATGACAGAGCACCCCTTGCACATCATGCTGGTCGATGACCATGCGGTCGTCCGCGCTGGTTACAAGCGCTTCATTGAGCTCGACCCACAGCTTCATGTCATCGCCGAGGCCGCCACCGGTGAAGCGGCTTATACGCTATTGGAAACGACAAGGATCGATGTCGTGATCATGGACCTGTCGATGCCAGGTCAAGGTGGGTTCGAGACGCTGCGACGAATGATGAACCGCTTTCCACAGCAAAAAGTGCTGATCTTCTCTATGCACGAGAACGCATCAATCGCCAAACAGGCGCTTCAGCTGGGCGCTTGCGGCTATCTGACCAAGAGCATGCCACCGGATCTCATCGTGAGCGCAATCCATGATGCAATGGCAGGCGCGACACCCGTGGCAGACAGCATCGCCGATGCACTGCAAGACCTCAATGACAACAAGCTGCCTCATCTTGAGCTGCTGCCTCGCGAGTTCGAGATTTTCATTCGGCTGGCCAACGGCGACAGCATCGAACAAATCAGCGACAAGCTTCACCTGAGTCCCAAGACGGCCGCCAACTATCAAGCCAACATACGCAAGAAGCTGAACGTGAACTCCACGCTGGAGCTTTATCAGTATGCGCGAGAGCATGGGCTGCTCGATACCTCCTGACGACTGGAGGGATGCGACACCCGCTCCTGTGTCATTCAAAAAATCAGCTGGAAATCTTTGTCGGTAAGCGATGTTGCTATACTGCATGGATGCCACCAGAGCAACACGCAGCAAGCGTTCACGCTCGTTTAACACCCGGTTGAGACAATTAAAAGATGCCCCAGACACGACGCTTCAAATCGGCTCCGCTGCACTCCCTGATATCCGCTGCGCTTGCTGCTGCGGGCACGGCGGTTTGGGCGGATGACATCCGCACCCTGCCCGGCGTGGAGGTCGTTGGCTCCCGCTACAGCCTGCTGGGTGCAGCAGATACCGCGAATGAGGGCGCTGCCGGGCAGGCGCAAATCGATAAGCGCGTCGTTGCCCGCACGGGCGAAGTACTTGAAGTCGTCCCAGGGCTGATCGTCAGCCAGCACAGCGGCGAAGGAAAAGCCAATCAGTACTTCCTGCGCGGCTTCAATCTGGATCACGGACTCGATTTCAAGATATCGCTGGATGGCATGCCGATCAATCAGCGCAGCCACGCGCACGGTCAGGGCTGGGCTGATCTGAACCCGCTGATTCCCGAGCTGATTTCATCGATTCATTACCGCAAAGGTCCCTACTACGCTGCCGAGGGTGACTTTGCCAACGCAGGCTCAGCGAATATCTACTACACGGATACGGTAGACAAAGGCATCGCCAGCGTCGGACTGGGTCAGAACGGTTTTTATCGCACGCTGCTGGCGAACGCACCTAAATTTCATGACGGTAAGCTGCTCTATGGCCTCGAGCTGTCGCATTACGACGGCCCCTGGGACAATCCAGACAACTATCGCAAGTACAACGGAATGCTTCGCTATACCGAAGGAAGCAGTGCGCGCGGCTTCAGCCTCACGGCGATGGCGTACTCGGGCAAATGGAATTCGACCGATCAAATTCCGTGGAATGAATATCAGGCCGGGAAGATGGGTCGTTGGGCTTCAATGGACACCTCCAGTGGAGCGAACGCAAGTCGCTACAGCTTGTCCGCTGAGTGGCGCCGCGCTGATGCGAGCGGCACGCTGACCACGCAAGCCTACATTATCAATAACTATCTCGATCTGTACTCGAATTTCGAGTACGCGCCCGACAGCCAGTTCAATCAGCGCGACAGCCGCGTGACCACTGGCTTGAATGTCGCGCGCGCCTGGTATGTCAGTGGCATCGGCAAGGAAGCGACGAATACACTGGGCATTCAGGTACAGAACGATAATATCCAGAACGGACTCAACAGCACGACCGCGCGGGTGCGGAACGCCAGCTGTCGGCTACCCGGATCAGACGGCGACCCTCAGATCCAGTGTCGGCGCGATCACATTACCCAGAGCAGTGTTGGCCTGTATGCCGAGAACCATGTGCATTGGAATGACTGGTTCCGCACCGTGGCAGGTCTGCGTGGCGACTACTTTCGGTTCGCAAATAAGGGCTTGTACAGCTCGGCGAGCAGCAACAATACGGATACTGTGAACGATTTCATCGCCACGCCAAAACTGAACATGGTCTTTGGCCCCTGGCACAAGACAGAGTACTACTACAGCATCGGCAACGGCTTTCACTCAAACGATGCACGCGGCGTCACTATCGGCACCGGTAACCGGGCCCATGGCTTGGTACGAACCTTCGGGCAAGAGGTCGGTGTGCGCACCGAGATCATCGATGGCCTGCAAACCACGTTCGCCGTGTTCCAGCTGGATAATGCTTCCGAGATCGTCTATGTCGGCGACGAAGGAAGAACTGAAGACTCTGGCCGTCGAAGCCGTCGCACCGGCTTTGAATTCAATAACTACTTCAAGGCGAACAAGTGGCTGACCATCGATGCTGACTTTGCGTATGCACGCGCACGCTTCCGTGATGGCGGCGGTGGCAAATACATTGAGGGTGCGGTCGAGGGCGTGGCCTCGGTCGCCGCGATCATCGATCATGGCGGACCCTACAGCGGATCGCTACAGCTACGCCACTTTGGTCCACGCCCGCTGACCGAGGACAACTCCGTACGCTCCGATGCAACGACAACACTGAACGGCAAGCTAGGTTATCGGCTCGACAAAGACACCAAGATTGAGCTGATTGGCTTCAACCTGCTCGACAGCAAACATTCAGCGATTGATTACTACAGCGACTCGTACACCTTCGGTGGCAACAGCGGACTGAACGGGCGCGTGTTCCACCCGATTGAATCGCGTAGTTTCCGGGTCGTGCTGATTACCCGCTACTGACATCATGGCCTTCGGGCAGAGATCAGTCGCCCAACCATCACGTTGGGAAGATCTCCTATTGATCTGAACGACCTGCATGGTTCAAGATTCTGTCTGGACGTATTTCAGTGTCCTCCATCACGGTGTATTTTTCAGGCTCTGCTATCGGAGCACACTCCGGCGACCATGACATGGTCGCCGTTTTTTTGGGTCCCGCCAACATCACGATGACATCAGGCTGATCTGTCCACGCCAGAGCCCACCGCTTTTGCAATGACAAACTTGCTACCGACTGATCCCTGTGAAGCCAAGCTGATCGCCGCCCGTCCTTGGTCATCAGCTTGTCATATATTTCCATATAATTGGAAATATGAACAATCAGAACGCTATCACCGCTTTTCTCGCGCTCGGGCAGGAATCTCGCCTGAATATCTTCCGGCTGATCGTGCAGCGAGGCGATACGGGCCTTACGCCCTCTGAGCTCATTGAGCAGTTGGGCATACCGAATGCCACGTTGAGCTTCCATCTAAAAGCGCCGGTCTGCTGCTGGTCGAGCGACAAAGCAGACACCTGATCTACCGCCCGAACACCGCTCTGGTGCAAAAACTGAGCGGCTTCCTTCTTGAAAACTGCTGCGGAGGAAAGCCCTGCGGCCCGACCACGACGCAGCTCAATCGAAAGATGAAAACCTCATGAAAACCTACAATATTCTTTTTTTGTGCACGCACAATTCAGCACGCTCCATCCTAGGCGAGGCACTGGCATCGAAGGATCCCAGCGGCAAATTCATCGGTTACTCGGCAGGCTCGACCCCTGGTGGCAAGGTGAATCCCTTTGCAGCGGAACTGGCGTTTGAAATGAACTACCCTGCCGACAAACTGCGCTCGAAAAGCTGGGATGAATTCGCGGGGCCAGAGGCTCCTGCGATGGATTTCATCATCACGGTGTGCGACAACGCAGCGGGGGAAGTCTGTCCTGTGTGGCCAGGCAAGCCAGTGACGGCCCATTGGGGATTCCCGGATCCGTCGCAGGTACCGGGCGATGATGACGCGAAGCGCAGAGCATTCAGAGAAGTGATGGTCGGACTCAAGCGCCGTATAGAACTGCTGGCTGCACTACCGCTGGACAGACTGGATGCGCTCAGCCAGCAAGCTGAATTGCGCAAGCTGTCGGGTATTGCGTCATGAATTTTTTCGAGCGTTATCTGACACTCTGGGTATTCTTGTGCATTGTGATCGGCATCGCACTCGGGCAGTTTTTTCCGGCCCCGTTTCAACTGATCGGTGGAATGGAAATCGCGCAAGTGAACCTACCGGTCGGACTGCTGATCTGGGTGATGATTATTCCCATGCTGGTGAAGATCGATTTCAGCGCGCTGCATGAAGTCCGCCGGCATGGTCGTGGCATCGGTGTGACGCTGTTCGTGAATTGGCTGGTCAAGCCATTTTCGATGGCATTGCTGGGTTGGGTGTTCATCCGTCACTGGTTCGCTCCGATGCTTCCTGCGGAACAGTTGGACAGCTATATCGCCGGCCTGATTCTACTGGCGGCAGCACCCTGCACGGCGATGGTCTTTGTCTGGAGCCGGCTGACCAACGGCGATCCGCTGTTCACGTTGTCGCAGGTGGCGCTGAATGACGCGATCATGGTGTTCGCCTTTGCACCCATCGTTGGGCTCCTGCTCGGCATCTCATCGATTGTCGTTCCCTGGGACACACTGGTAACCTCGGTCGTGCTGTATATCGTAATACCTGTACTTCTCGCTCAACTATGGCGTAAGCGCCTGCTGATGCAAGGTCAGGACGTATTCGAGAGTACGATGCAGCGACTGGGATCATGGTCTGTCATCGCGCTACTGTCGACACTGGTACTGCTGTTCGCTTTTCAGGGCGAGGCCATCATTCGGCAGCCGCTCGTGATCGCGCTGCTGGCAGTGCCTATCCTGATTCAGGTGCTGTTCAACTCTGCGCTAGCCTACTGGCTGAACCGCCGGCTCGGTGAATCTCATCAGGTAGCGTGCCCGTCCGCACTGATCGGGGCATCGAATTTTTTTGAACTGGCCGTGGCAGCTGCGATCAGCCTGTTCGGCTTTCATTCGGGCGCAGCGCTGGCGACCGTGGTCGGTGTGCTGATCGAGGTACCTGTCATGCTGCTGGTCGTTCGCGTTGTCAATCAAACCAAGGACTGGTACGAGCAGCCGTTATCTTCCCAGTCGGAACACCTCTGAACGCATGATGGATCTTCCCAATATCGATGTAAATTGCTTTCGTCCGGTAGACGAAGCAGAACTGTTCTCCGGTAAACGCTCCACCCATCCACCACGCATCCTGCTGCTGTATGGCTCACTCCGGCAGCGCTCGTTCAGCCGTCTGCTGGCCGAAGAGGCGGCACGACTACTGCAAGCGCTGGGAGCGGAGACAAAGTTTTTTAATCCGAGCGGTTTACCATTGCCTGATGATGCGCCGGATACGCATCCCAAAGTCGCCGAGTTGCGCGAACTATCCGCTTGGGCTGAGGGCATGGTCTGGTCGTCGCCCGAACGGCACGGCGCGATGACTGGCATCATCAAGGCACAGATCGACTGGCTACCGCTGTCGCTGGGCGCGATCCGTCCGACCCAAGGCAAGACACTGGCAGTGATGCAGGTCTGCGGCGGCTCGCAATCCTTCAATGCGGTAAACCAGATGCGCGTGCTGGGGCGCTGGATGCGCATGCTGACCATTCCAAACCAGTCGTCGGTAGCAAAGGCGTATGAAGAATTCGATGAAGCAGGCCGCATGAAACCGTCGGCTTACTATGATCGGGTCGTCGATGTGATGGAAGAACTGGTGAAATTCACGTTGCTCACGCGCGATATCTCACCGTATCTGGTGGATCGCTACAGCGAGCGAAAAGAAGCGGCAGAGAAGCTGTCTGCACGCGTGTCGCAGAGCCGGCTCTGAAAGAGCCGAGCCGACCCGATCGGCTACCCACCCTCTAGGGTGAGATGGACTGATTCCGTCGCCCCAAAAACAACCCCCCCAAGGCTGGCGAAGTATTTTTATGATGGCAACACCCCGTCAATCAACTAACGGGGGCCGATGATGACGAGGGCGTTGTCATGTCCATGAGCCATGGCGGCAACCATGGCCCGCATCGAGTGATTTCTTCCCTGCTTGACACGCTTGACACGCTTGGCCCGCCTTGCCGTCATGCTGAGCAGTCTTTTCTCTGAAAAGCACAAAGCCCGCCCCGAAGGGCAGGCTTTGACGAGATAACTGGAGGCGGGGGTCGGAATCGAACCGGCGTAGACGGCTTTGCAGGCCGCTGCATAACCACTTTGCTACCCCGCCGGGGGTGCGTATTGTAACCGCGAAGTTCGCAGTCTGCTCGGGGCGCTGCGCGACTTGCTATCGTCTTTGAACGCAGATCATCCCGAATGAAAAAGGGAAGCTGATTCAGCTTCCCTTTCGTATTCTGGAGCGGGAGAAGAGTCTCGAACTCTCGACCTCAACCTTGGCAAGGTTGCGCTCTACCAACTGAGCTACTCCCGCAAAAACAAGAACGCGATTATAGAGCACTGACAGGATTTGTCAAGAGCCCCTCGGCGCACAGCCTAGTCGGATCCACGCTTTTCCGAGATCAGCGGCCAGGCCTTCCGCAGGTAATAGAACATCGACCACAGCGTAAGCACGGCAGCGATATCGAGCAACAGCTGGCCAATGTAAAGCGTATCGATCAGGCCAAACAGCGGATATGCATACAACAGCATTGGTATCGCCACCATTTGTGCCGCAGTCTTCACCTTACCCAAGGAACTGACAGCAACGGATTTTGATGCACCAATCTGCGCCATCCATTCGCGCAGCGCGGTGATCGCGATCTCCCGTCCGATGATAATGAAAGTGACCACGGCATTTGTGCGACCCAACTGCAGCAACAACAGCAAGGCGCCCGCCACGATCAGCTTGTCCGCCACAGGGTCAAGGAAAGCCCCGAAGGATGTCGTCTCATTCCATTTGCGCGCAAGGTAACCATCGAACCAGTCGGTCACGGCGGCGAGAATGAAAATGGCCGTTGCCGCGACGCCTTGCTGATAGACCGTCATCCAGTCCGGCGGCAAAAAGAAGACGCCGACCATCAGCGGTATTACCGCCACGCGCAGCCAAGTCAGCAGGATGGGAATATTGAAGGGCATGCTGTGGTTATAGGTTGTTCCGGCTCCCCTGCCGAAGTGTCGCCACTGTAGCGTGATTCGACCGACTGGAAAAGTGGTGTGGCCAGCCCGCAGCGTGCAACTAGTGCAACTGGCGATAAATATCCTCGGCCAGCGCCCAGGAAATGCCCTCAACGGACGCCAGCTCTTCGACACTGGCATCGGCCACGCCGCGCAGCCCCCCAAAGCGCGCCAAAAGCTTCTGGCGACGCTTGGCGCCTATGCCCTCGATCTCCTCCAGCCGGGATGCCTGGCGAGCCTTGGCGCGCTTGGCGCGCATGCCGGTAATGGCAAAGCGGTGCGCCTCGTCGCGGATCTGCGCGACCAGCATCAGCGCCGCGGACTCCTTGCCCAGCTCCAGCGGCGCGCGACCGTCAGCAAAGATCAGTGTTTCAAGCCCGACCTTGCGCCCCTCGCCCTTGGCCACCCCCACGATCAGGCTGATATCGAGCCCGACTTCGGACAGCACCTGCCGGGCGATCTCCACCTGCCCTTTGCCGCCATCGATCAGGATCAGGTCGGGCAAGATACCCTCGCCATTGGCGACTTTCTCGTAGCGACGCGTGAGCACCTGACGCATCGCCGCGTAATCGTCGCCGGGCGTAATGTCAGTGATGTTGTAGCGGCGGTATTCGCCATTCTGCATCTGATGATGATGAAACACCACGCACGAGGCTTGCGTGGCCTCGCCTTGGGTGTGGCTGATATCGAAGCACTCGACACGCAGCGCATCGATATCGGCCAGATCGAGCGACAAGGTATCGACCAGCGCGCGCGTACGTGCCTGTTGCGAGCCCTGCTCGGACAATCGCCTTGCCAGTGCGATCTCCGCCCCTTTGGCGGCCATCTCCAGCCAGTGCCTGCGCTGCTCCTGCGGCTGAAAAACCAGATGAATCCGATGCCCGCACTGCTCCATCAGCGCGATCATCAGCTCGGGTTCATCCAGCTCGAGATTGAGAATCAGTGTCGATGGAATGAACTTGTCTACGTAGTGCTGCGCCAGGAAGGCTTTGAGTACTTCGGTCGCCACCGAGCCATCGCCGGCGATGGCATCAAAATGCGCTGGAAAATACGCGCGGTCGCCCAGGTGACGGCCGCCCCGCACCATGGCGAGGTTCACACACGCATGACCGCCTTGCACGACAACGGCGATGATGTCGATGTCGACATCGCCGATGGTCTCCATACTTTGCTGATGCAGCACGCGCGACAGGGCCGTGATCTGATTGCGCACCAGCGCTGCCTGCTCGAATTTCAGATCGCTGGCATAGGCGTGCATTTTTTTCTCGAGCGTTTCCATCAGTTCGGTCTGACGGCCGCGCAAGAACTGCGCCGCATTGTCGACATCGACAGCGTAATCTTCTTTGGAGATCAGGTTGACGCAGGGGCCGCTGCAGCGATTGATCTGATGTAGCAGACAGGGCCGGGTGCGGTTGTGGAAGACCGAGTCTTCACAGGTGCGCAGCAAAAAAATCTTTTGCAGGATCTGCAAAGATTCTTTCACTGCCCAGGCGCTGGGAAAAGGGCCGAAGTACTGACTCTTTTTATCGACGGCACCCCGGTAGTACGACATGCGCGGAAAATCACCGCCTGAGAGCTTCAGATAGGGATAAGATTTATCGTCGCGAAAGAGAATGTTAAAACGAGGCTGCTGGGTCTTGATCAGATTGTTTTCCAGCAGCAGCGCCTCGGCCTCGCTGCGCGTAACGGTGGTCTCCAACCGCGCGATGCGCTCGACCATCATTGCGGTGCGGGGGCTGGTCAGTGTCTTCTGAAAATAACTGGAGACACGCTTTTTCAGCTCGCGCGCCTTACCCACATACAGCAGCTTGTCCTGCGCATCAAAATACCGATAGACACCGGGCAAATTAGGCAGACGCGCGACCTCTTCCAGCAGCAGGGCGCGTTGATGGTCTTTCTCGTTGCCCGCATCTGCTGCAGAAGATTTCTGCGTTTCCTTGTCTTTGGAGGCCATCGCTGACGGATCGTCTGATGATGCTATGTGATCGATGCCACCAAGTGTCGAGCGGACTGATACGACGCATCGTTGTGCAGACTGTTCCAATCCATCGCAGCAGCGGTGGGTACCAGTGCGGCGATGCGCTGCGCCGATCGCTGAGGATCAATCGAGTGCGAGGGATCGAGGCCCTCCAGGAGCTGATCCGCCTTGTCGGGTGAGTTACAGATCAGCACCATGTCACAGCCAGCAGACAGCGCTGCATGCGCGCCCTCGACCACACTGCCGGCGACACTGGCACCTTCCATGGACAAATCGTCGCTGAAGATCACGCCGTCGAAACCCATCTTCTCTCGCAATACGGAGAGCCATTTTTTAGAGAAGCCTGCCGGATGTCGGTCGAACTCGGGGTAGATCACATGCGCGGGCATCACGCCCGATAAACTCATGCCCAACCATCCATACGGTGCAGCGTCTTCGGCGATGATGTCCTTGCTCTTGCGATCATCAACAGGAATAGCCACATGAGAATCGGCCTCGGCAAAACCATGTCCGGGAAAATGCTTACCGCAATTGGCCATGCCAGCCAGCGCCAGTCCGTGATTAAGGCTCTTGGCGAGCAAGGTGACCACGCGCGGATCGCGATGGAAAGCCCTATCGCCGATCACTTCGGACTGACCATAATCGAGGTCCAGCACGGGAGTGAATGAGAGATCAACGCCGCAGGCGCGCAGCTCGGCCGCGAGCACATAGCCCACCGCCGTTGCGGCCTTGCAGGATTCGAGCACATCCTTGTCCCACAGCTCGCCGAGCTTGCGCATCGCGGGAAGACGGGTGAAACCATCGCTTCGGAAGCGCTGCACGCGACCCCCCTCATGATCGACAGCGATCAGCACGCCCGGCCGAGCCGCATGAATGGCATCGCACAATGCGACCAGCTGCGTACGGTCAGTGTAATTGCGCGCGAACAGGATCACGCCGCCAGTCAGTGGATGCCGTATACGGCGCACATCATCATCGTTCAGGGTGGTACCGACCACGTCGAGCATCACGGGGCCGAGCGGGCTTGCCTTGACAGGCTGGTTCATATTTTCTCCACGATCACGAAAGCGACGGCGTATTCTGCCTCATCTGTGAGCGACACCTGCGCGGTGAACCCATGCTGCTGCATGAACTCGTTCAGCGCGCCACTGGTGACGACAACCGGTTTGCCGCTGGGCGCATTCAGAAACTGCACCGCACGCCAAGTCATCGGCATGCGCATACCCAGTCCGATAGCCTTGGAAAACGCCTCTTTTGCCGCGAATCGGGTCGCCAGAAAGCGCACACCTCGCGCCTCGACCTTCTGCTTGCGGCGCCGGTATTTTTCCATTTCCTGCGGACCAAGAATCTTTTCGGCGAAGCGGTCACCGTGCCGGGCCAGCGCGGCCGCAATGCGGTCAATACGAATGATATCGGTACCGATACCGGACACCATGGCCCCGCCCTAGCCTCTCAATGCCTGCATCCGCGAGCGGACCATGATCGCCTTCATCTCGCGTATCGCATGGGCCCAGCCAACGAATACCGCGTGAGCCACAATGGCATGTCCAATGTTCAGCTCGGCGATGTCGGGGATCACTGCAATCGCCTGCACATTCGTGTAGTGCAGCCCATGACCTGCGTTGACTTTCAGGCCCTGCTGCACGCCGGTCGAGACTGCGCGGCGAATGCGCTCGAGCTCTCTTTGCTGTTCATCGCCTTCGGTATCGGCATAGCGTCCGGTGTGCAGCTCGATCACGGGCGCACCCGCCTCGGCCGCAGCCTTGATCTGCTCGTCATCGGCATCGATAAACAAAGACACACGCACCTCATGACGCGCCAGCTTGTCGACCGCAGCGCGTACTTCATCGAAGTAGCGGATCACATCAAGCCCCCCCTCGGTGGTCACTTCCTCGCGGCGCTCCGGCACCAGACAGACATCATGCGGGCGGATACGACAGGCGATCGCTATCATTTCTTCGGTGACCGCAGACTCTAGATTCATGCGGGTCGTGATCTTCGGACGTATTGCCTCCAGATCGGCGTCACGAATATGGCGACGGTCTTCACGAAGGTGCAGCGTGATCGCATCTGCGCCGGCCTGTTCTGCCAGCACGGCAGCCTCGACGGGATCGGGGTAAGCGGTACCGCGCGCATTGCGCAGCGTGGCCACATGATCAATGTTGACGCCAAGATCGATGACCTGGCCCTGAGGATTGATAAAGCTCATGTCAGTTCTTTTGTCGGGTAGGGATAAATAGGGATTACAAATGCAGCAGATCGATCAGGATCTGCCGGGTGTTCAGTGGCGCACCACTCAGATGATGCGACAGCAGATAGCGCATCAGGAACTTGCTCTGCTGCTGGGTGGTGGCATCTGCGTAATTGCCCGCTTCCATGTCGATCAAGGTTCTCCCACTCACGACGGGCATGGTATCGCTGGCCAAAGCCTCGCGAGGCCCACGCTCAGGATCAACCACGTAGAGCAGATCGGGTTCGACCACTTCTCCCGATGAGGCGACCTTGGCCAGCGAGGCGGCGACGCCGGTTTCTTTCAACAATGCGAGTTCGTACTGGCGCAGCACGATCGCCGCCGGCTCGTCATGGGCGAGCTGGTTCAGCGCCGACACGTAATGATCGAACAGCGCTGGATGCGGATCATCACGCGCGAGTAGCTTGACCATCAGCTCATTCAGATAAAAGCCGCACAGCAGCGCCGACCGCTCCAGCGGCAGCAGCCCGCCGATCCACTCGGCTGTCGTCAGCGTTCTCACCTCAGATTTACCTGTCCACCCGAGCTGCAAAGGCTGGAAGGTCTGCAGCACGCCACGCAACTGTGAGTGCGGTCGCTTCGCGCCTTTGGCGATCAGCGGCACACGCCCAAAATCACGTGAAAAGACTTCAACGATCAGGCTGGT
The DNA here is from genome assembly GCA_041182625.1 of Pseudomonadota bacterium. Classification (GTDB taxonomy): domain Bacteria; phylum Pseudomonadota; class Gammaproteobacteria; order Burkholderiales; family Burkholderiaceae_D; genus Pernthalerella. The sequence continues at coordinate 458 of JBEGNF010000078.1, read as the reverse complement.
TTCTTTGTAAGGATAACTGTGCAATACGAACGCGGGCTGATTGACGATGCGATGCTCGCGCTCGGCGGGACGCGCGCGCATCGGCTTGCCAGCAGAGCGACGATCGTCGGCAGCGGGCTCGGTCTTGGCATCCAGTGTGGCAGTAGCGTTCATCGCGGCAGCCTGGGCAAATTATTCGTAACCGTAGGCGCGCAAACCGGCTTCGTTGTCAGCCCAGCCGGATTTGACCTTGACCCACAGCTCCAGAAACACCTTGCAGTCCCAGAGCTTTTCCAGCTCTTGCCGCGCCTCGGTGCCGATGCGTTTGAGCTTGTCACCTTTGTCGCCGATCACCATGCCTTTGTGGCCGTCGCGTTCCGCATCCTCGAGGCGGCGCAGCGCGAGCATCGCGACGCCCTCGCCGAGCATCGTGCCGTCGGCCTGGTCGCTGAAGGGGCGGCAGTCGCCCGTGAGCGACA
>JBEGNF010000077.1:0-11219 GCA_041182625.1 Pseudomonadota bacterium | reverse complement strand
GTCCCTTGGCCAACGCCGTCGCTATTCCACTGGTGAGCTTTGCGGTAACACCTTTGTCGCTGCTGGGCAGTGTGATGCCAGCGCCCTGTGCGGGCTTTCTCTTGAGCACGGCTCATGCGCTGTTGGCCTGGCTCGCCGACTGGCTGCGCTGGCTGGCCGCTGCCGATTGGGCGCTGTGGCAGGCGCCTCAGCCTGGCTGGGGCGTGTTTGCGCTGGCGACCGTTGGCGTACTGTGGGCACTAGGCCCCAGGGGCTGGCCGCTGCGCTGGACGGGATTGCTCGCTCCGCTACCACTACTGCTGGCGCAACCGGAGGCGCCGTCGCGGGGTTTCTGGGTGACGGCCTTCGATATCGGGCAGGGCAACGCGCTGCTGGTGGAGACACCGAATCACCGCTTGCTATACGACAGCGGTCCGGCGTTTTCTGCCGAGTCTGACGGCGGCAGCCGTGTGTTGTTGCCGTATCTGCGAGCGCGCGGCATTCATTCGTTGGATGCGCTGATGATCTCGCACAGTGATCAGGATCATTCCGGCGGTGCACGCTCGCTCTGGGAGGGCGTGCGCGTTGGCTGGCTGAGTTCTTCTTTGTCAGCAGCCCACCCGTTGCTGGCCGGATCGCCGCCGCATGTGGCCTGCCGCACCGGACAAAGCTGGGAATGGGATGGTGTGCGCTTCGAGGTGCTGCATCCGACGGCGGATACCTTGAACGACCGCAAACGATTTGCGGTGCGCCCCAATGCGCTGAGCTGCACGCTGAAAATCAGCTACCGAGAGCGGGCCGTGCTGCTGACTGGCGATATCGAAGCGCCGCAGGAAAGGGCGCTGCTAGAGAGGGCACGTTCGGCCTTGCACGCCGATGTGCTGTTGGCGCCGCACCATGGCAGCGGTACCTCATCGACCGCAGAGTTTCTCGATGCAGTGCGTCCGTCCGTGGCGATTTTTCAGGTCGGTTATCGCAACCGTTACCGTCATCCCAAGGGCGAGGTGATGGATCGCTATCAGGCGCGCGACATCCTCCCACTGCGTACGGATCAATCCGGTGCTGTGCGCATTGAGGTTGATGAAACGCTGCGCATACAGCGTTACCGCTGCGAGCGCGCGCGTTACTGGTTCACCGAGTCATGTGTCCAACCGTCTGGTAGCGATTGATCATGACTTGCGAAATATTCAAGGCCAGCGTCCGGCAACATGCCAGCATCCACCGTCTGAGACGAGGCGTGGATGAGAAGACAATTCATCGGTGGGTGGCTGATGGCAATGGCCATGCTGCTGCCGTTGCCTGCCTTTGCCTGGGCCGGCGAGGATATGCAGACGTTTTTCGAGCGCGGCCGGGCGAGCACGGTGGTGGACGTCGACAACGACACGCTGCTGCTTACGGGTTCGGATCGTTTTTACACGAGCGGGCTTCGGCTGTCGCGAAACTACCGTCTGCCCAGCGACGATGGCTGGGAGTCGATGGGTTGGCGCATGGGACAGCAGTTGTACACCGCATCGAGCATACGGCGCCTGCCGGCGGAATTGGCCGCTCCTTACGCCGGCTGGCTGTATGCCGGGCTCACTTACCGTCGCGAGGCGAGCGATGGCAGCGAGATTGCTTACGGGCTGGATATCGGTTGTCTCGGCCCCTGCGCCGGCGGCGAGTGGTCGCAGGAGAGCCTGCACCGCGCAATGCACCAGCCGCGACCAGCGGCATGGAGCACGCAGATCGGCACCGAGGCGGGCGCCGTCGTGATGGTGGGCGCGCGAGGTCCGTATCGGTCGCTGGGGTCGCAGATGGATCTGCGGCCGGGAGTGGCTGCCCGATTAGGTAATATTTTTACGGATGTGAGCGCCGAGGCGACGCTGCGCGCCGGCCAATTGCGCGGCGATCTGCAAGGCAGCGGCGTCTACGGTTTTTTTCGTCTGGCCGCGCGAGCGGTTGCCCACGACGCTACCTTGCAGGGCGGCTGGCTCACCGGTACCGAGGCTCGCACGGTCAGTCCAAAACGCCTGACTGGCGAGGCGGAGCTCGGCATGCAATGGCAATCGCCGCAGTGGGCACTGCGCATTTCGGTCATCAGGCGCAGCAATGAAATCAAAGGTCTGAGTGAGTCGCTGGGACAGCAGGATTTTCTGCGACTGTCCATCGCATTCACCCGCTGAAAACTCGTCGAGAGTGTGCGATTCTTTGCGGTATAATTCGAATTTCACGCTAGTGCCTTTCGGCATATCCTGCAATGACCAAGTTTGTATTTGTCACTGGCGGCGTCGTGTCTTCCCTCGGCAAAGGGATTGCTGCAGCGTCTCTCGCCGCGATCCTTGAGTCGCGCGGCCTCAAAGTCACTCTCCTCAAGCTGGACCCCTATATCAACGTCGACCCCGGAACGATGAGCCCGTTCCAGCACGGCGAAGTGTTTGTCACTGACGACGGCGCTGAAACCGATCTCGATCTCGGCCATTATGAGCGCTTCATCAGCGCGCGCATGAAGAAAGTCAACAACTTCACCACCGGACAGATCTATGAATCCGTGATCCGCAAAGAACGTCGCGGCGAGTATCTGGGCAAGACCGTGCAGGTGATTCCTCATATCACCAACGAGATTCAGGAATTCATTCATCGCGGTGCCGAAGGGTTTGACGTGGCGATCGTCGAGATCGGTGGCACCGTCGGCGACATCGAGTCCTTGCCTTTCCTTGAGGCGGCAAGACAGATGTCATTGCGCTCGGGTCGCAATAGCGCTGCCTTTGTTCATCTGACCTTGGTGCCGTATCTGGTATCCGCAGGCGAACTCAAGACCAAGCCAACCCAGCACAGCGTGCAAAAGCTGCGCGAGATCGGTATTTCACCAGATGCACTGCTGTGCCGCGCCGACCGTCCCATTCCGGATGACGAGCGCGCGAAGATTTCGTTGTTCTCGAATGTGCAGGAAGAGGCGGTGATCTCGGTGTGGGATGCTGACACCATCTACAAGATACCGCAGATGCTGCATGACCAAGGGCTTGATCGCATCATCTGCGAGAAGCTGCAGATCGAGGCCCGCCCAGCCGATCTGTCGATGTGGAGCCGTCTGGTCGATTCGCTCCAGCATCCCAAACATGAAGTCAATATTGCGATGGTCGGCAAGTACGTCGATCTGACCGAATCCTACAAATCCCTGACTGAGGCGCTTCGTCACGCCGGCATTCATACCGAATCGCGGGTGAACATCGAATACGTGGACTCGGAAGACATCGAGGCCAAAGGCGCTGGCAGCTTGTCGAAGTTTGACGCCATCCTGGTGCCGGGCGGTTTCGGCAAGCGAGGTGTGGAAGGAAAGATCGCTGCGGCGCGCTATGCGCGTGAAGGCAAGGTCCCGTATCTGGGCATATGCCTCGGCATGCAAGTGGCACTGATCGAGTATGCGCGGAACGTGGCCGGTCTCAAGAACGCCAATTCGACCGAATTCGATCCGAGCACCGAAAACCCTGTGGTGGCGCTGATCACGGAGTGGCAGAACCATGATGGCGTGATCGAGCGACGCGATGCGAATTCCGATCTGGGCGGCACGATGCGGCTCGGCGCGCAGACCTGTGCGGTGAAGCCGGGTACGCTTGCGGCAGACATCTACGGCGCCGAGGTCACCGAGCGTCACCGTCACCGCTACGAAGCCAATAATCATTATCTCGATCGCGTTGAGAAAGCCGGGCTCGTCGTGTCTGCTCGCACGCCGCACGAGGCGCTGTGCGAGATCATGGAGCTGCCCCGTAGTGGCGAGCATGCGCACCCTTGGTACATGGGCGTCCAGTATCACCCCGAGTTCAAGTCCACGCCCCGCGATGGTCATCCGCTGTTTATCTCGTTCATCAAGGCCGCGCTGGCGCACAAGGAAGCCGCCGGGCAGAGGAAGGCTGCATGAAACTGTGCGGATTTGATGTCGGGCTCGATCAGCCGTTTTTTCTGATCGCCGGTCCCTGTGTGATCGAGTCCGAGCAGATGGCGCTCGATACCGCAGCGCAGCTCAAAGAAATTACCTCCGCACTTGGCATGCCTTTCATTTATAAATCTTCGTTCGACAAGGCCAATCGTTCCTCAGGTTCGTCCTTTCGCGGTCTGGGCATGGAAAAAGGTTTGCAGATACTAGCCACCGTGAAGCAAAAGGTCGGCGTGCCGGTGCTGACCGACATTCACGAGATCGATGAAATCCAACCCGTTGCGGCAGTGGTGGATGTGTTGCAGACGCCGGCCTTCCTGTGTCGGCAGACAGATTTTATCCGTGCGTGCGCGCAATCCGGCAAGCCGGTCAATATCAAGAAAGGCCAATTCCTCGCGCCAGGTGACATGAAGTATGTGATCGACAAGGCGCGCGATGCAGCGCGCGAAGCAGGCTTGCCGACCGACGTATTCATGGCCTGCGAGCGTGGTGTTTCCTTCGGCTACAACAATCTTGTCTCCGACATGCGCTCGCTGGCAATCATGCGCGACACAGGGTGCCCGGTGGTGTTCGATGCCACGCACTCGGTACAGTTACCGGGTGGTCAGGGCACCTCGTCGGGCGGTCAGCGTGAATTTGTGCCGGTGCTGGCGCGTGCAGCGGTGGCAGTGGGTATCTCTGGTTTATTCATGGAGACGCATCCAGATCCGGCCCATGCGAAGTCCGACGGGCCGAATGCGGTGCCGCTCAATCGCATGCGCGAGCTGCTGACCAGTCTCGCAGCGCTGGATCGCGTAGTAAAGAAAACTCCGTTCCTTGAAAACGATTTCTGAAGAATTTTTTTCAGCCCTGCCGCGCATCATCGGCGGCGGGGATGCCAAACAAAAACAATCTGTTCTGGAGAAATGAATGAGTGCAATCGTTGACATCATTGGCCGCGAGATTATCGACTCCCGCGGTAACCCCACCGTCGAGTGCGACGTGCTGCTGGAGTCCGGCGTGAGGGGGCGCGCAGCCGTACCCTCGGGCGCATCGACCGGCTCGCGCGAGGCGATCGAGCTGCGCGATGGCGATGCAAAGCGCTACCTCGGCAAGGGTGTGCTGAGAGCCTGTGAAAACATCAACACGGAAATTTCCGAAGCCGTGATGGGGCTCGATGCGAGCGAGCAGGCGTTTCTTGATCACACCATGATCGACCTGGATGGCACCGATAACAAAGGCCGTCTGGGTGCGAATGCCATGCTCGCCGTCTCGATGGCGGTGGCCAAGGCCGCCGCGGAAGAGGCGGGCCTGCCGCTGTACCGCTACTTCGGGGGATCGGGCGCGATGCAGATGCCGGTGCCGATGATGAACGTGATCAATGGCGGTGCCCACGCCGACAACAATCTCGATCTGCAGGAATTCATGATCATTCCCGTCGGCGCACCCAGCTTCCGCGAAGCGATTCGCTACGGCGCCGAAGTCTTTCATCACCTCAAGAAGATACTGCACGACAAAGGGTTGACCACGGCGGTGGGTGACGAGGGCGGTTTTGCGCCGTCGGTGAAGAGCCATGAAGAAGCGATTCAACTGATTTTGCAGGCCATTGAAAAGGCCGGCTACGAGCCCGGGACTCAGATTGCGCTGGGACTTGATTGTGCGGCATCCGAGTTCTACAAGGATGGCAAATACCATCTCGATGGCGAAGGACTGGTGCTGTCTTCTGGCGATTTCACCAACCTGTTGTCTACCTGGTGTGACAAGTACCCGATTATCTCCATCGAAGATGGCATGCATGAGGGCGACTGGGACGGCTGGGCCACGCTGACCAAGGCGCTGGGCAAGAAGGTGCAGCTCGTCGGCGATGATCTGTTCGTCACCAACACCAAGATACTGCGTGAAGGCATACAGAAAGAGATCGCCAATTCCATCTTGATCAAGATCAACCAGATCGGCACGCTGACCGAGACCTTCGCCGCGATCGAAATGGCCAAACGCGCCGCATATACCGCCGTGATCTCGCACCGTTCCGGCGAAACTGAGGACTCCACCATTGCCGACATCGCCGTGGGCATGAATGCCTTGCAGATCAAGACGGGGTCCATGTCACGTTCGGATCGCATGGCGAAATACAACCAGTTGCTGCGTATCGAGGAAGATCTGGGCGATATCGCCAGCTACCCCGGTCGTCAGGCCTTCTACAATCTCAAGTAAGCAATGCGGGCTGCTGTGACCTCGCGGCCCGTTACCGCGTTTGCCAATACGATTACTGACACTACAGTGCGACTGATCCTCATCGTACTCACCGTGATGCTGATACTGATCCAGTACCCGCTGTGGCTGGGCAAGGGCAGCTGGCTTCGTGTGTGGGATTTGTCGCGGCAGCTCGATAGCGCGCTCGCCAAAGAGCAAGAGCTGAAAGACCGTAACGCGAAGCTCGCGTCTGAAGTGCAAGACTTGAAGGAAGGCACAGGTGCGGTCGAAGAGCGCGCCCGCTATGAGCTGGGACTGATCAAGGACAACGAGGTCTTTGTACAGATTCTGGAGAGCGACAGCAAGAAAGTGTCGGCTGAGGCGGCTTCCAAACCTGCCGGAAAGTGATTTTGTCGCTGAGTTCTCAACGCTACTTGTTACAGTCCGTTGCACAGACCGTCGCACGGTCATCCCGGCGCAAGCCGGCCATCATGACTGAGCGGGCAGTGACGTGGTGCATCGGGCGCCGGTAGTGCGAGAAGATGGGGCCGGACTGTCGTCCGGATGACGAGTCAACCGCCACGCGTACTGCAACACCGTCGTCCCCAGCGATGGTGGGGAAATTCCTTAATGCTGTCGGCCGCTCGGCAGCTGCACCGCATCCGAAATTGCATCAGAAGTAAACAACTGAGCGCAATCCACCGCATCGAAAGCATACTGCTGACCGCAGAAGTCGCAATCGATCTCCAGTTCGCCCAGATCAGCGATGGCCGAATCGACTTCTTCCTTGCCCAGCATTTTGAGCATGTTGCCGACTTTTTCGCGCGAGCAGCTGCAATGAAAGCTCGGGTGGCGAGGCTCGAACACGCGCACCGACTCTTCCCAATACAGCTTTTCCAGAAGGGTCATGATGTCAGTGCTCAGTAATTCCTTGTTGCTGACTGTCGAGGCTAGTGTGACGCTGCGATTCCAGGCATCGTCATCTGCATTGAGCTCTGAAGGCGCTAAGCCACCTTCATCGGGCAGTTTTTGCAGGAGCAAGCCGCGCGCGATGTGTTCGTCAGCGGCCAGCCAGAGCCGGGTGTCAAGCTGTTCCGAGCGCATCATGTAGTTTTCAATGACGGTCGCGACTGAGTCGCCGTCCAGCGAGACGATGCCCTGATACGCCTGCTGACCGGGCAATTTGTCCGCCGGATCCAGCGTGATCGCGAAGCGGCCCTCACCGTGTTGGTTGACCAGTTGCTGGAGGCTCGCGTCATCGGCAATCGTTGTGTCCTCTTGCAGCTTGGCAGTTCCTCTGAGCCGCAGTGATGCATCGCATTCAACGACCAGCAACTGCACGGGACCGTCGCCATGAATCTGAAGGATGATCGAGCCGTTGAATTTGAGGTTGGCCGACAGCAGCGCAGCCGCAGCCATCATTTCGCCCAGTACCGTGCTGACGGCCGGCGGGTAACCGCGCAGCGCTTGCACCTGGCGCCAGGCGTCGGCGATCTCGACCAACTCGCCGCGCACGGGCGAGCGTTCCAGCATGAATCTTTGCAGGGTATCCAACTCAGTCTATCCGTTTCAGGTGCTTCTTGAAATGCGCGCCGCGCTCGGCGTAGGTCTGCGCGCTGCGACGCAAACCCTCTAGTTGTTCATCACTGAGCGTTCGCGCGACTTTTGCCGGTGAGCCTATGATCAGCGAATTATCGGGAAATTCTTTGCCCTCGGTGATGAGGGCGCCCGCACCGATGAGGCAGTTCTTTCCAATCTTGGCGCCGTTCAGCACCACCGCCTGGATCCCGATCAGGCAACCATCGCCTATCGTGCAGCCGTGCAGCATGGCCTGATGACCGACAGTCACCCCTTTGCCTATCGTCAGCGGATAGCCTTTGTCGGTATGCAGCACCGTACCTTCCTGAATATTGCTGTAGTCGCCAACGTCGATCAATTCGTTGTCTCCCCGAATGGTCGCGCCGAACCAGATGCTGACGCTCTCGCCCAACCTGACTTTGCCGATCAGGGTGGCGGAGTCGGCGATGTACGCGGTCGGATGAATCTCGGGAATGTGATCGTCAAGCTGATAGATGGTCATGGGGATTGATTACAATGCGCGCTTCGCAATCCGCACATTTTACCTGCCATCCGATGAAGCTTCCCGAGACAAACCTTCCGGAAGATGCCGAACTGCGCGGGCAAGCGCTGGTGCTGCTGGTCGAGCGCGAGTCACTGCACAAGGCAGAGGGAACCCGGGCGTTGCGTCAGGCCTGGCAACAAGGGCTCGTGGCGCTTCGTGCCGAGGCATCGATCACTGGCGCCGCGATGACCACGGAGGACATTCCCGGACGACCGCCAAAGCCCGTGCTGGTGCCGCCGCGAGAAGTCAAGCAGCGCTCGATGGCAAGTACTGAGGGCAGGGCGGCACTGATTCATGCGCTTGCCCACATCGAGTTCAATGCAATCAATCTCGCGCTGGATGCGATCTGGCGCTATCCCGGTATGCCGCCTGACTTTTACATCGATTGGCTCAAAGTCGCCGATGAAGAGTCGCTGCATTTCATGCTGCTGTCCTCGCATCTGCAATCGCTGGGCTTTGCCTATGGTGACTTCAATGCGCACAACAGCCTGTGGGAGATGGCAGAAAAAACTGCCGGCGATGTTCTGGCGCGCATGGCCTTGGTACCGCGCACCTTGGAGGCACGTGGCCTCGATGCGACCCCCGGTGTGCGCAACAAACTGTCGCAGGTTGGCGACTTGAAGGCTGCCGAGATACTCGACATTATCTTGCGCGACGAGATCGGGCATGTGGAAATCGGTAATCGCTGGTATCGGTGGTTGTGCGAGCGGCGGGGCATTGAGCCCTTGTCAACCTATCGGGAATTGGCCCGACGCTACAAGGCGCCCTCACTCAAGGGCCCGTTCAATCGAGAGGCGCGCCGTGCCGCAGGTTTTACCGAGCTGGAATTGATGGATTTGGATCAGGGCGATTTGCCTCATCAGCAAACAACCCAGACAGACTTTGGATAAAAAGTCACTCCGCATAGTGCATTTTCTGTGTGCCCGACTCACAAGAATCGGTATACATTGAACAAGGCATATACCCCTGCTGGCCGTCATCAGCACGGCTCAGCACGGTGCGAAAAATCAGTCCACTAATCCGAGAAGGTGAAAAGATGAAGGGCGTCATTCCACAAGGCATTCCTCACGGTGTGACTAGTTTGCCAGCAGCTGAGATCACGGGACGACAGCGTTCGAACGCACAGGGAAAGACCGATTACCTGTCCAAACAACTAGGGCGACAGCGCGCATCGGCGGCGACGCATATTCAGCAAGCCAGTTCGTCGATCATATTAGGCAGCAACTCCGGAGGACTTCGGAGCATCAAATCTCAATTGCCACTTGCGTCGCCCGAAGTTGCAAGAAATCCGCTAGCCCGGCCAGGAAGACTTGGGGGGCTCCCAGTTCCTCAGAAATTCATCGGACCATTGGCTGAGCCGCAGTATGCTATGCCTATAACTCCCGTTACGATTCCGAAGCCGCAGAAAATAGAAATTACGAATTTGCTCTCCGCTAACCCTCAACAAGGGATACAAGTCAAATCACTCGAACTACACAGTTCAACTAACGTGCAAACAGTAAGGCTGGACACTCAACCCCTGCTCGGCAGTGGCAAGCTGAAAATGGGTTCGGCCTCTCAGCCAACAAACAATGAACAGGCATCCGATAACAGCGGTCATGGTCCACAGTTGGGCTCGAAGCGGCTAATCAGACCTCGGAGTGACGCAACGGCAGGGTCAACGTCACGCCTGAATCAATCATCCAAGCAGGCCTCCACCAATCATCCGTTGAACAGCGCTGCTGAGAGCAAGGCAGCGGCGACTAAAACCTTCTCCGGTCGCGTGATTGGTTGGAATCCCGAAGGCGTTCAACCCGATTCGGAAGTAATAGACAACGCGCTTCTGGAGACGCTCATCCTGAAAGAAGACTAAGAAGCTACGACAAAAAGCCACTGGCTCGGTTGGAAGTGTCGAACACAGCGCAGAGATGCGGTCAGGGCGCAGGAGGAGAGTCTGACTATTTGATATCCGGTGTGAGACCGCACTGGCTTGCGAACCAGTGAACGTCTTTCAAAAGCGCTCATCGCGGCAAGCGGCTCAGCGATGTGGGCTCCAAGCCCCAAAATCACAAGAGTACCGCAACAACTGATCAGCGGCTGGTGACGCTGGTGTTTCCGCGTATGGTAGTGCGCTCTTCCTCCAGCAACCTCAGCACGCGCCGCTGCACTTTGCCTGTGGTGGTCATAGGCAGTGCCTCGATGAACTCGATCTCTTTCGGATACTCGTAGGGGGCCAGCAGTCCACGCACATGCTGCTGCAGCTCGGCGATCAGTTGTGCATCTGCCTGTTCGCCGCGCGGTGTGCCCTCGATAAGCACCACGAAGGCCTTTACCAGATTGCCGCGCTCATCATCGGGTTTTGGCACTACCGCCGCATTGGCCACGGCAGGATGTTTGACCAGACAGTTTTCTATTTCCGACGGGCCGATGCGATAGCCTGCCGCCTTGAACATGTCGTCCGCACGTCCCCGATACCAAAGATAGCCATCGGCATCGATTTCGGCGAGATCGCCGGTGCGCAGCCAGTCACCGCTGTATTTCGCGGCAGTCGCCTCGGGATTGTTCCAGTAGCCGATGAAGAGCACCGGGTCAGGATGACCATGAATATCTTTGCGGTGCAGCGCGACTTCGCCGGTGCCGCCGGCACGCACGCGCTTGCCATCGTCATCGATCACCGCAACCCGATGACCCGGATAGGGACGGCCCATGCTGCCGGGGCGCGCCGGCCAGCGCTCTGCGCTGTTGCCGACGATGTAGTTGGCCTCGGTCTGTCCGAACATTTCATTAACCGTCACGCCCAGCGCCTCGCGCGTCCAGTTGAACACCGTGTCACCGACTGCCTCACCGGCGCTCATGATTGCGCGAAGCTTCAGGTCGTACTGCCGGCGCGGCTCGGGCACGGCCTTCATCATCATCTTTAGCGCAGTCGGAAACAAAAACGTGTTTGTTACGCCATGCCGTGCCATCAACTCGAATGCATGCTCGGGAGAGAAGCGGGCACGACTCGCGATGATGGTGCGACCGAAGTAGAGCGTGGGTAGAAGTGCGTCCATCAAA
>JBEGNF010000076.1:0-10241 GCA_041182625.1 Pseudomonadota bacterium | reverse complement strand
ACGGTCATTCCGGCGCAGGCCGGAATCCAGTATCAAAAGCCAACCAGCCTCAACACGGTCATTCCGGCGCAGGCCGGAATCCAGTGTCTTTGATTTTTTGTAGACACTTCACTTCGGCTCATGCTGCTTCATGCATTCCTCAAAGCGCCTGTCCCTCAGACCCACCGGCCCGAAGCGAAGATTCGGGAATTTGAACAACCAGTCGATCTCCGCATACCAGGCGTCCAGCGCCGGCTTGTCGAGGTCGCGCTGGTTGGCGATCTGGCGTGCGTTGTCCTTGATCTGGTTTTTCGTGTAGCCCTTCTTGCGCTCATAGGCAAAGGCCTCGGCATTGGCCGCGACGGATTCACACATTCTGCGAATCTCGGCGTGGGCATCGGCGCGAGCAGGCAGGTGCGTCAGGGTCATCAGCAGGGCAAAGGTCAGCAGCAGGGCTCGCATGGCATCCTCGCAGGGTGGGTCGGCACACAATCAGACTCGTTATAATCGGCAGCGAGCAGCGTTTTCTTGAGTGCCACTAGCCCGGCTCGTTCCCGGCAAAATAACAATAACAAGGAGTATCTATGGCAGTCACCGAACCGGCATGGTTGGAAGTCGCGTTGAACGGCCCGTGGTCGAGGCAGCGCCAACCGGGCATTCCCGTTACCGCAGACGACATCGTCCATGAGGCGCTGGCCTGCGCGGACGAGGGCGCGTCCATCATTCATTTTCATGCGTACGATCCTGTCACGGGCAAGCAGCGCGATGACTACGATATCTACGCGCCCATCATTGAACGGATACGCGCGAAGGCCGATGTCATTTGCTATGGCACGCTGCCATTCACCGGGGACATGGATTCGCCGAACCCTCTCACGCCGGCGCAGCGGTACACCGCAGTGGATAAGTTGGTGCGTGCCGGACTGATTGAATGGTCAGTCGTGGACCCGGGATCGACCAATATCAGCCGCTACGAAGAGATCCCCTCAGGCAAAGAGGGTTTCATTTACTCCAATCCGGAAAGCCATGTTCGCCACGGCTTATCGCTCGCGCAGAATTACGGCATCACGCCATCCTATGCGATCTACGAGCCGGGCTTCATGCGGCTGGGCGCGGCACTGCACCGCGCGTACCCCGGCGCGCCGATACCGGTGTTCCGGATGATGTTCTCTCAGCACCTCACGTTTGGTTTTCCGCCGCGAGAATGGGCGCTTGACGCTTATCTTTCTCTTCTGGCTGAAGAGTGCCCATCCGCGCCCTGGATGGTGGCAGGGCTCGGTGTCGAGATCGACGCATTGATTGAGCCCGCACTGGGGCGCGGCGGCCATGTGCGAGTGGGGCTCGAAGACGCGCCATTCGGGCATGCTGTGAGCAACATCGATCAGGTTCGCGGAGCGCGCAAAAAAATCGAGGCCTTGGGCCGCCCAGTGGCGACTGCGGGCGACATCCGGCAGCGCCTCGCGGGTGCGGTGCCGGGCTGATAAAATGGACGCTATGCGCAAACTGGTCGCCATTCTCCTGCTCTCGCTGATATCGCTGCAGACCTCCTGGGCGGCAGCGGCGGGCTATTGCCAGCATGAGCACGGCGTCTCAGCCACCCACTTCGGTCATCATGAGCACAAGCACGAGTCGCCCAAAGCAGTTCAGTCGGGCGCCACGTTTGCCGATGCCGATTGCAGCGTGTGTCAGGCCGGATTCCTCACTGCGCTGATGATCCAGTCTGGCGCTGCGGTGGCGGTACTCGCCTTCATCGAGCCTGCCGACGCCATTGATCTGCGCCTTGCGGCCCCACCTCTCGATTTGCCTGAACGCCCCAACTGGTCCTGAGGCTCAGCTCTCTGGCCTGAGCAGACGCTTTCTGGCTTGCACGGCATCATGTCGCGCACCGTGAGCATCTCCTACGCTGAGCCCTGGCGGGCAGTTATCCGCACTGGCCATATCAGTTCAAACGGCAACTGGAGTGCAGCATGCACAAACCGACACATCCATTCAGATTTTTCAGCAAGCCTTCGCGGTCACTGACGTCGGCGTTGTTGGCGGCCAGCGTTTTCTCAGTACCGATGTCTGCGGCGCTGGCACAGACGGCGGTCAGCTTGTCCGCCATCGATCAGCCCTACCTGGAGCCGGCCACATCGCTGACACTGGATGCAGCGATCCGACTGGCGCTCGAGCACAGTCCCACGGTGGCAGCGGCGCGTCGCGAGATCGAGGCGACCGAGGGTCAAATTCTCCAGGGTTCCTTGCGGCCGAATCCCGATGTTGCGTACGTCGCGGAAGACATGCGCCATGCGTCGCGCAGCAGTACCGCGCAATTCGACATCCCGGTAGAAACCGCGGGCAAGCGCGAGGCACGCATTGAAGCAGCACAACGAGGCCGCAGTGTGGCGCTCTCGGACCTTGGCAGTACTCAGCTGCGTTTGCGTGCGGCGGTCACCGCCGCGTTCTTTGATGTACTCGCCGCGCAGGAGCTCACAGCCCTGGCCAAGCAGACGGTACTGCTTGCGCAGCGAGCGACGGATATCGCCACCAAGCGGGTCACTGCGGGCAAGGTGTCGCCCGTCGAAGAAACCCGCGCCCGCGTTGCCGAGGCCGGCGTTCGTGTATCGCTGCTGCAGGCCGAGAGCCAGCTGAGGAATGCGCGGCATCGTCTGTCCGGGCTGTGGGGTAATCCGGAGCCACGTTTTGTCGAGGTGTCTGGTGAACTGGACCGGCTGATGGCCTCGCCCGATCTCGACGCGGTGCAGCGGCGATTGGCAGTGTCCCCCTTGCTCGAGCGTGCACAGCGTGAGCTGGAGCGCCGGCGCTCGCTGGTGGGCCTTGAGCAGAGACGCGCGGTGCCGGACTTCAGTGTCAGCGTCGGCATGAAACGGCAGGAGACCCTCAGTGGTGATCAGGTGCTGCTCGGCGTCAAAGTACCGCTGCCACTGTTTAATCGTAATCAGGGCAATCTGCTCGAGGCGCTGCGTCGCGAGGACAAGGCTCGCGAGGAATTGCGCGCCGTGCGCGTCAGCCTCTCCAGCGAAGCGCTGCAAGCACTCGAGCGTGTCAGTGCGCGGCGCGACGAGGTGGAGCTACTGCGCCGGGATCTGGTGCCTGGTGCCCAGTCTGCGTATGAAGCGGCGACCATCGGCTTTGAAAACGGGAAGTTCAGCTTCCTTGAGGTGCTCGATGCGCAGCGTACCTATTTCAGTGCCAAATCGCAGTACCTGTCGGCGTTGGCGGCATTTCATCGTGCACAGACGGAACTAGAAAGTCTGTTGGGACAGGCCAGTGCCGACCCTGCGACTTCATCATCGAGAGAATAAACATGACATTCAATGATCCGGGACTCGGAAGCGGCAAGGGCATCAGCAAGGGCATAAGCAAGGGTCAGTGGCTGGCCATCGTGGTGATTATCGTGGTGGGTGCGCTGTTGGCAGCGCTGATACTGCTGTCGGACAAGGGTTCCGACAACAATCCCTTCGATGATGACGGCCCTGGTGGCGCACAGAAATCGGCCGAGCCGGCGCAGCGCGAGCAGCCTAAAGTAGTCATGGACGATGAGCAGATCAAGGCGGCAGCGATAGAAATGGGTGCCGCCGGCCCGGCGCGTATTGCGACGGTGCTGCAATTCCCTGGCGAGATCCAGCTCAATGACGACCGCACCGTGCATGTCGTGCCCCGCGTGCCAGGTGTAGCAGAGTCCGTGCTCGTGTCCACAGGGCAGATCGTGAAGAAAGGTCAATTGCTCGCCGTGCTTTCCAGCCAGATGATCTCCGAGCAGCGCTCGGCGCTGAGAGCGGCAGAGCGCAGACTGGAACATGCGCAGTCGATTTTCACACGCGAGAAGCGTCTGTGGGAACAAAAGATCAGTGCAGAGCAAGACTATCTTCAGGCGCAGCATTCGGTACAAGAGGCGGAGCTCGAACTGGAGAACGCACGGCAGAAACTCGCCGCAGTAGGGGCAAACACGGGCGAGCGCGGACTGAATCGTTTCGAGCTGCGCGCGCCCTATGACGGTCTGGTGGTCGAGCGTAATCTGAGCATCGGCGAATCCGTCAAAGAGGATGCGCCGATCTTCACTATCTCGGATCTCTCGACCGTCTGGGCTGAGGTGCACATACCGGCCAAGGATTTGCCCTATGTACGCGTCGGAGGTCAGCTGACCGTACGCGCAACGGCGTTCGAGGCCAAGGCAACCGGATCGGTGGCCTTTGTCGGAGCGCTGGTGGGCGAGCAAACGCGCATGGCCAAGGCGCGCATCCTGCTTGCGAATCCCAAAGGTGCGTGGCGTCCTGGGCTGTTTGTGACCGTGGAGGTGAACGCTTCCGATGTGCAGGTCCCCGTCGCTGTCGATAGCGAGGCTATTCAAACGCTGGGAACGCAGCCTGTCGTCTTCATTCGCAATGAGAACAGCTTCGTTCCGCGCGCGGTGAAGCTCGGCATCACTGACGGTCGGAGCATTGAAGTGACCGAGGGCCTGCCGCCCGGCACTCGTTATGCCGGCAAGGGCAGTTACATCCTGAAGTCCGAGCTGTCCAAGCTCGCTTCCGAAGACGGCTACTGAGCGAGGCGAACTGATCATGTTCGAGAGACTGATACGCTTTTCCATCGCGCAGCGGCTGCTGATCTTGCTCGGTGCCGTGGGCGTGGCGATGGCGGGGATCTACAGCTACCAGCGCCTGCCCATCGATGCCGTGCCCGACATCACGAATGTGCAGGTACAGATCAATACGCAGGCACCCGGCTATTCGCCGCTGGAGGCCGAGCAGCGCGTGACCTTTCCAATCGAAACTGTGATGGCGGGTTTGCCCAACTTGCAGCAGACGCGCTCGCTCTCGCGCTATGGCCTCTCGCAGGTGACGGTGATCTTTGAAGAAGGCACCGATATTTTTTTCGCGCGCCAGCTGGTCAATGAGCGTATCTCTCAGGCGCGCGACAAGCTGCCGCCTGGGCTGACGCCGGAGATGGGACCGATCGCGACGGGCCTGGGCGAGATCTATCTGTGGACTGTGGAAGCCGACAAAGAGGCACGCAAGCCAGATGGCAGCAGCTACACCGATACGGAGCTGCGCGAGATACAAGACTGGGTGATCAAGCCACAATTGCGTAATGTGCCCGGTGTCACCGAGATCAATTCCATCGGTGGTTTCGTCAAGGAGTATCACATCTTGCCGAATCCCGAGCGGCTCGCCTCGCTCGGTGTCTCGCTATCCGATCTGGTTACTGCTGTCGATCGCAACAATCACAACACAGGTGCGGGCTATATCGAAAAACGCGGTGAACAATATCTGGTGCGTGCTCCCGGTCAGCTGCGCACGCTGGACGATCTGCGCGATGTCGTGATCAAGAACGTCAATGGCGTGCCGGTGCGGGTGCGCGATGTGGGTGAGGTTGCCATTGGGCGCGAGCTGCGCACCGGTGCGGCCACTGAAGATGGCCGCGAAGTGGTGCTCGGGACCGTGTTCATGCTCATGGGGCAGAACAGCCGCGTGGTGTCGCAGGCGGTCGACCGCAAGATGGCCGAGATCAATCGCAACCTGCCCAAGGGCGTGCATGTCATCACCGTGTATGACCGCACCAACTTGGTCGACAAAGCGATACGCACGGTACGCAATAACCTGATCGAGGGCGCGATTCTGGTGATCGTCGTCCTCTTTGTTTTTCTGGGTAATCTGCGCGCGGCGATCATCACGGCGGCGGTAATCCCACTGTCGATGCTGTTTACCTTCACTGGGATGGTCCAGTATCAGGTCAGTGCAAACCTGATGAGTCTGGGTGCGCTGGACTTTGGCATCATTGTCGATGGCGCGGTGGTGATCGTGGAGAATTGCATACGACGGCTGGCGCATGCGCAGCAGAAGCTAGGCAGGCCGCTGACGCGTGAGGAGCGATTCGCCGAGGTGTTCGAGGCGGCGCAGGAGTCACGCCGCCCGCTGCTGTTCGGTCAGTTCATCATTATGGTGGTCTACCTGCCGATCTTTGCCTTGTCTGGTGTCGAGGGCAAGATGTTCCATCCCATGGCCTTCACCGTTGTCGCCGCACTGATCGGAGCGATCATTTTGTCGGTGACCTTCGTGCCCGCTGCCGTGGCCATGTTTGTCACGGGTCGCGTGCAAGAGAAAGAGAACTTCCTGATGGCCGCTGCGCGCCGCTGGTACGGCCCGATCTATGACAAGGCCATGACAGCAAAACCTGTTGTGCTGAGCTTCTCCGCGGTGTCGGTGGTACTCAGCATCTTGCTGATGACGCGCATGGGCAGCGAGTTCGTGCCCAACCTGAATGAGGGCGATCTCGCATTTCAGACCATACGCGCGCCGGGCGTGAGTCTGTCACAGGCGGTCGAGATGCAAAAGCATATCGAGCGCACACTGAAACAGAAATTCCCCGAGATCGAGCGCGTGTTCACCCGTATTGGTACGGCAGAGATTGCCACCGATCCAATGCCACCCAGCCTGTCGGATGGCTACATCATGCTCAAGCCCGTTGAGCAATGGCCGAACCCATCAAAGAGCCGCGATCAGCTGCTGCAAGAAATCAGCGCAACGGTGTGGAAGATTCCAGGCAATAACTATGATTTCTCCCAGCCGATTCAGCTACGCTTCAATGAGCTGATCTCGGGTGTGCGTAGCGATGTCGCAGTCAAGATCTTTGGCGATGACATGGATACGCTTCACCGGCTGGCCGAAGATGCGGCGGCGGTACTGCGACAGGTACCGGGCTCGTCTGAGGTGAAGGTTGAACAGACCACCGGGCTGCCCGTGCTGACCGTGCGGGTTGATCGGCAGAAGGCCGCGCGCTACGGGCTTAATGTGACCGAAGTTCAGGACGTGGTGGCCGCAGCGGTCGGTGGTGCAACCGCTGGTACGCTGTTCGAGGGTGATCGTCGGTTTGAGATCATCGTGCGCCTGCCCGAGAGTTTGCGCACCGATCTTGAAGCGATCAAGCGTTTGCCCGTCACCTTACCCGTGGCGGACAGCCAGAACCGTCGCGGCTTCATACAGCTGTCCGAGATCGCGACACTGGAACTGGCGCCCGGACCAAACCAGATCAGCCGCGAGAATGGGAAGCGGCGTGTCGTCGTCACTTCCAATGTACGCGGCCGGGATATCGGTTCCTTCGTCGGCGAGGCCGAACAGGCCTTGCAGAAGGTTCAGCTGCCTACCGGTTACTGGACACTCTGGGGTGGCGCGTTCGAGAACTTGCAATCGGCCACCGAGCGCCTGAAGCTGGTCGTGCCTGTGGCCTTGTTCATGGTGTTTGTGCTGCTGTTTGCAATGTTCGGCAATATTCGCGATGGGATGCTAGTGTTCACCGGCATTCCGTTTGCGCTGACGGGCGGGGTGCTGGCGCTCTGGTTGCGTGACATTCCGTTTTCCATTTCGGCCTCGGTGGGTTTTATCGCCCTCTCGGGGGTTGCCGTGCTCAACGGGCTGGTGCTGATCTCTTTCATTCGTAGCCTGGAGGAGCAGCGGCTGTCGCTCGACGATGCGATTCGCGAGGGCACGATGACGCGTTTGCGTCCTGTGCTGATGACGGCGCTGGTCGCGTCGCTGGGTTTCTTGCCGATGGCGATTGCCACTGGCACCGGCGCGGAGGTGCAGCGACCGCTGGCCACGGTGGTCATCGGCGGCATACTCTCATCGACGGTACTGACTTTGCTGGTCTTGCCGATGCTCTATCAGATGGTGCATCGGGGGCGTCTGGCTGCCGCTTGAGCGATGCGTATCCGCAGCGGGGAGGTGATGATGAATCGATTGGGGGCTGTTGTGCTCGCGCTCATTCTCTGCGCTTGCTCAGTCGATCCGATGGAAGCCTGCATGAAGCAGGGATTGGAGAGAAAGCTGCCCGCCGATGGCGGCGATCGCGGCGCCTATATCAAGGCGCGCGAGCAGGTGAGAATGGAGTGCGAGCGGAAGCTGAAGTAAGACCGGTCAGAACAGTAATCTCACGGTCAGCGCATACAGATCGCTATTCTTGTCATGCCTGAGGTAGCCGCCGAGCGCGTAGATATCGCTGATCTTGTACTGAAGGTTCAGTAGGTAGCCGAAATTTCCTTCCACGACCAAGCCCTCCGCGCTGCCTTGCAGCGTCTCGGTCAAGCGCGATTTCACTCCAACGGTGACGGGAAATATCCGGTCGCTGGTGTTGGTCACTTGTTCGATCCGTGATTTTCCGTTGACGACACCCACTGTCGCGATCAGGTCCGTGTCCGTCTTAAGCGCCTGGCGATAGCCGACGCTGATTTGCGTGTGTTTGTAATCCCAGTCAGTGTTGAATTCGTTACCACGGAATGTCCATTTCTCTGCCGAGGTGTCGAGGTAGGCGCCCTGCACAAAAAAGTTTTCATGCACCAGCTTGCTGCCTTCGATCGTCACACCCATCAGGCTGCCGCGCAGGGTAGTCGTCTGGCGAACTTGCGCATAGCCGATACCCACGTAGTCATAGCTCAATCCATTTCCCCGCACGTCATTGGCAAGGGCAAGCGCCGGCAGGAAGCAGCCAACGGTGAAAAGCGTTTTGGTCATTTTCATCGTTTTCATTTTATTTATGCTTTGTCTCGGATCTGGCATCAAAATCGAAAAAAATTTGAGTGAACCAATACTGAATCAGCTCAAATAACGCGGCCAGATACTAGCACAGTTACCTACTTGGAAATTTACACCTGAAAAATTAAAGTTCACGAGTTATTCTGTTTATCATCAATTGGTTAATTATTATTATTGACTCGTTAACAAACGAGCCGAACCGAATGATGAAAACGACCCATGCAATCCTGACCGCTGCAGCCCTGGTTCTCTCAGCCTGCGCTTCGCCACCGCCGCCGCCGCCCGCGCCAAAAATGCCCGACAACTATGTTGGCGATGTGAGGAATGGTCTGAAGCATGGCGAGGGCGTGTACTCCTTCCCGAGCGGTAGTCGTTACGAAGGCCAGTTTTTTGACGATGTGAAGAATGGTCAGGGCGCGCTGAGCTTCGCCAATGGAGAGAAATACCGCGGCGAATTCACTCAGGGCAGGATCACCGGTCACGGTACCCATGCTTACCGTAACGGCGATGTCTACGTGGGTGAGTTCAACGACAGTGCCAAGCACGGACAGGGTGAGTATCGTTTCGCCACCGGCGAAAAATATGTGGGTGAGTATACGAAGGACAAGATCACCGGCAAAGGTGTCTGGCTATACCGAAATGGCGATCGCTATGAGGGCGAGTTTGCGCAAGGCGCACGGCAGGGGCAGGGTACCTACAGCTTCCGCAGTGGTGAACGCTACGAGGGCAGTTTTGCAAACAATCATTTCCATGGCCAAGGCACGTATGAATTTGCCGATGGTCGCGTCTACAGCGGCGACTTCACCCGCGACCAGATTACTGGCAAAGGAACGATGGCGTACCCTACCGGTGAAAAATACGAAGGTGAGTTTGTGAATGGCCGTTATCACGGCCGAGGCACGTTCAGTTTTGCTCAGGATCGTGTGCCGCTGGAGGGGCTGTGGGAAGATGGCCGCTTCATTCAGTATGACCGGGCAGACTGGCGCTAGGCGTATTCTGTTCAGATCGCCCGGCAATCAGACGGTCTGTTGCTGATCCACCTCCTGCTTGAGCGTCACCAGCAAATCCCTCAATTCATTCAGCGTGCGCGTCTCGATCAGCGAATTCTCTGACAGGGGCGCGTAGGTGCGCGCGCGGGACAGGTAGAGGATCAGCTCATTGAATACCTCGGTCATCGCCAGAATTTCCTTACTCTCGATGTAAGCGTCGGTGGTGATATCCACCAGCGAGTTGGAGAAGCTGATGTATTCCGTCAGGGATTTGGAGGCCATCAGCAGCAGCATCGCGATCTCTTGCGAGCTCATCTCATTCGCCGGCTTGGACAAGGCCCTCAGGCTAGCATTCAGGGCTTTGGCGGTTCTCTCCAGACTCAATTCAATCTCCTCGTTTGCGCAGTCAGATGCGATGTTAATCCGTCGCCTCGGTATCTCTGATTATCTACTCAAAATATTATTACCAAATAAATAATGTAAATTCCATTTCGGAATTTTTTTATTGAATTGCTGATATAGTTTGCGGGCTTTTTCGGGGAAGACGCGTTACTTAATAAATTCAATAAACCGGTTTTCGGGAGACTACCGATGTCCAGAAAAATCGCAAGCGGGATTTGTATTACTTTATTGGCAAGTGTGATAGCTCTGGCAGGATGCGCCTCCAACCAGCACTCGCACACGGCCCCAGCACCCGTGCAGTCGGCCGCACCGGCCGTGCCGGTCTCGCCGGTCACTCCGCCCA
>JBEGNF010000075.1:751-11189 GCA_041182625.1 Pseudomonadota bacterium | reverse complement strand
ACAATACGCATACCCTTGCCACCGCCGCCTGCGCTCGCCTTCAGCAGCACCGGATAAGCGATCTTCTCTGCCTGCTGCTGAAGAAAGACCGCATCCTGATTCTCGCCGTGATAGCCGGGCACCAGCGGCACGCCCGCCTTTTCCATCAGCGCCTTCGCCGCTGACTTCGAGCCCATCGCACGAATCGCTGATGCTGGCGGACCGATGAACACCAGCCCGGCTGTCGCACAGGCGTCTGCGAACGCTGCGTTCTCGGACAAGAAGCCATAGCCCGGATGAATCGCCTGCGCGCCGGTCGCTTGCGCGGCCGCGATGAGACGGTCTGCGCTCAGATAACTGTCCGCCGCTGCCGCACCACCGATTGCGATTGCTTCGTCGCAGAGGGCCACATGCCGCGCGCCCGCGTCCGCTTCCGAGTACACGGCTACCGTGCGAATGCCCAGCCGACGCGCGGTCGTCGCCACCCGGCAGGCGATCTCGCCGCGATTCGCGATCAGTATCTTGTTGAACATGGTCTCACTCCGGTGCCTGCGGTCAGGTTACGTTTTGTTTTCTCGGAATTCTGATGACGATTGATTTATAGTCGTCAGCGACAATTTAACTCGTCATATCAGCGCAGGCCGGGATCCATGATCGCCAACTGCCAGCCCCCTAACATACTGCTTGCGTTGACAACGATGGATTCCGGCCTGCGCCGGAATGACAGTTCAGGCGCCATTCGGCTCATTCGGCTCATTCGGCTCATCGGACTCATTGGACTCATTGGACTTCACGCCACGTTCTCCAACACCCTCAATGTCCGCTCCCCGAGCCCCGCAATCTCTGCCTCGGTCAGCACATACGGTGGCATCCAGTACACCGTCGTACCAATTGGCCTCAGCAACAACTCCTGCTCCAGCGCCGCCGTAAAAACCCGCCGGGCAAACGCTTCTCGCACAAGCGGTTCGACATCGAAAGCGACAATCATTCCGGTTTGCCTCGGATGCCGTACCGTCGGATGCGCAGCGACTGTCGCCAAAGCGTCGCCCAGCCACCGGGAACGCTGACGATTGGAGGCAATCACATCGTCTTCTTCAAACATTTCCAGCGTTGCCAGCGCTGCGCGGCAGGCGAGTGGATTACCCGTGTACGAATGCGAATGCAAAAAGCCGCGCGCGATATCTGGATGGTAAAACGCCTGATAAACAGCATCGGTCGTCATCACCAGTGACAACGGCAAATAGCCCCCACTGATGCCCTTGGACAGACACAGAAAATCCGGCCAGATGCTCGCCTGCTCGCACGCAAAAAAACTACCGGTGCGGCCACATCCGACGGCGATTTCATCGGCTACCAGATGCACGCCGAATTCATCACACAGCCTGCGTAATTGCCGTAAATATTCTGGGTCATGCATCGCCATACCTACCGCGCACTGCACCAGCGGCTCGACGATCACGGCCGCAATACGATCCGCACGGCGCTCCAGCAGCAGGCGCATCGCGGCGATCGCGCGCGCTGCCACCTCACTACCCGTTTCGCCATCGATTGCCTTGCGCGCATCCGGACTCATCACCACGTGCGCGCGGCGGAACATCCCGCCGTACGCCTCGGTGAATACAGGCACATCCGTGACACCGAGCGCACCTACCGTCTCGCCGTGATAGCTGCCCTCGAGGCAAACGAATTCCTGTTTCTCGGCGTGGCCGGTATTGCGCCAGTAATGAAAGCTCATCTTCAGCGCGATCTCAACCGCCGACGCGCCATCGGACGCATAAAAGCAATGCCCGAGATGATGGCCCGTGAGCGCTGACAATCGCTCGGACAGCTGCACCACGGGTTCATGGGTAAAGCCAGCGAGCATGGCATGCTCAAGACGGTCAAGCTGATCTTTCAGCGCCGCATTGATGCGCGGATTCGCATGACCAAAAAGATTCACCCACCATGAGCTGACCGCATCCAGATAGCGCCGCCCCTCGTGATCCATCAGCCAGGCACCTTTGCCCTGACTGATAGCGACCAGCGGCAAGCTTTCGTGATGCTGCATCTGCGTGCACGGATGCCAGACGCTGGCAAGGCTGCGCGCGACCCAATCCGAATCGCTGATCGTGCTGCTGCTCGTCGTCATGGTGTGGGACTCGATGCTTTACATCCGGAACACGCCAAAGCGCGTCTCGGGAATCGGCGCATTCAGCGATGCGGACAAGCCAAGCGCAAGCACCGTACGCGTATCTGCCGGATCGATGATGCCATCGTCCCACAGCCGTGCGCTCGCGTAATACGGGTGGCCCTGCACCTCATACTGATCGCGGATCGGGCGCTTGAAGGCTTCTTCTTCATCGGCACTCCAGCGGCCACCTTTGGCGTCGATACCATCTCGACGTACGGTGGCCAACACGCTAGCAGCCTGCTCACCGCCCATCACCGAGATGCGGGCATTCGGCCACATCCACAACATGCGCGGCGAATAGGCACGGCCGCACATGCCGTAATTGCCAGCGCCAAAGCTGCCACCAATGATGACCGTGAATTTCGGTACTGCGGCTGTCGCGACTGCCGTCACCATCTTCGCACCATGGCGGGCAATGCCTTCGTTCTCATACTTGCGCCCCACCATGAAGCCGGTGATGTTCTGCAAAAAGACGAGTGGTATCTTGCGCTGACAGCACAGCTCGATGAAATGCGCACCCTTGAGCGCCGATTCGGAAAACAGAATGCCATTGTTCGCGATGATCCCGACTGGCATACCGTGAAGATGTGCAAAGCCGCAGACCAGCGTGGGGCCAAACCGCGGCTTGAACTCATCCAGCTCGCTGCCATCCACGATGCGTGCGATGACTTCGCGCACATCGAAGGGCTTGCGCGTATCGGTAGGGATCACGCCATACAGCTCGCTCGGGTCATAGCGCGGCGGCACAGGCTCGCGCAGCAGCAAAGGCTCAGGCTTGGTGCGATTGAGATTGCCGATCAGCGTGCGCGCCAGCGACAGCGCATGCAAATCGTCCTGCGCGAGATGATCAGCGACTCCGGAGAGACGGGTGTGCACATCGCCTCCGCCCAGATCTTCGGCACTCACCACCTCGCCTGTTGCCGCCTTCACCAGCGGGGGGCCGCCAAGAAAAATCGTTCCCTGATTTTTTACGATGATGGATTCATCGCTCATCGCTGGCACATAGGCGCCACCCGCGGTGCAGGAACCCATGACCACGGCGATCTGCGGAATGCCCTGCGCGGACATGTTCGCCTGATTAAAGAAGATGCGCCCAAAATGATCGCGATCGGGGAACACCTCATCCTGATTCGGCAGGTTCGCACCGCCAGAGTCGACCAGATAGATGCAAGGCAGATTATTCTGCTGCGCGATCTCTTGCGCACGCAAATGCTTCTTCACCGTGACCGGGTAATAGGTGCCACCCTTGACGGTTGCGTCATTGCACACAATCACGCACTCGATGCCTTTGACGCGGCCGATGCCGGTAATGATGCCGGCACAGGGCGCGGCATGGTCATACATATTGAACGCGGCCATCTGGGAAAATTCCAGGAAGGGCGTACCCGGATCCAGCAACTGGTTCACGCGGTCGCGGGGCAGCAGCTTGCCGCGCGCTGTGTGCTTGTTGCGAGCGTCGTCACCACCGCCGAGCGCCAGCTTCTCGCAGTGGGCCCGAAGGTCATCCACCAGCGCCTGCATTGCAGCAGCATTGGCCGCAAACTCGGCCGAGCGCGGATTGAGTTGGCTGTCGATGGCGGGCATGGAATTCCTTGAAAAACTCAGGTGAGCTTAGGCTTTGACATCGCCATCGATATACCACCAGCGGCCGTCGCGACGAATGAAGCGGCTGGTCTCATGGAGCCGACGCGCGCGGCCGCCTACCTTGGCGCGCGCGATGAACTCCACGATGCCGTCGTTGCCCTCTTCCTGCGCGGCGCGTACTTCGAGTCCGACCCACTTGATGCTGGGTTCGATCAGCTCTTCTGTCGGGCAGGTGGTGGGATCCCAGGTTGCTCTCAGATAGGCCTCATCAGCCAGCACGTACGCGGTGTAACGTGAACGCATGAGCTGCTCGGGTGTTTGCGGTAACTCTGCGTCGCCAATAAACCGGCCGCAACAGGTTTCAAGGGCTTCTCCGCCACAGGGGCAAGGCTTGACGATTTGTATGCTCATAGTGTCTGACATCAGATTGCCAGTGCGCGTCCTATCAAAATCTTTTGAATATCGCTGGTGCCTTCGTAGATCTGACAGACGCGCACATCACGATAAATGCGCTCGACCGGAAAATCCGCGAGGTAACCATAGCCGCCGTGAACCTGTATCGCATCGGTACACACCTTCTCGGCCATTTCACTCGCCAGCAATTTTGCCATTGCTGCCTCTTTCAGGCACGGCAGGCCGGCATCCTTCATCGCCGCCGCATGCCAGACCAACTGACGCGCCGCCTCGATCTGCGTCGCCATATCGGCCAGACGGAACTGTACCGCTTGATGATCAAACAGGGGTTTGTCAAAGCTTTGCCGGTCTTTTGAGTACGCGAGTGCCGCCTCAAACGCCGCGCGCGCCATGCCGACCGACTGCGCAGCGATGCCGATACGACCGCCTTCCAGACCAGACAACGCGATCTTGTAACCCATGCCTTCTTCGCCGATCAGATTCTCGGCAGGCACCCGGCACTCTTCAAACACGATCTGCGCGGTGTCGGACGAATGCTGGCCGAGCTTTTCTTCGATGCGGGCGACGATGTAGCCCGGCGTATTGGTCGGCACCCAGAACGCGCTGATGCCTCGTTTGCCCGCCCCCTTGTCAGTGACGGCCATGACAATCGCCACATCCGCCTGCTTGCCGCTCGTGATGAATTGCTTGACGCCGTTGATCACATAGCTGTCGCCATCGCGTCGTGCGGTCGTGCGCAACGCCGACGCATCACTGCCCGCATGCGGCTCGGTCAGACAGAATGCGCCCAGCATCTCGCCTTTCGCCAGCGGCACCAGCCATTGCTGCTGTTGCTGTTCGTTAGCGAAAGCCATGCCGATACTGCACACTGGAC
Source organism: Pseudomonadota bacterium (assembly GCA_041182625.1). Lineage (GTDB taxonomy): Bacteria > Pseudomonadota > Gammaproteobacteria > Burkholderiales > Burkholderiaceae_D > Pernthalerella. The sequence goes on along the minus strand of JBEGNF010000075.1, from coordinate 6,168 downwards.
AGTTATTCACCGAAATGATGGTCGAGGTGCCGCCATCACCGGCGGCGATCTCTTCCAGTACCAAGGCCAGCGACAAATAGTCGAGGCCAGCACCGCCCAGCTCCTGCGGCACGGCCACGCCAAATGCGCCGAGTTCGGCCAGCTGTCTCAGCGCGTCTTTCGGAAATTCATGCTCGCGGTCCCAGCGAGCGGCATGCGGTGCGAGCTGCTGCTGCGAAAAATCGCGCAGCGCGTCGCGGATCATTTGATGTTGTTCTGAGAGGACCATGGTGTGTTTTATTCTGTGTCTTACTTAACAAAGACGCTGGGTTCCGGCCTGCGCCGGAATGACAGATTAGGTACGATGGCTAATCTCGCGTCACCCCGGCGCAGGCCGGGGTCCAGTGACTTTCATCTAACGCTTACCACTGCATCTTCCGCCCGTCATAACTCTGAAAACTGCCACTATCAGAGGGCTTCAGACGTTCAATCACTGTCAGCATGCCCGACACGCTGTCAGCCACTGAGGTGGGCGCGGACGCACCACCCATGTCCGTCCTGACCCAGCCGGGATTCATTGTCACCAAGGTCACGTTGGGATAATCATTGCGCGCCGAGTGTACCGCCATGTTCAGCGCCGCCTTCGATGCGCGATACACCCAGCCCATGCTGGACTCGGCATCGCCGATACTACCCATACCGCTGGTGATGAACGCAAACTTGCCGCGTGCCGCGCCGACCAGCGGTGCGACCAGAGGTATCACCTGCATCGCGCCCAGCACGTTCGCATGCATCGTGGCATCGAACATGGGCAAGGCAGGCGGCTCACTGGCGCCGTCATACGAACCGAACACACCCGCGACATAGACGGCAAGATCGATCTTCTCACCATCGAGCTGCCACGCCAGTGCCGACAATGACTCCGGTATCGCAACATCAATCTTCAGCGCGTTCGCGCCATCGTCGTTGAGCGATGCCAGTGATTTTTCATCACGTGCCGTCGCGAACACCCGCCAGTCTGCAGCGCGCAGCTGTCGGACAAATTCGCGGCCGATGCCGCGCGATGCGCCAATGATCAGTGCGGTACGCATGTGCGATTACATCATCTCGATGGCCATCGCGGTGGCCTCGCCGCCCCCAATGCACAGCGCCGCCACACCGCGCTTGCCGCCGGTTTTTTTCAACGCGCCGAGCAGCGTGACGATGATACGAGCGCCGGAGGCACCGATAGGATGACCAAGCGCGCAGGCGCCGCCATGAATATTCAGGCGGTCATGCGATATGTTGTGCTCTTTCATGGCGGCCATCGCAACAGCGGCAAACGCCTCGTTGACTTCGAACAGATCCACGTCTTTGCTGCTCCAGCCGGTTTTCTTGTACAGCTTCTCGATCGCGCCGACGGGTGCGGTGGTAAACCACTGCGGCTCTTGCGAATGACGCTGATGACCGACGATTCTTGCGATCGGCTTCGCGCCCAGTGCCTTCGCGGTCGATTCACGCATAAGGACCAGCGCTGCAGCGCCATCGTTGATCGACGACGACGACGCCGCGGTAATCGTGCCATCTTTCTTGAACGCGGGACGCAACTGGGAAATCTTGTCGATCTTGGCCTTCAGCGGACCTTCATCTTTGTCGATCACGACATCACCGCCCTTGCCGGCGATAGTCACAGGCGCCATTTCCCACTTGAATGAACCATCGGCGGTCGCTGCTTGAGCGCGCTTGACGGATTCGATCGCGAACGCATCCTGCGCTTCACGGGTGAACTGGTATTTTGCCGAGCAGTCCTCGGCATAGGTGCCCATCGCGCGACCCTTCTCATAGGCATCTTCCAGACCATCGAGCATCATGTGGTCATACAGCATGCCGTGACCGATGCGGTAGCCACCGCGCGCCTTGGGGATCAGGTAGGGGGCATTGGTCATGGACTCCATGCCGCCAGTGACCACCACATCGTTGGTGCCAGCGACCAGCGAATCATAGCCATAGATCGTGGCCTGCATCGCCGAGCCGCACATCTTGGACAAGGTGACCGCACCGGCGGAAACAGGGATACCCCCCTTGATCGATGCCTGACGTGCGGGCGCCTGTCCCTGGGCCGCCATCAAGCAGTTGCCAAAGATGACGTCGTTCACCTGATCGGGCGAGATGCCGGCGCGCTCCACAGCGGCCTTGATAGCGACGGCGCCAAGATCATGCGCGGCGAGCGAAGAAAAATCGCCCTGAAACGCACCCATGGGGGTGCGTGCGGCGCCGACGATCACGATAGGGTCTTGCATGTTTCTCTCCAATCTGAGGTTCAAGTAGTAATGAGGGGAATCGTACGAATTCGGTGAGTTCTGGCCGATCAAGCGGCTTGCGCCGCCGGCGCATGACCTGACTGGTGAATGAAGCGTATCTCCTGCGGATAGGGAAAGACGTCTTCCACTTGTCCTTCTTCGATGCGCTGCTTGCGCTGCCGCCAGTAGTCGGCGGTCAGCAGATCGGCATGATATTTCATGAACATCTCGCGCACTCTCGGATTGCCCAGCAAGAAGGTGCCGAATTGCTCGGGGAATACATCATTTTTTGCGACCGGATACCAGGGCTCGCTGGCCATCTCATCTTCTTCGTTGCGTGGTGCGGGTATATCGCGGAAATTACAGTCGGTAATATATTCGATCTCATCGTAGTCATAAAACACCACGCGACCTTGGCGTGTGACGCCGAAATTCTTGTACAGCATATCGCCCGGGAAAATATTCGCCGCGACCAGATCCTTGATCGCATTGCCGTATTCGCGAACACCATGCTCAAGCTTGGCCATATCCCCGGCCGCCTCGGCCTCGGTCAGCCAGATATTCAGTGGCGTCATGCGGCGCTCGATGTACACATGGCGAACAATGATCTGGTCCTGCTCTTCCTCTACGAGCGAGGGCGCAACCGCCTTCAACTCGGCGAGCAGCTCTTCAGAGAAGCGCGCGCGCGGGAAAGCGACATTCGAATACTCCAGCGTGTCAGCCATGCGGCCCACGCGGTCGTGATATTTGACCAGCAAATATTTTTCTTTCACCAGCTCGCGCGTGGTCTCCTTGGGCGCAGGGAAGCTGTCCTTGATCGCCTTGAACACATAAGGAAAAGACGGTAGCGAGAACACCACCATCACCAGCCCGCGAATGCCGGGCGCAATCTCGAAACTGTCGGAAGAGTGCGCGAGATGATGCAGGAAGTCGCGATAGAACGCCGACTTGCCCATCTTCTGCAAGCCCAGCATGGTGTAGATCTCGTTGCGTGGCTTGTTCGGCAGCATGGTGCGCAAGAAGCGCACGTAGGCCGATGGCACCTCCATGTCCACCATGAAGTAGGCACGCGTGAATGAGAACAGCGTGGTGATCAATCCCGTGTCGGACAGCACGGTGTCGAGTATCAGCGCCCCTTTGCGGTTATGCAGCACCGGGATCACGAATGGGTGATCCCGATTGCCATTCACCACCTTGCCGACGATGTACGCACCCTTGTTCCGGTAGAACAGACTGGAGAGCACCTGGATCTGATGATTGGGTTCGACCGGTGCGCTGCCCAACATGTCGTGCAAACGTGACTCTACCTGCGCAAGATCACGCTCGAGATCAGAGAACTCGCAGGACAGCTGAAAGTTCGTGACCATGCGCCGCACGGCATTGCGCATGCCATCACGCGCCGGATAGTACACGCGATAGATCGGCACGCCCTCGGCTGGCTCGATGTACTCGGTCGAGACCGCCGGACGCACAAAAATGAAATCATTGTTGTAGTACGCGCGGTGCAGCATCTTGCAGCAGACCGAGTTGAAGAAGGTCTCGGCGAGTTCGGGCTGGCGATGGTCGGTCAGCATACCGATGTAGTGCAGCTTGACCTCGCGCCAAACCGTGTTGGTCAGCTCGGCTTCGTCATAATCATCTTCCAGCAGCTGCACACACTCACGCACGCGCTCATCATAGAAGGCAATGCGCTCGCGCGCTTCCGACTGCGCCTGCTTCCAGGTCATCTGCTCGAAATGACGGCGTGCCGCCTGGCTAGACTGACGAAACAAACGATAGTGCTTGTCAAAACCATCCAGTATCACGCGCGCGATATCGAACGCGATCTGGGATGACAGGAGTTTGGGGAAATGCTGCATCGGGTGGAATGTCTGTCAGTTAAGGCGAAAAATTTCTGTCATCAACGAAAATCGTCAAGTCACTGGATGCTGACCTACTCCGGAATGCCCTGTCGGAAGCCAACCGCCCTACGCCTCGACTTGCAAGCTCGGATACTTCAGCGTCTTTATCATCTTTGGGCTATCACGCCGTCTCCGCAAACAGCTCGCGCCCGATCAGCATCCGGCGAATCTCGCTGGTGCCTGCGCCAATCTCGTAGAGCTTCGCATCGCGCCACAAGCGACCGACAGGATAGTCATTGATATACCCATTGCCGCCCAGCGTCTGAATCGCCTCGCCCGCCATCCAGGTGGCTTTTTCAGCGGAGTACAAGATCGCGCCGGCCGCATCCTTGCGCAGCGCGCGCACCTGCTCGGGCGTTTTTGCGCGATCGCAGGCCTGGCCGACGGCATACACATACGCCTTGCACGCCATCATGGTCGAATACATGTCGGCGAGCTTGCCCTGCATCAGCTGGAACTCTCCGATCGGCTGGCCAAACTGCTTGCGCTCATGCACATAGGGAACCACCGCATCCATGCAGGCCTGCATGATGCCCAACGGCCCACCTGAGAGCACGGCACGCTCGTAATCCAGGCCGGACATCAGCACATTCACGCCACGCCCAAGACCGCCGAGCACATTTTCGGCTGGCACTTCGCAGTCCTGAAACACGAGTTCGCCAGTGTGCGAGCCGCGCATGCCCAGCTTGTCGAGCTTTTGTGCGACCGAAAATCCCTTGAAGCCTTTCTCGATCAAAAAGGCCGTGATACCTCGGGGGCCCGCTTCAATATCGTTCTTCGCATAGACCACCAGCACATCCGCATCCGGGCCATTGGTGATCCACATCTTGCTGCCGTTGAGCACCCAGCGATCGCCCTTGAACTCGGCACGCAGCTTCATGCTGACCACATCCGATCCCGCATTCGGCTCCGACATCGCCAGTGCGCCAACGTGCTCGCCAGAGATCAGCTTGGGCAGATAGGTGCTCTTTTGTTCTTCCGTGCCATTGCGGCGAATCTGGTTGACGCACAGGTTGGAATGCGCACCATACGAAAGGCCGACCGACGCCGACGCGCGCGAGATCTCTTCCATCGCAACGATGTGCGCGAGATAGCCCATCGCGCTGCCGCCGTAGCTTTCTTCAACGGTCACCCCCAAGAGACCCAGCTCGCCCATCTTGCGCCACAGGTCCATCGGGAACTGATCGGTGCGGTCGATCTCAGCCGCGCGCGGCGCGATCTCGGCCTCTGCAAACTGGCGCACGGCATCGCGCAAGGC
>JBEGNF010000075.1:0-700 GCA_041182625.1 Pseudomonadota bacterium | reverse complement strand
GTCCTCGCCATGATCGAAAGTCAGGCCCGGCAAATCGATCATTCGTCTCCCCCTGTGTGCTGTGTCGGTATGTCTGCTCAGGCTGCGCGACGCGCACGCGCCGGCGATGGCTTTTGCTTGGCTTCGTCGAGCATGCGGTGACACTGCGCTTCATGCGCAGCAATCTCGGTTAGCGTGATCTCGATGTCTTCACGCTGCTGCTCCAGCGATTCTCGGTGACGCGCCAGGACTGCCAGAAAACTCTTCAGCTGGGCCGCCGAATCTTTGGGTGATTCATACATGTCGACCAGATCTTTGATCTCGGAGAGCGTGAGCCCTAGGCGCTTGCCGCGCAACGTGAGCTTGAGCCGGGTGCGGTCGCGCGCGCCGTAGACGCGGGTTCGTCCTCCTGCGCCCTCGCGCCGCGGGCTGATCAGACCCTGGTCTTCGTAAAAACGTATCGCTCGCGGCGTAATGTCGAATTCGCGCGCCAGCTCAGTGATGGTGTAGGTCGCCATGGGTATTTGCAGGTAGAATGCCGTTTACGTAAACGTCAACCAAAGCGGTATTGTAAGGGCGCGGAACGGGCTTGAAAAGTCTGATTTCATCCCGAAAGCCCGGCGCTGCGGAGGGTTGCCTGTCAGCCAAGCGACGCGCACCCCCCCCGCAAAGGGACACTCACTTTGTAGCTTGAGGCACTTGCAAAGGGACACTCACTTTG
>JBEGNF010000074.1:10499-18503 GCA_041182625.1 Pseudomonadota bacterium | reverse complement strand
TCCTTACCTGATGGTGGCTGCGGTGTTGGGAGGTGTGCTGCAACATACACCGACCGCAGAAGAAGAGATCGTCAAAGCCTTCGGTGTCGAAGTCGCTTTGATCGTCGCCGAGCTGACTGAGAACAGCAAATTCACCATCGCTACTCGCAAGACCCTGAGAATGGCGCGCATGTCCGGCCTGTCGCGCAAGGCGAAGCTGATTCTTCTTGCAGAGATCATCGAGACCCTGAGGCAGATCGCCAGCAAGACGGCACCCAGCAGTTGGTCGGTGCAGCACAAGCAGGCATTCTTTGAGTGTGCCGAGAAAATGATTGCCGCTATGGGAAATGTGAATACCACGCTGCTGGCAATCTATCTTGCCGAGCTTGAGGCGGCGAAACTCAGTATCGCGACGAAACCAACGGCCGTTACCAAGCGTTGACCGCGCCGCCGGTGGAGCATGACAGACTGTCCTCAGTACGGCACGATATTGGTCATCAGGATACTGGCCACCGCTTAGTTGCTGCGCACTTGTAACCTTGTGTACATCGTTTGCAGTTGTTCCAGCAGTGGACTGTCTTCCTGGAAATTAACGACCAGCAGTAGCTGATTAAGGTGCTCAGACAGCTTGGCGATATCGGCTGTTGATTTGGGTCTCGCGATCGTGCTCTCGATATCGATTGCATAATTGATCGCACTGATCAGTTTGTTTTTGTCAGGTAAATTTTTTGATGAGAGATTCTCATACAGGCTGTTTATTTTTGAGGCTATTTGTTCTTTTTCGTCTAACGCTTCTTTGGTTTCTGACAGCACGTAGCTCATTACCCCGCGGATTTGACGCTCAGCGCTCGGGTTGACACCTTCGCGGGACCTTGTTTTGCCAGGCAATTGAAGGTGGGGTGTGATCTCTTTCAAATGCCGCATGTGGATATCTGTCTGGTGAGGAGTTCCACTCTGTTCGTTCGAAGGCAACTGCGATAATACGTGCTGCAAATGCTTGTTTGCCTTGTCTGATGCCGGCCTGATCCCATTGAAAAAATCACTGATTTTTCTTCCCAGGCTGGGTTTGCTGTCAGCCCGCTGAAAAAGAAATACTGTGGTTCGATCGCCATCCTTATGGCGTAGCGTTTTTGCGAACCAATCGCCGGATGCTGACCCGGGTGCGTGAGAGATCTTGACTAGAATAGCACCAGAAATCGGCATGTTGTCCTCAGCCCTCACCGGGTAGTTTTTCCTCACTATTTGTAGGCAAATGGGCGATGGCATATCTGCGATGAGTCGCTCTCCATTGCGTTCGAGTTGTACTAGAGGTTAGTGCTGCTTGCGTGGGGCGGCTCCCGTGAGCGTGATTCCCCACGGGCTGGCTCAGACCGTGAGCAAAAAAAAACCTGCGGTCAGTGCCGCAGGTGAGTTGTCCAGATGACCGACATGTAGCCGCCTTATTTACAAGCCGCTCGGGCTTCCTCAAGCAGAGCAGCTTCTTGCCATCAAAGCCTTTTGCCGTCATGTCTTTCACCCATTCCTCGGTGACGCTGGCAGTCGCGGCTTCCCAGCGCTTCACTTCTTCAGCAGGCAGTGAGTAGAACGTGTTCTTCCTGACCTCGGCAGATTTTTTTCCAGGGATGATGTCCTCGACAAAGACTTTGCCGACCCAGGCCGATGGCTCAGGGCCGCTGTTGGCATCAATGACTTTCTTCAGTTCGGGGGGCAGGCTGTCATATTTTGCCTGATTCATCGCGAAGATGAAGGCGGTATTGGAGATCTGCGCCTCACCCGCACCGGCATCCGTATGGAACTTGGTGATCTCTTCGAATTTCATCGAGGGAATGACTTCCCAGGGAATGATCGCGCCATCGATGACCCCCTTGGACAATGCCTCGGCGGCTTGTGGCAGCGGCATCGGTACGGGTGTTGCACCGAGCGCCGCGACCATCTTCGATGACTGGCGGTTAGGCGCGCGTATCTTCAGGCCCTTGAAGTCATCCAGTGTCTTGACCTGTTTTTTTACGGTGTGCAGCAATGAGCCATCGTGCAGATGGAACAGAATCGGCTTCACGCCTTTGTATTCGGCGGTTGCGTTTTTCATCGCGTAATGCCATAGGCCGCGGCTGGCGCGCTCGGAGTCGCGCACCATGAAAGGCAGCTCGAAGGCTTCGGTCACCGGGAAGCGGCCCGCCTGATAGCTGGGCACAGTCCAGATGATGTCGGCTACGCCATCCTTGGCCTGATCGAACAATTGTTGTGGCGAGCCGCCCATCTGCATCGAGGGATAGATCTGGCACTTGAGCTTGCCGGCGGATTCTTTCGCGATCTTCTCGCACCAGGGCACCATGAAATTCTTGTGCGCCGTCGAACCGGGCGGAAGGAAGTGGTGCACTTTCAGCGTGATCGTCTGTGCCGATACGATGGCGGCTGGTAGTAGCATCAGCAAACCGCACAGGTGCTTGGCAAGCATGGTTCTCATAGTCTCCCCTCGGGGTGTCGGTGGTTTCGGGTAGGTTTCAAAACAGGCAAGCACACTCAGAAAAAGATGTCTGATGTGCGCTGAGCGTCCAGATAAACAAGGCTGCGTGATTGTAGTACAGCCAGCCTGTTCATCCGACAAAGCTGTCGCGTGAGCGCTGAAAAAACTGGTATCTTGAGCGGCTTGTCTGCACGTACAAGGAAAAAGCATGTCCTCAGCAATACCTCCCAGCGGGGTGATCGGTGTAGTTGGCGCGGGCGCCATGGGCACCGGGATCGCGCAGCTTGCTGCGGCTGCCGGTCATCGCGTCGTGCTGTTCGATACGCGCGAAGGCGCTGCAGCGGCTGCCTGCGAGTCCTTGCGCAAAGTGTATGCGTCACTGGTTGACAAGGGCCGTATGAGTCCCGATCAGGCCGCGAGGTCGTTCGCTCATCTGAGCGCGGCAAACTCACTACAGGAATGCCGTGATGCTGCGCTGGTGGTCGAGGCCATCGTCGAGCAGCTCGAAGCCAAGCAGCAGTTGTTCTTATCGCTGGAGAAGATTGTCAGCGATACGTGTATCTTGGCGACCAATACCTCATCGATCTCGATTACCGCGATTGGCTCACCGCTTGCGCATCCACAGCGGCTGGTCGGCATGCATTTCTTCAATCCGGTGCCGCTGATGCAGCTGGTGGAAGTCATCAGTGGATTGGCAACGTCGGCCTCGGTAGCAGACCGCATCGTTGCTACCGCATCCGCCTGGGGCAAGCTGCCGGTGCGAGCCACTTCGACGCCGGGATTCATTGTGAATCGAGTCGCGCGGCCTTTTTATGCGGAGGGCTTGCGTTTGCTGCTGGAGCAAGCCGCTGATCCTGCCACGCTGGATGCCGTGATGCGGGAAGCAGGAGGCTTTCGGATGGGGCCGTTCGAGCTGATGGACTTGATCGGACATGACGTGAATTACGCGGTCACGCAATCCGTGTTCGATGCGTACTATCAGGATCCGCGCTTCACGCCATCCATCATTCAAAAAGAGTTACTGAACGCCGGTTTCCTTGGTCGTAAATCCGGGCGCGGCTTCTACGTATATGGTGAGGGAGCACAGCCACCTTCTCCGCAACAGCTGCCCGAGTGCAGCTATCCCGGCAAGCCCGTGCTGAATAACAGCTCAGTCATTGGAAGCACTATCGCCGCTCGCCTGGGCGCTGCGGGCAAAGCATTTGGTCTGACAGAGTCCGGCATGGCGGACGCCCCATTGCTCACCGTGAATGGTGCATCGTTGTATCTGACCGATGGTCGGAGTGCGACGATGCGAGCGGCCGAGCATGGCAAGCCGGACACAGTACTGATCGATCTTGCGCTTGACTTCGAGAAGACGACACGGGTAGCGATGGCCGCCGCCGATCAATGCTCGGGTGGTGCGCGCGATGCGATCGTCGGTGTGCTGCAGGCTGCCGGCTATCGGGTGAGCATGTTGCAGGACGTGCCCGGTCTGGCGGTGATGCGCACGGTCGCGATGCTGGCAAATGAAGCCGCGGATGCGGTGAACCAGGGTGTGTGTAGCGCTGGCGATGCTGATCTGGCGATGCAAAAGGGCGTCAACTATCCGCTGGGTCCGTTGGCATGGGCTGAGCGTATTGGTGTGGACAAGCTGCTGCGGGTGTTGCAGAACCTGAGCGATGAATATGGCGAGGATAGATACCGGGCATCACCACTGCTGCAACGCGTGGTTGCCAGTGGCAAGCTGTCGTTCAGCAGGTAGTTCGGTGTGCCGACACGAACTGCACGACGGCTTCCGTGAGAAGCTGCGGCTGGTCTCGGTGGGGTGAATGTCCGCACTCAGCGACAGGTATCACGACCGCATGGGGCAGTATGCGCTGGATGCCATACACCTGTTCCATGGTGCCGTATTCGTCATCCTCGCCCTGCACCGCGAGCAGCGGGCAGCGGATGTTTTTCAGATCGGCTTGAATCGACCAATGGCGAAATGCCGGCGATAGCCAGACATCGTTCCATCCAAAGAAAGCAGAATCCACATCGTCGTGGTAGCGGGCGAGCCTCTCGCGCAGCCCCTGATGCAGATAGGCGTCGCGCGCGAGCAGAATACTGGTGATGCTGATGTCTTCCACCATGATGTGCGGTGCGACGACGATCAGACCAGCGCAGCGCTCGGAGTAATGCGACGCAAACAATAGACTGATCGAGCCACCGTCACTGTGTCCGAACAACCAGGGCTGGTCGATGTTCAGTTGCGACAGCAGCGCAGGTAATATGTCGAATGCTTGGCGGTGCATGAAATCAGCATCCCAGCGCTCATCCTTGGCACGCGGTGTCGATTGTCCGTAGCCCGGACGGGAGTACACCAGACCGCGCATCTTCAGCCGGCGGCACAGCAAATCCGGAAACGTTTTCCAGAGCGCGACCGAGCCAAGACCTTCATGCAGAAAGACCATCACCGGCGTGTCAGCGTCGGTCTCACCGACCCATTGATACTCGATGTGAATCTCTCGTCCGCGCCAGTCGATAGGGAGATGCACTACAGCTCTCGCAGTTTGAATCGCTGTATCTTGCCTGTCGCGGTCTTCGGCAGGTCAGTGACGAAGATGATTTCGCGCGGATATTTGTGCGGCGCGAGGCGAGTTTTCACGTAGGCTTTCAGTTCAGCTTCAATGTGTTGGGCTTGTTGGGAGGGGTCACGCAAGACGACATAGGCAATGGTCTTGATTAATCCTTTGTCATCCGGTTTGCCGACCACGGCGCATTCGAGCACGGACTCATGCCCCATCAGCGCGGATTCCACCTCGATCGGCGACACATACTGGCCGCTGACCTTCAGCATGTCATCGCTGCGACCGGCATAAATGTAATAGCCGTCGGCATCCATCAAATACTTGTCGCCGCTTTTGACCCAATCACCCTGAAAGGTGTTGATGCTTTTTTCACGCTGAGTCCAGTAAAGGTGTGCCGAGCTCGGACCTTTGATGTACAGATCGCCGACATCGCCGGTTCGTACCGGATGCCCTTGCTCTGTGCGCAGTTCGACCTGATAGCCCTCCACCGGCGTACCGGTGGTGCCATATTTCACCTTGCCAGCGTGATTGGAGAGGAAGATGTGCAGCATCTCGGTGGAGCCCAGGCCATCGAGTATGTCGCAACCTGCAAGCGTACTGAATTTTTCGCCCACGTCTTTCGGCAGCGCCTCGCCGGCTGAGGCGCAGACTCTCAGGCTCAGCTGAGAGCGGGCGGGAAACTCTGGAGAGGCGAGCATCGCAACGTACAGCGTTGGTACGCCGTAAAAAACCGTGGGCTGGTGCTGGGTCAGTCGTTCGAATACGGACGCGGGTGTCGGGCGTTCAGCCATCAGCAACACCGATGCGCCGACCGACAAAGGGAAGGTCAGCGCATTGCCCAAGCCATAGGCGAAGAACAGTTTTGCAGCAGAAAACACCAGATCGTCTTCGCGCAAACCGAGCACCGGTTTGCCATACAGTTCCGCAGTCCAGTAGAGATTCGCATGCGAGTGCACCGCACCTTTGGGCTGACCGGTCGAGCCGCTTGAGTACAGCCAGAATGCGAACTGATCGGCATGGGTGTCCGCATGTCCATCCTCAGGCAAAGGCTCGGTATCGAGCAGATCCCTGAAGCTATGCGCAGCGTTGTCGTCACCAGCGACGACGACAGGCACATGCAATCGTGCTTGTGCGAGCGCATCTTTGATGACTGGAAGCAAAGGTGCAGAGACGATGATCAGCTTGGCATCGCTGTGCTTGAGCATGTAGGCATAGTTATCCGCCGGTAGCAGGGTGTTCACCGGCACAGGGACGATGCCAGCGAACAGCGCCCCCAGAAAAGCCACCGGCATGTCCACGGTGTCCTGCATCACCAGCAAGATGCGTTGCTCGGCCTGCAGGCCGCGTCGCAACAAACCTGCGGCGCAGCGCCTTGTCCTCAGATCGAGTTCGCCATAGTGAATCTCGCGCTGATCATCGCGATAAGCGAGTTTGTTGGCGCGGCTTGAGTTCAGCGCCAGCAGGTGGCGCGCGAAATTGAAGCGCTCGGGTGGTGCCCGGTGCGTTGTGTGCATAGCTTGTCTCCTCCGGCCGGCGGGTATCTTGTTGTTTGCCGTTCCGTTGTTGCGCGTCTATTGTCGCGCTATCGTTGTGCGATGGCTGTTTTTCTCACACCTTGAGTTCTGTGCTGTGTTGTCCAACCAATTCGAGTACATTTGACGGTGCCTGTACCGCACTCTTGCGATGATAGAAGGCGAGGGCTCGCAAGCCGCCCAATTCTTCACCGCCGCCGGCGCGTCCCGGGCCGCCATGGATCGACCCCGGCATCACATTGCCATGTCCGGTATGTGTCTTGGCCACCTCCGGGCTGACCACATGCACGCGGCCATGCGAGGAGGCGAGTGCTTCGGCGGTGCTTGCCATCCACTGCAAATCAGCGCTGTAGATCGATGCGACCAACGAACCCATACCACGATGCGCGATATCGATGGCATGCGAGGCGTTTTTGTAGCCGATCAGCGAAGACACGGGTCCGAACACCTCATGACGATGCACCTCTACCGCGGCATCCGCATCGCGCACGCCCAGCAGGGTCGCGCCCATGCACGCCGAAGTTTCATCCGCATCAATCAGCGGTTGCGCGGCGCCGTCAAACAGCACGCTGGCTTCCGCGCCCAGCAGCGCGAGCCCTTCGCGCGCGCTGTCAAATTGCTCGCGGCTGACCAACGAACCCATGACCGTCTCGGCATTACGCGGATTACCGACGCGGATGGCAGCCAGCTTGCCGGCGGCCGCTTCTGCAACGGCATGCATCACGGCTTTGGGCACCAGTGCGCGGCGCGGCGCGGTACAGCGCTGGCCGCTCTTGATCGTGATGTCACGGACGAGATTGTCGACGTACAGATCGAACGCCGGTGTGCCGGGCAGCGCATCTTCGCCGAGCACGGTGACATTCAGGCTGTCAGCTTCAATATTTGTGCGCACCGAGTCGCGTGCGATGACGGGATGGCTGCGAAGCTTTGCGGCAGTGTCCGCCGAGCCAGTAAAAGAGAGCACATCAAACGGTGTGAGCGCATCCAGCAATCCCGCCGAGCTGCCACAGACGATGGACAGCGCACCGTTCGGAAAGATGCCGGCTTCAATGACATCGGCCACCATGCGGTGCGTAAGCCAGGCGGTCACGGTCGCGGGCTTCACGACCACCGGCACGCCGGACAGCAGCGCCGGCGCTGCCTTCTCCCACAATCCCCATGAGGGGAAATTAAATGCATTGATGAACAGCGCCAGCCCGCGTATCGGCACCATCAGGTGCTGCGACTGAAACAGCTGGTCTTTGGACAGCATGCCGGCGGCGCCCTCGGTCAGCGTGCGCGCATCGCCGAGCGCCGTACCGAGTTTGGCGTAATAGCCGAGTGTGAACAGGCCGCCCTCAATGTCGACTGCGGAATCGTTCTTTGTGGTGCCGGAGTTCGCCATCGAAATCGCGTAGTACTCGTCTTTCTTGGCCTGCATCACCTTGACCGCCTCGGAGAGCATTGCCGCACGTTGCGCGTAGCTCATTGCCTGGAG
>JBEGNF010000074.1:0-10477 GCA_041182625.1 Pseudomonadota bacterium | reverse complement strand
GCCGCCGGTGGTCGCGAGTGCTTCTCCGGTCACAGGATCGGCGAGCGTGTGCGCCGGTGATGACGGGGTTTGCCACGCGCCGCTCAGGTAGTTGTTCAGGAATGGGGTCATGATGGATTGGGCTGGGTTGATCAACCTCGTCGCGGTTGCCTACCGCGGGTGGGCCATGGTCGTTGGTGTTTTTGGGTAATGAATTTATAATGCATCGAGAATTGAGTGTAAGTGCAATAACTTGCGTGCGTCAAGAATGCCTCCTCCCTGACTATGACAGCATTATCCGCACCCGCAGAAAAAGACCCTTTCCTCGCCGCACTCGGTGAGCGGCTGAAGCTCTTGCGCGCCCGCCGCGGCATGACGCGCAAATCACTGGCACAACTCGCCGACGTTTCCGAGCGCCATGTCGCCAACGTCGAGTCCGGTGTCGGTAACGCCTCGATTCAGTTCCTGCGACAGCTATGCGGCGTACTGAATTGCTCTCTGGCCGAGATGACGGGCGACGAGACCGCCTCCTCCGCTGACTGGCTGATGATTCGTGAAATCCTGCGCGGCCGCAGCGAGGATGAGCTGGGCAAGGCGCGCTCGGTGCTCGCCGATCTGTTCGAGGCGCCGACCAGCGAGGCCAGCCGCCGCCGCCGGATTGCGCTGATTGGGCTGCGCGGCGCTGGCAAGTCGACATTGGGCCGGATGCTCGCTGCGCACTGGAGCGTGCCCTTCATCGAACTCTCCGGCGTGATTGAGCAGATGGCCGGTTGCAGCATCGCCGAGATTCATGGGCTGTACGGCCAGACGGCCTACCGCCGCTACGAGCAGCGCGCGCTCGAGGACGTGATCCAGCATCATGCGCAAGCCGTCATTGCCACCCCGGGTGGGATTGTGTCCGAGCCGGCAACCTTCAATTTCCTCCTCTCGCACTGCTACACGATCTGGCTACGGGCCACCCCGGACCAGCACATGGCGCGCGTGCTGGCGCAGGGTGATTCGCGCCCGATGTCGGGCAACCGAGAGGCGATGGAAGACTTGAAGCGCATTCTCGACAGTCGCGCACAGTTTTATTCAAAAGCTGATTGCATTTTTGATACGGGTAGGGCTGAAGTTGGCGGTACGCAGTCAGCCCTGTCTGCGCTGCTGGGTCAACTGGAGGGCGAGATCGGCCTGGGGCAGAAACACGCGGCTTGACGCTCGGCGCCTTCATGCAATATAGTGCGTTTGATGAATAATAAATGCAGCATATTGCAACCCGGAGAGTCATGAGCGCTTCTTTCGTCGTCAACTACGAAACTTCCCCGGAAAAATACCGCCACTGGACACTGGCGTCGGACGGTCCGATTGCGACCCTGACGATGAAAGTCGATGAGGACGGTGGTCTGCTCGAGGGCTACAAGCTCAAGCTGAATTCCTATGACCTCGGCGTCGATATCGAGCTGCACGATGCCGTCCAGCGCATCCGCTTCGAGCATCCCGAAGTTCGTACCGTCGTGATCACCGGCGGTCGCGACCGTATCTTCTGCTCGGGTGCGAACATCTTCATGCTGGGCAAATCCTCGCACGCATGGAAGGTCAACTTCTGCAAATTCACCAATGAGACCCGCAACGGACTGGAAGACTCCAGCCAGTACTCGGGCCTGAAATTTCTCGCGGCCGTGAACGGCGCCTGTGCGGGCGGCGGCTATGAACTGGCAGCGGCGTGCGACGAAATCATTCTGGTGGATGACCGTTCCTCGGCGGTCAGCTTGCCGGAAGTGCCGCTACTCGGTGTATTGCCTGGCACCGGCGGTCTGACGCGCCTGACCGACAAGCGCAAGGTGCGCCATGATCACGCAGATATTTTCTGCACGACCTCCGAAGGCGTACGCGGGCAGAAAGCCAAAGACTGGAAGCTGGTGGACGAGATCGTCAAACCGGCAGCGTTTGCCGAGACGGTTCGCGCGCATGCGCTGAAACTCGCGGAGCAGAGCGACCGCCCGGCGAATGGCAAGGGCGTGAAGCTCACGCCGCTGCTGCGCAGCTTCTCCGAGAATGACGTGAATTATGAATTCGTGTCTGTGAGCTTTGACCGTGCCGCGCGTACCGCGACGATCACCGTGAAGGCACCCGCCAAGGATCAGCCATCTGATATGGCCGGCATCGAGGCGGCTGGAGTGCACTGGTGGCCGCTGCAAATGGGTCGTGAGCTGGATGATGCGATCCTGCACCTGCGCACGAATGAGCTCGACATAGGTACTTGGCTGCTGAAAACCGAAGGCGATGCCGAGAAAGTGCTCGCTTGCGACAAGAGCTTGCTCGCGCACCAGTCGCACTGGCTGGTGCGCGAGACGATTGGCCTGCTGCGGCGCACCTTTGCGCGCATCGATGTGTCGTCACGCAGTATGTTCGCACTGATCGATGAAGGCTCGTGCTTTGCGGGTACGCTGGCCGAGCTGGCATTTGCTGCAGATCGCAGCTACATGCTGGCACTGCCAGACACACCGGAGGCGGCGCCCAAGCTGGCGCTCTCCGACATGAACTTCGGCCTGCTGCCGTTGATCACCGGGCAGTCGCGCTTGTCGCGCCGTTTCTATGATGACGACGCGCCGCTATCGGCGGCCCGAGCACAGATCGGCAACGCGCTGGATGCCGATGCGGCAATGGCGCTGGGCCTGATCACTTCAAACCCCGATGACATTGACTGGGCCGACGAAATTCGCCTTGCACTCGAAGAGCGCGCCAGCATGTCGCCGGATGCATTGACTGGTATGGAAGCGAACCTGCGCTTCAACGGCAAAGAAAACATGGCGACCCGTGTCTTCGGCCGGTTGTCCGCCTGGCAGAACTGGATATTCAACCGTCCCAACGCCGTGGGCGAAGCAGGTGCGCTGAAAGTCTATGGCAGCGGCAGCAAGGCGAAATTCGATTTCGACCGCGTGTAAAAATCCAAAGCAACTATAAATTCACATACCCACAAAAATCTGTTGATCCTCGAGAGGAGTTGTTGTGAGCTCTATTAACTACAGCGAAAAAATCCCGAACAATGTAAACCTGTCAGAGGACCGCACGTTGCAGCGCGCGCTCGAGCACTGGCAGCCGAACTATCTGCAATGGTGGCAGGACATGGGCCCCGATGGCTCTCAGAATTTTGATGTGTACCTTCGCACCGCGATCAGCACTACGCCGGATGGCTGGGCACAGTTTGGCCACGTGAAGATGCCGGATTATCGTTGGGGCATTTTCCTCGCCGCGCAGGAAGAGGGCCGCAAGGTGAATTTCGGCGAGCACAAAGGCGAGACTGCGTGGCAGGATGTACCCGGCGAGCATCGCGCGAATCTGCGCAGGATCATCGTCACCCAGGGCGACACCGAGCCCGCGTCGGTCGAGCAGCAGCGCCATCTCGGATTGACTGCGCCTTCCCAGTACGACTTGCGTAATCTGTTCCAGATCAACGTCGAAGAAGGCCGTCATCTGTGGGCGATGGTCTATCTGCTGCACAAGTACTTTGGTCGCGACGGTCGCGAGGAAGCCGAAGCAATGCTGCATCGTCATTCAGGTTCCGAGGACAATCCGCGCATCCTCGAGGCCTTCAATGAAGAGACACCGGACTGGCTGGCGTTTTACATGTTCACTTACTTCACTGACCGTGATGGCAAGTTTCAGCTGTGCGCGCTGGCCGAATCCGGTTTTGATCCACTGTCACGCACCTGCCGCTTCATGCTGACTGAGGAAGCGCACCACATGTTCGTCGGTGAGTCCGGCGTATCGCGCACGCTGCAGCGCACCTGCGAGATCATGAAGCAGCATGGCATCGAAGATCCCGAGCAGGTTCGCCAGCAAGGTGTGATCGATCTGCAGACGATACAGCGCTATTTGAACTTCCATTTCAGCGTCACGATCGATTTGTTTGGCGCCGATCAGTCGTCGAATGCTGCAACCTTCTACAGCTCAGGCCTGAAGGGTCGTTATGAAGAGACTAAGCGCACCGACGATCATCAGCTCAAGGGTGATCACTACAAGATCCTTGAAGTCAAAGATGGCAAGCTGATCGAGAAAGAAGTACCGATGCTCAATGCATTGAATGAGGTGCTGCGCGACGACTACATCAAAGATTCGATCGCTGGCATCAACCGCTGGAACAAAGTACTCGAGAAAGCCGGCGTTGCATTCCGCTTGCAGGCACCGCACAAGGCATTCAATCGCCATATCGGCTCGTTCTCGGGCATGCGTGTCTCGCCCGATGGTCGCATCATTTCCGAAGCGGAGTGGCAGGCGAATGTCCGTCATTGGCTGCCCACCGAGGAAGATCGCGCGTATGTGGCGTCGCTGATGGGCCGCGTGGTCGAGCCGGGCAAGATGGCGAACTGGATTGCGCCGCCGGCCATCGGCATCAACCGCCAGGCGGTCGATTTTGAGTACGTGCGCTTCAACTGAGCAGCCGATACCGATGAGCGCAATGGAAACCGAGGTGCTGATTCGTCAGCACCTGATTGACCCCGAGGTCTGCATACGCTGCAACACCTGCGAAGAGACTTGCCCTATTGATGCGATCACGCATGATGATCGTAACTATGTGGTCGATCCGGCGATCTGCAATGGCTGTAATGCCTGTGTTCCGCCATGTCCAACAGGGTCCATCGACAACTGGCGGACCGTTCCCAAATCGAATGCGTACTCGGTCGACGATCAGTTGCAATGGGATGAACTACCGGCGCAACAGGAAGTCAGCGGCGAGGTTCTGACACTCGTCGCACAAGATGAGTCACAGCAGCAGAATGCAGCCGTATCAGCGACTTCGGTGATCGCCCCGTACTCTGCCGAGAAGCCTCATCTGAATCTCTTCGATGTTCGCAATCCGGTCACGGCGACGGTGGCTGGCAATTACCGGCTGACAGCGGATGACGCCGAGAGCGATATCCGGCATATCGTGCTCGATTTTGGCAATCATCTATTCCCAGTGCTGGAGGGCCAGTCGATCGGGGTGATTCCCCCTGGCGTCGATGCCTCAGGCAAGCCGCATTATTTGCGTATGTACTCGATCGCCAGCCCGCGCGATGGCGAGCGTCCCGGCTACAACAATCTTGCGCTGACCGTAAAGCGGGTCGTCAGTGAACAGGATGGCCGAGTCATCACAGGGATCGCATCAAACTATCTGTGCGATCTGAAAAAAGGCGATCGGGTGCAGGTCACCGGGCCTTTTGGCGACCGTTTCCTGATGCCGAATCACGCCGGCTCACACTTGCTGATGATCTGCACTGGCACGGGCGCTGCGCCGATGCGCGCGATGACCGAGTATCGCCGCCGGCTGCACGCGCAGGGCAAAGGTATTGATGGCCGTCTGATGCTGTTTTTTGGTGCGCGTAATCCCGATGAGCTGCCGTATTTCGGACCCTTGCTGAAGCTGCCGCCCAGCCTGATTGACAAGCATTTCGCTTTCTCGCGCCTGCCCGGCGAGCCACGCTGCTATGTGCAGGACAAGATGCGTGAGTCCGCGCCTGCCGTAGCAGAGTTGCTGAAATTAGACACTTACATTTATATCTGCGGGCTCAAAGGGATGGAGTCAGGGGTGATGGAAGCGTTGCAGGATATCTGTACGACCGCCGGCATGAACTGGGCCGCGCTACACCAGACGATGGTGGTCGAGGGACGCTTCCACGTGGAGACCTATTAATCTGAATCACCCACGGCGTCTCTCGTGTCGCGTCCCTGACGCTTGTGTCTTGCCGCATCCAGTAACGCCAACATGCGCTCATGACGATTCAGTTGGGACAGCAAGCGTTTGGTGATTTGCTTGTACTGTTGTCGCGTGAATTGATTTTTCGCTTTCACGACAGCCGCGATCTCCGTCATCAGATCTTCACGCTTGCGGACTAATGAGTCGACCGCCGACTGCCGTTGCGCATCGATTTGGTCTGGGTCGGCGCCATGGTCAAGCAGTAGCGCAAGCAGTCGGTCATTGGCTGTGCGCGCCGCTCTGATCAGCGCTCGCTCACCGTTGATCAGCAAACCATTAGCGGCCAATCCGGTCAAATGAAACACGGTGTCGAGCTTCATGCCGTAGTGATCCCGCCGGGGATGTTTATCCCACTCGTGCAGCAGCTGCCCGATCAGCTGAGCCAGAGAATCGTCAGTAAAGCAGAATCCCAGATCCAAAGCCCTGCGCAAGAGATTTTCAAAAGCGTCAGGCGATGTGTCGGTATGACTCATCCCCAACAGCTGCGCATCAAACCTCGTCTGCTCGTCATCCGTTGGTGAATGATCGCACCAGTCACGAATCAGCTTTGTCGCTTCCACGATGGGTACATCTGCTGGCAGCGGATAGCCTAGATGTTCACTGAGCTGAATGAGGATCATGAGCGTTGGCAGTGACAGGCCCGTACGCGCGGCGTGATTCCAGAGGGTTGCGATGACTCGGTCTTCCCCACACAGAGCGAGGTCTCCGGCAATCAGGGCAGCCAGCTCCGGCAGCAGATCATTGTCTTTGGCGGCGGGCAGGAGCTGAGCGAGTGACCCTGGTGCGCTGGTATTGAACAGTATCGCCCGAGTGCTCGCCAGGCATTCCAGTGTTGCCGACACAGTGGATCGAATCTCATCCATGTCCATCAGGGGAGGCGTTGCATGGACTGTCAACAAGCCATTGCAGTGGAAAATGCGCGATACCAGTGTTGATGCATCCACATCTCGTAACGCGTTGGCGTTTTGTCGGAGATCAGAGAGGGTAGCCATCAGCTGTTTTCGGTTTTCCTCTGTCGGTCTCCAGAAAAATTTTTCGAAGCCTACGGCCAACTTGTTCAGTTGAATTTCATCGACCGTGGGCGAGCGTGCGGGTAGGGCTGGCCGGTATTCCTGTGGCTCTCCGAGCGCGAGCGATCTTGTCAAAGGATGGCGCGGTGTTGGAGGGCGCGACACCATGATGGGCATGGTGCTGCGCGATAGGTCGGGTGGGAGCGCTGACGCGGTATCGGTGGCCGGGCTCGAATGAGGCAACACGTCAGCGCCGTGTGGGGGAGCGGAAAAAAGCGGAGGGATGCTGTGCTGGCTCATGAAGAGATCTGTCGTTGTTGGGTCGTCGAATCTGAAGTCGGCCATGGGTTGCGGCGCTATGTCCGTTGGTTCCCTGCGAGTGAAAAATAAGCGGCGGAGGAGCGTGAGGCCGCCGTCCTGTTCTCGATCTTGCCTGCGTCTCTGGATGGGCATTGCACAGGTTTACCCAAAGATTTCACTTGGGTTTGTGACTTGACCGATCGGTCAGCATTTACTATCCGATAAACAAGAGCCAAAAAAACAGAGTGGTAGCAAAAACACAAGACGGTGGGGGATGATGAGCAAAGCATTTTTTCGGCTGTGCCAGTGGGGCAGCGGCCTGCTGTTGCTGGTAAGTTTTGCAAGTCATGCAGTCACACTGAAAAAAGCGGATGTCGATGCCTATCTGTCGAACCGCTACCTGGTGGGTGATATCAACCCCAGCGTTCCGGTCTGGCCCTTGTTCGCCCGCGGCTCTGCCGATGCGAATGAAAAACCGACACTGATAGGCTATGCGTTCGAGTCTGTTGATTTCGAACCGGTGCGTGGCTATGGCGGCAAGCCAATCAATATTCTGGTGGCGATCGATACCAAGGGTAATTTTCTGTTGTCGAAGCTGATCGATCATCGCGAGCCTTTGTTTCGCTCTGAGGCCGGCATCGCGAAGCTGGATGGTTATGCGTCGCAGTATGTCGGCATCACCGTCAATCACGAAATTCATCTTCAGAATTTCCGCGCCAAGACATCGCATGATGACAAGCGCGCCTATTTTCATGGTGTTCAGGCGGGGACGGTTACCGTCAAGGCAATGGACCGGGCGATCATGCAGGCAGCCGCCTCGGTGACGCGTGCGCACGAGGACGCCGCCAAGACGGGCAACATCATCGGCGAGGGCGACTCGGTTGTTTTCACCAAAGGGAATTTACGGAACATCGAGGTCAAACCCCTGAGCTGGGAACAACTGCTCTCCCGCCGTATGGTGGAGCCAGTGGCGCTCACGCGCGGACAGATCGAGAAAGCCTTTGCAGGCACGCGTGCGGCGGGCGCTGACAAAGTAGCCGCTGACAAGCCGGATGAGGTGGCGCTGCAATTTCATGTGGCATTGGCCAGCCTTCCGCAGATTGGTCGCAATCTCCTGGGTGATGAGGGCTGGCGTTTGCTGGTCGCGAACATGCGTGACAGTCAGGCGCTGGTCATCAGCGAGAGCGGACCTTTGTTCAAGATGATGTACGAAAGCCAGCGTATGGTTGAGGACCTGCCTTTCTCGCTCCAGCAGGACGGTAAAGCCATCACGCTTCGATCGATTGCTTACGACCAAGGGCTGTTAGTGCCGGGTTATCCGACGAGCGCGCGCGCGCATGTGCTGATCGTGGACAGTGCGACACCGCTCGATCCCTCGAAGCCCTTCGAGCTCCACTTTCGTATTGGCCGTCGCTTCGGCACCTTCCCGAATCAGGTCGCCTACGCCGAGTTCGCGATGCCGTATCGTTTCCATGGCTGGCGTGTCGGCGTCTCGAACCTGCTCGATGCAGACTGGGTCGAGGCCTGGGGCAAGCGCAGTGTCGATATTGCCGTGCTGCTGGCTGGCCTGGCGGTACTGGGCATCGCACTGCTGCGACAAGGTGTGACCGCATCCTCGGCACGACGCCTGAAAACTTTTCGCATCGCCTATCTGCTGTTCACGCTGGGCTTTATCGGCTGGTATGCACAGGGACAGTTGAGCATCGTGAACATCACCGCATCCGTTGATGCGCTCGTGACAGGCAATGACCTGAGCTTCCTGCTGGCCGATCCTATGACAGTCATTCTGTGGGTCTTTGTCGGCTTTACTTTGCTGATCTGGGGGCGCGGCACGTTTTGCGGCTGGCTCTGCCCGTTTGGCGCATTCCAGGAGCTGGTCAGCCTGATCACTGCGCGCCTGGGTCTCAAGCGGCGGCGTCTGCGCGTTGGTATTGACCGCAAGCTGAAGTGGCTGAAATATCTGGTGCTGGCGGGTGTGCTGGCGACGATGTGGCTCGCACCAACCACGACCGAGCTGGCCGTCGAGGTCGAGCCATTCAAGACGGCGATCAGCTTGTACTTTGCGCGTGATTGGCCTTATGTTGCGTGGGCAGTCGGGCTGCTCGTATTGAGTATCTTCGTCTATCGCGGCTATTGCCGATATATTTGCCCGCTGGGCGCGGCGCTCGCCGTATTCAATCCTTTGCGCCGCTGGGGCTGGATTGCCCGCCGCGATGCCTGTGGCACCCCGTGTCAGACCTGCAGACATCGCTGCGAATTTCAGTCGATCACGCCCGCTGGCAAGGTCGCCTACAGCGAGTGCTTTCAGTGCCTCGATTGCGTGGCGATCTATCATGACGATACGCAGTGCTTGCCTCTGATACAGGAGCGCAAGCGCAAGGTCATACACCTTCACGAAGAAAGGGTCGCCGCATGAATCCGATACGCAGACAGTACCTCCGGCTGGGCATGGGCCTCGGCGTCCTCGCCGCGTATCCGTCGCTGTCAGCAGCGGCGGTCGATTCAGCGGTCCAGGATGCGGCGTCTCGCATCAACTGGCGCGAACGCTCGCTGACCGGCTTTGGCACCACGCTTTGGCTGCGTGCCGGTGACGCCAGCGCTGACAAGGCCGAGGCCGCGCTCGACCGGTCGGTTCAACTGCTGCGTCAAATCGAAGCGCAGATGAGCTTGTTTGATGAGCACAGCGCGATCAGCCGTTTGAATCGCAGCGGCGAACTTCGCAAGCCTTCCGTTGAATTGCGTAAGGTGATCGATCTGTCGTCGACAATTTCCTCCGCCAGCGGCGGTGCATTTGATATCACCATGCAGCCCTTATGGACCGTATGGGCGCTTGCGCAGGCCGAGTCTCGCCTGCCCACCAAACGCGAGCTGCAAGTCGCGCGAGAGCGCGTGAACTGGCGCGCACTGGAAGTCAGCGACTACCGCATCCGGCTGAAGAAGGGCATGTCGCTGTCCATGAACGGCATTGCGCAAGGTTTTGCAGCAGACGCACTGCGCGCGCAGATGCAAGCGATGGGCATACAGCATGCGATGCTCGATACTGGCGAGACGGCAGTACTCGGCATGGCACCCGGAGGATCGCCATGGCGTTTCGGCATTGAAGACGTGCACATGAAACAAACCACGCCATCGCAGGCGGCGATGGTACCCGGCGGCTATGCACTGGCGACCTCGTCCGATGCGCACACCACCTTCACCGACGATCGCGTGCATCACCACATTCTCGATCCGCGTACCGGCGATTCACCCGGTTGGTGGTCTTCGGTGACGGTGATGGCAAAGAGTGCAGCACTGGCCGATGGCCTGACCAAGGTGTTTTTCATGCTGCCGCCGCCGCAGATACAGCAGGCCGCCAAGCACTGGAATGTCGCCGTCATCTTGCAGGACAAGCGAGGTCGCTGGCGCCGAGTCAGCGCGTAAATTCCGCCTGTCGTAGACTGTGGGAATGAAGCGGCTGGTGGCCAGCACG
>JBEGNF010000073.1:0-10633 GCA_041182625.1 Pseudomonadota bacterium | reverse complement strand
TCCACGGGACTGAGCGAAGGGAAGTTTTGCTATAATCGCGGGCTTCGCCGACGTGCCAACCTGCCACGGCGAACCCCGGAGAGATGGATGAGTGGTGTAAGTCGCACGCCTGGAAAGCGTGTATAGGTGCATAGCCTATCGGGGGTTCGAATCCCCCTCTCTCCGCCAGTCGTTTTTTATCGTAAAAAAATTATAATAATAATACACTTACGATAAACATCAATCACGCTGTCACCGCATGTTTGCGCCACATGCGGTGACGCGCAGAAGAGTGGTTCCACTGGCATTTTTCAGCAGTGTTTTTCGACCAATGGAAAACATCTCTGGAGAGGAACCATCATCCAACGAATCGCAATCGTCACTTGTATTTCGACAGACAAATACACGGTAGCCAAGTAACGCATCGACGATCACAGCGTCTGTAAAGACTGCGCTGCAGCATGGTTCAGAAACATGTCGGCAATCGTATCTCGGTTGACCTGCTAAGATTACTTTGAAAAAGCATCTTTCTTCAAAAGCATTCTTTGATTTTAAAAACCGATTTTTTGACAGGAGCAATCACAATGAAACGACTCATCTTTGTTCTGCTTCTGATGACTTGCTCTGTGTCGTGGGCAGAATGGGAGAAAACCAATCATGTTGGTGACGAGACGAGCACCTACTATCATGATAAATCTTCGATCAAAGGAACTGGTGGCATCGTCAAAATGCTGACAATGATCAACCACTCAGTGGAGAAAAATCTTAAATCAGGCGGGAAATACGAATCAGTGAAAAGACTGGATGGTTATGATTGCCGGTCTGAGACTACAGCGCCAATTACCGTGTCTTATTTTTCTGGTTCGATGAGTGGTGGAAGCGTTGTGTTTTCTTATACGGTAAAAAATAGCGAACTTGAATGGGAGCCGATCATTCCCTCCTCACTATGGGAGAAGCATTGGAAAATAGCATGTGGAAAAAGCTAAGCTCTTCTTGCGAAAGATAATCAAGGTAGCCATAGTGCGAATCGCGTCGTTACATTGCTTCGTCTTAGAAAGCAGACTTTTCAGGGATCTGATTGCGGTTTGAGTGCTCGCCTTCGAAGCGACAATAAAATAGATATCAAAAAAATAATTTGATAAAGTGCGTCACCCCACTTACCATGTGATTCGAGAGATGTTGCTGAAAGCACGGCAATTTTTCTTGCGGGAGCTTGATACCCAACCTACATCACCAAAGGGGATAACAATGAAAAATAAAAATGCGCTGCTTTTCGCAGCATGGTCTCTGGTCAGCGTCTCAGCGTCTGCTGCGGATGCAGTGACTACCTGCCCGAAGAATTTCCATATCCTTGCTGAGGACGACAAGGCGCGCGTGCTGCATTTCACTCAGAAAAAAGGCGAAAGCTGCCCAATGCACTCCCACCCGCATATTGCTGTTTATATAATCAAGCCTGGCCAGCCGCTGACCTACAAGCTGCCTGATGGCAGTACCAAGGAAAGTGCGAAGCTGAAGGCAGGCGATGCATTTGTGCGTCCCGCCACTGAGCATGAGCATTTGGCGGCCAAGGCAGATGTGGAAGCGATTATCGTTGAGTTCAAGCACTAAACAGAGGAACGAGTCTTCTCTGAGCAAAGCCCCGGCAATCGGGGCTTTTTTTTTGCACCGACCGAGTGCTTTTTCAAAAATTGTCTAAGTAACAAGGAAATTTTTTTCCTACTTCGCTGACTAATCTGTCTTCATCTCGTAATGAATGCTGATGACAAAAGCAATCAACCAGCATCGCTGCGAGAGTCAACCGAGTGCCTGATTTGCTTCGTCAAAGAGCGGCTTGCTCTGAAATCACTATCGATGAATTCCCGTCTCACTGACCATCTTCGACAGCTCTTACTTGCGCTTCGAGAGCACAGAAAGTCCTCGACGGTGCGCTACCTGTTAGCACTCCTATTTTTCGGGGTAGCGCTCTCGACGCGTTTTGCACTGGAGGACGTGTTTCCGCCAAGAGGTTTTCCTTTTGTTACTTTCTTTCCGGCAGTGATGTTGAGTGTTTATCTCGTCGGGTTGTGGCCGGGATTAGTAGTGTCTTTACTGAGTATTTTTTCAGCGAGGTTTTTTTTCATCGAGCCCGTAGGAAGTTTCTCTGATACCTCGCTTTCTGATGTTATCGCACTGATTTTTTTTGCCATAGCGTTGCTAGTCAATTGTGTGATTATCCATGTGATGAAAAACACTTTATCGCGATTAGAGTCAGCGAGTAATCAACTTCGTGCCAGTGAGGCGCAGGTACGTGGCCTGATGGATAACCTATTCGTCTTTGTCGCCGTTTTAGATCTCGATGGTGTGTTACGTAAGGTGAATCAGGCATCTTTGTTGGCCTCTGGGCTGAAGCGCGAGCAAGTACTGAACCTGCCTTTGTGGGAGACGCCCTGGTGGATTGACATCGGCGAGCGCAGCAAGCTCAGGGAGGCGGTGCGGCGTGCGGCCGGTGGCGAATCGGTGAGATACGACGCCACGCTGGATCATTTTGGCGCTGAGCCGGCGACGATCGATATTCAAGTTGCGCCTCTGCGAGCGCCCGGAGATGAAAAAATCTCTGCTCTGGTGATGAGTGGTGTGGATGTCAGCGCGAGAGTTCGGGCAACAGCAGATCTTGATCGCAGCCGTCAACAGGCACTGGCCACGGCGCAGCGAGCCGAAGGCGATCGGCGGGTGATGGATGCGATGTTTAACGCGGTACCTGCAGCCATCATATTGGCCGATGCGACAGGCAAGCTTCTGCGTATGAATTCTGCGACTCGAAATATCTGGGGTCTCGCTCCCTACTCGGGCTCGGTGAGCGCATACGCTGTATGGAAAGGCTGGTGGGCGGATGGCTCGGAAAAACATGGCAAGCCGATTGCACCGAGCGAATGGGGCTTGGCGCGCGCGTTGCGTGGCGAGCACTGTTCCGAGATTGTAGAAATCGAACCATTCGGACAGCCGGGAACACGGCGCCTTACCTTGCTCTCGGCAGCACCGATATTTGACGAGTTTGGCGGGGTGGAGGGCGGTGTAGTCGTACAAGTGGACATAACAGATCGCATGGCTGCTGAACAAGCTTTGCGAGAAAACGAGGTCAGGCTGGCGCTTGCATTGAAGGCCAGTGGCACGGCAGTGTGGGAGATGGATGTTGCCGAGGGACGTATCATTCCAGCGAATGAGCAGTTGCTAGAGATGCTGGGGTATTGCCATAACGAGCTGGGTACCTTGGAAGACTGGATACAGATCGTGCATGAAGATGATCAGCAGCGCCTGATCCGGCATTTGGATCACGTGATCAGTGGTTCGCAAGATGGCTACAGCGAAGAGCTTCGTTTGAGGGCGAAGGACGGCAGCTGGCGCTGGATCCTGGCGCAGGCGATTGCTTCGCGCCGCGATACTGAGGGCAGGGCACTGCGGCTGGTTGGCGCAAATCTGGATATCACAGAGAGAAAAGCCTCCGAGCAGCGTATTCGAGATGCCGCGTTACATGATCCGCTGACCGGCCTGCCCAACCGAGCACTGGTATTCGAGTATGGCAGTCACCTGCTGGCCGGTGCACAGCGCCGGCAGACCAGCGGGGCATTGTTATTCATCGATCTCGATCGTTTCAAGCCGATTAATGATATCTACGGTCACCATATCGGTGACAAAGTGCTACAGGAAGTCGCCAAGCGGCTGCTCGAATGTACCCGCGAGGAAGATCTGGTGGGTAGATTAGCTGGCGATGAATTTGTCATTATGTTGCAGCCACTTGAAAAACTGTTTCCACGCACGAGCATCGTGGCGCAGCACGTGGTCGACAGGATCAGTCAGCCATTCCACATCGAGACATTGGAGCTGTCACTGACACCATCAATCGGTATCAGCTACTACCCTCAGCATGCGGACAATGTAAGTTCGCTGATTCATACGGCTGATCTCGCGATGTACCAGGCCAAGCAATCAGGACGTGCGAAGTTTCGAGTGTACTCGCCCGAGTTGGATGCGGCTGCCGAGAGCGCGTATGCGATTGAGGCACGACTAAAAAGAGCGCTCAAGATGCACGATTTTGTCTTGCACTACCAGCCCGTCATCGATATCGCCAGCGGCGAGCTCATCGGAGCCGAGGCACTCGTGCGGCTGGTGGACGATGATGTGCACGCCGTCGGTCCGCAACGTTTTATACCGATCGCGGAATCCTCGGGGCTGATTGCGGAGCTGGGGGAGTGGGTGCTGTCCGAGGCCTGTCGGCAGCATCTGGCGTGGAAGAAGGAAGGGCTGCATATCACTCTGGCCGTCAATGTATCGCCGTTGCAGTTCAGGCAGGCGGGGTTTGCAGCTCGCTTGGGCGATATTTTGGGCAGTGCTCAAGTCGATCCCGCTTGCATGCAGCTCGAAATTACCGAGAGCATGATCATGGAAAACGTTGACGAGGCCGTCAAGATCCTTAATAACATCAAACAGCTTGGGGTAAAGGTCGCACTGGACGATTTCGGCACCGGATATTCCAGCCTTAGCCGGCTGTCGCGGCTGCCGCTGGACAAGCTGAAGGTCGATCAGTCTTTCGTGCGCGGCATTGAGAGCGACGTCGGAAGTCGCGCGGTGACAGATGCGGTGATTGCCCTCGGCCACAGTCTCCGGCTGGAGGTGATTGCCGAGGGCATTGAATCAGAAGCGTCGCTACGCTACCTGCAATACCAAGGTTGCCAACAGGCGCAAGGCTTTTTATTCAGCCCACCTCTGCAGGCAGATGAATTTGCCCGCTGGTGCTGGGAGCGGCAGGCAAGCTAGCGCGAAGAGAGCGCTCAGGGCGTGCTGCCGCCGTCGTTACCATGGCTGCCATGCTGACCATGCTCACCGTGGTCATCATTGTCGCCATTGTCTTGGGCTGTCTGCTCGTTGATCCGATGTTCAAGGATTTTTTGGTCTTCATCAAATGAGTCAATCAAGCTCTTGTACGCGAGCCTTACTTCCATCGCTTCTGCCACGCTGTCATTTACCGGTGTGGGCGTACGGTCGCGTTTCATTTTTTTCGTCACAGCGGGTCTCCTCTTTAAAGTTGTTGTGAATACTTCAAGGATTAACTGCAGGCGTCTGTCCGGGTCAAGCTACGCTATTCTGCCTGCTCGGTGATGCATGAGACTTCGGTGGTACAGATAAAAAAACCGCAAGTCGTACCGACATGGTGCGCCAGTTTGCCACGATCGGCGCAATAACGGCGAGCTTTGTCCCAGCCCTTGCCAGAAAAATTCAGGCTGAAATAGGAGTACGAAAAACGATCAGCATTGGGTAAATCCGATAGGGATACGCACCCGGCCAGCACCGGCGCGGCCAGAAAGGCCCACAAAATCTGCGGGTGGTTGGCATTCTGGCATCGTAATGTCATAGCGGCCGAGCTCGAAAAATCAGGTGTTGTACCGATGATAGTCACTATATTGCCATGCCTCTGCCGAGGCCCCGCTATCTGAACGGGGCCTTGGGCAGAGCGTCCCGGATCGGGACTGTTATCATTGGCGTGTCAGATCATGAGCCGAAACGACGGGTTGGACGCCACGTCCGACGCAGGATTTCACAGGAATGCAGATGAATGCAAAAGATTTCGCCAGACTTTTCGGAGGCTTTGCGACAGAGAAGCGAGTCAGGTTGATCCGGGCGTTGCTGGATGCGGGTCCATCCGGCCTTAGCCTGCTGGAGCTGTCGCGCAGGACCGAACTTTCCGTCATCGACATTGGCATCACTGCCGAGGCGCTACTATTGTTGGACCTGATCGATATTGAGATCAAGGGTGAGAACAAAGTGCTGAAGGCGAATTCCCAGTTGGTGCGAACCGTCTTCGAGAAGTCCTACTATGCTTTCGGTTCGGGTCGTGACAAGCCGCACGAGCCCGATCCTGAGCCTGAGGCAGATGCAGAACCACAGACCGATACCGACGTGGCAACCGCCGAAGTCAGCGGCCCGACCACCGAGTCCGGCGCCGAGGCTGAGAAGACCGATCCCTGATCGCCCTAGCTGATGCGCAAACCCCTCACCCTGATATTCACTCTGTTGGTCGTTTTGCTCTTGGGCTTGGCTGCTTACACCTGGCTGGTGCTCAACTGGTCATACTCTTCCGGTGAGCGCGCGGGATTGCTGCAAAAATTTTCCAGGAAGGGCTGGGTCTGCAAGACCTGGGAGGGGGAGTTGATGCTGACAGCGATGCCGGGTGCGATTCCAGAGAAATTCGAGTTCACCGTGCGTGACGATAAACTCGCGGCCGAGCTGTCCGCGAGCGCTGGGAAAAAGATCGTTCTCAGCTACTCCCAGCACAAAGGCTTGCCCAGCTCCTGCTTCGGTGACACCGAATACTTTGCTCAGCAGGTGCAGCAGTTCCAGGATAAGTGAAACAGTGTTTCTCGGTGCGCTCGAACCGAGCTTCGCTAGTGGCTCAGATGCTTTATCCGATCGCCATTTTTGAGCGAAGGGGGCGGGTAGATCACTACTTCAGCACCGTTTGGCAGTCCGCTGTGGGGTTCGTCACGCAGCCAGGCTTGTCGTCCGTTGCGGGCAACGACATTGACCTCATGCAGCACCACTCTTCCGTCATGGACCATGAACAGTGCATGCGTCGCGCCGTGAGGAAAAATCGCGCCGATCGGTGCGATGAGTGCGCCATCGGTAACTTGCACCGGGATGCGTACGTCGACGCGGAAACGATCCCCCAGCGTCTGTCGCTCTTCGATCGGCGAGAGGATATCGAGCACGACATTCACCCGTTGCTCTTCCACGCCTAGCGCAGATACTTTCGTGATAGCCGAGGGCTCAATACGGCGCACGCTGGCGCGCAATGCGTCACCCCCCCAATTCAGTAATTGGGCTTCCATGCCTTCGCGCACCTGCGTCGCATCTTCGGTGAGCAGGTCGACCACTACTTCCAGTTGATGAGGGTCGCCGATCTCGACGATGGGTGTGCCCATCATGACAACGTTCTCACTTTGTAGCGGCAGGCGCACGACCTTTCCATTGACAGGGGACCTGACGGCCTGAGCGGTGCCAGAGGCGCGCGCCTGTTTTGACGATTCGCGTAGTACGGCTTCGGCCTCGGCCAGCGTGTGCAGCGCGACTTGTGCCTGATACTGGGCACTTTGGAATTCCTTCTCGCGCAAGTTCTGCGCCAGCCGCATCGTGTCTCGCTGCGCAGCAGAGATGAAATGCTGCTGGTGCAGTTGCTCGCTGCGTTGGGTATCCGATTGAGCCTGTTGCAGCGCTGCCTGCGCGCGCTCCACGGCTGTTTTGGCAACAAGCATCTGTGCCTGAAGAGAGAGTATGTGCTCGCGCTGGGTCTGTACCTCCCGTTCATTGAGCAGTGCAGGCGAAACGGGCCGCAGGTGTGCAATGACATCACCTTGACGAACCGTATCGCCTTCTTTGAGCAACAGGCGTTCCATGTGTCCTGTCAGCGGTGCCGAGACGACATAGCGATCACGAAGCTGCGTCCAACCGTCATTGTCTACGCTGCGCTCGAACCGACCCCGTTGCAGCGTTTCAGTCTCAACCTCTACCGGGCGTGGCGAGAATGCCCACAGCATTACACCAAGTACCAGCAACGCCAGGAGGCTATAAAAGATTTTTCTTTTCACCGGAATCAGAAAAGTTATTTGATCATATTCAGTCACGAGCCTTGAGCACGCCTACTAGATCAAGGGCAGCGATACGACGAGCGACGATCCAGGCACTTGCAGCGGCGGCAAGTGCAACACACAGTGCCGCGTAGGCATAGGTGGGTGGACGTATTACAAGCGCGAAGTAGAACTCTTCTGTCTTTGTCATCTGTACGATGGTCGAGGCGAGTAAATAGCCTCCGATCAGACCGAGTGGCAGCGCGGCTATCATCGCGATGCCGAGTTCACCCAGAAGCAAAGCAGACACCTCGCCTCGGGTAAAGCCGAGCACGCGCAGGCTGGCCAGTTCCCACGATCGCTCTGCCAGAGCGATTCGTGCCTGGTTGTAGACCACGCCAATTGCGATCACAGTAGCAAACAGCGTCAGCACGGTGCTGATGATCAGCAGATTGCGTGCAGTAATGCTTTCGATATTTGCCAGCATCACGGCCTTGCTGATAGCCATCGCTACCTGCGGCATGTGTCGCAATGCCTCTAATAACGCAGGTTCAGTGCCGTGCTGTACCGTCAGTGTCAGCTGGTTTGCCATATCCCCTTCGCGCACAAGATGGTTGAGACTACGCCTTTCCATGTACGCGTTCATACCCATCATTTCGCGAACAGTAGCTATGACGATCAGATTCATCGTACGACGCTCGCCTTCCTGAATTTCCATACGGACGGCATCACCAGGCTTTACATGGAGTCTTTCTGCGAGACGGTCTGTGAGCAGTAGTCCGCCCACGGGCGGTGCATACGCGCGACGCTCAACGTCAAGGATGCGGTGCAGTTGTGGCTGTTCGGCTTTGCCCTGAATCATGCCGCGCCACTCGTGGCGCGCATGCACCAGCCGAACAGGGATGTTTCGCGAGGCTTCTACAGCAGTAACCTCGGGCAGATGAGCAAACAGCGCTGCCACTGTCGCAGGCCGTGGATTGATCAGATACACAGACACATCGCCTCGCAACGCATGCCGGAACTGGGTATCGATCAGCAATGCGATCGAATCTCGCGAGAAGGTGCCAGCGATGAGTACGGCCATCGAGGCCATGATGCCCGCGACGGTAAATACACTGCGCCAGCGATGGCGGTGCATATTACGCAAGATCATCCTTAGACCGGGGGAGAGCTTCAGTCGTTGTGCAAGCGGTTCGATCAAGGACTGTCGATACAGTCCCGGAGAAGGGGGGCGCATCGCCTCAGCCGGAGACAGACGCATGACCGCACGCAAGGCGCCCCATGCCGCTACCGTGCCTGTGAGCAGCGTCGCAACAAAGGCGACGAGTATCAGTTCTGCGCGAACCTGATAGACAAATACGGGGAAATGAAATACCTGCTGATACAGTACTGTCAGCTGCTGGCCGAGCCAGTAGCCCACTAGAACGCCCGTCATTATTCCAGCAAGCACGATCAGCACTATCTGCTTAAGGTAATGTAGTGTGATGCTGAGGTTGTCATAGCCGAGTGCCTTGAGCGCAGCAATCTGCTCACGCTGTAATGTGATCTGGCGACCCAGCACGACATTCAGTAAAAAGGCGGCGACAGCAAGGAAGATCGACGGCAAAACCGTACCCATCACACGCTGTTCACGTATCTCAGCCTCGAGCATCTTGTGAGACATGTGCTCGCTGCGGCCATAGGCCCGCGATCCGCCGAAGGGTGCCATCAGACGGCTTACCTCATCGATTACCTGTGCTTCAGAAGCGCCTGGGGCGAGTCGTATGGCCAGATGATTGAATGCGCCTTCCATGTCGCTGGCTCGCGCTAGTGCCTTTTCGTCTAGCCAGAACACACCGAAGCCGCGCAGATCGGGCGCACCGATCAGTCCGGCGAACAGGGTGTCCGGCGAGAGTGCAATGCCGGCCACCAGCAAGGCCTGATGTTTGCCGTTCAATAGCATGGAAATTTCATCACCTGGCTTCAGCTGGCGTGCGTGTGCGAAGCCCTCTGACACCAGCACCTCCAGCCGATCTGTCATCGAGCCGCCCGCATTACCGATCATCCGGCCAGCGCGCAGATAAACCTGATTCAGTGCCGGCAGCTGGCGCGGGTTGATTCCGACTATCCGGCCGGTAATGGGATCCGATACGCCGGGTAGGTCGATTTGCGCCAGCATGCTGACGGAGGCCTCGGCCTTTGCCACGCCCGATACTTCGATGACGCGCGCCATCAGCTGCAGCGGGGCGCGCTTGAGCTCTCCGAATACATCTGCGAAGTGGTGGCGAACATAGGCAAGATCGCGCGATGCAGCCAGAGAATCCTGCGCGCTGTAGGTGGTGATAAAGCCTGCGACAGCGCTGGCCACGACCAGTGCAAGTGTCACGGCCTGGCTGCGGATCCGCCACAAGTCGCGTAGCATTTTGCGGTCCAATGCCTTCACCAGGAGAGCTCCGAGGGCAGGAGTTTTTTTTCTGGTGTTGCGATACGCTGTATTCGGCCATCACCAAGGTACAGCACGCGATCAGCCATGCCCGCAATGGCGGCATTGTGCGTGATCACCAGAGTGGTGGTACCCATCGTGCAGTTGATTGCATTGATCACTTCGAGCACTTGCTTACCAGTCTGATAGTCGAGTGCGCCAGTCGGCTCGTCACACAGCAGCACGTCTGGCTGCTTGGCGATGGCGCGCGCGATAGCGACGCGCTGCTGCTCACCACCAGAGAGTTGAGACGGAAAATGATCCTTGCGTTCGCCCAAACCGACCCGATCGAGTGCCTCCTCGGCCGGCAGGGGATGAGAGGCAATATCTGTGACCAGTTGGACGTTCTCGCGAGCTGTCAGGCTGGGGATCAGGTTGTAAAACTGGAAGACAAAGCCCACATGCTCGCGGCGGTATCGCGTTAGCTCGTCATCGCTGGCGTCTTCAAGACGATGGTCTGCAAAACAGGCACTACCGCTGCTGGGGCGGTCCAGTCCGCCGAGTATGTTCAAGAGCGTCGATTTGCCGCTGCCGGAGGGACCCAGAAGCACAATGAATTCGCCGCGGTAGATATCCAGATCCACGCCGTCCAGTGCAA
>JBEGNF010000072.1:0-11336 GCA_041182625.1 Pseudomonadota bacterium | reverse complement strand
CGCCAGCCGCAGCCCCGGCTGGCTGTCGATAATCCCATCCTCCGGAAGAGCCCGGGCAATCAATTCGACCAGCTCTTCCCTATTCTCTCTCAGCCGGGTTGACCGGCGGTCCGGTTCTCTTTTTTTCATGGCCCTATCTTAATTGGAACGGCATCGCGACGGCACGGAAAAGTCGGTCGGTTTGCAGGATTCTACAATGAATCGCCAGTTTCATCATACCTCCCCTCCTGGTTCCGCATTACAATCAGGATTCTGAGACAGTTGTAACCGCCAGTAAGTGGAGGCCACAACAACGGATGACCGTAAGAGGTGGCCTTGAGACCGCCAGAAGGGCCGGGAAGAGGCGATGGCTGGTCTGACGACGGTCGCACTTCGATCCGGGACTGGCAGTGAGGGGCGGTCTGATCTGGCAGCTGGCTGACTGACGCGATGAAATGAGGGAGTGAGCAATGATCAAACTGAAGGTGAATGGAACCGCGCGCCAATTTGAAGGTGATCCCGACACACCGCTTCTCTGGTATTTAAGAGACCAGCTCGATCTCAAAGGGACAAAGTTTGGTTGTGGTATGGGTCTGTGCGGAGCGTGCGGGCGGCGGCGGGTGGTTCGATCACAACCATCGAGGGGCTCTCTCCGGATGGTCGCCACCCGGTGCAGGTGGCGTGGCAGGAGATTGACGTCGCCCAGTGTGGGTACTGCCAGGCCGGACAGATCATGTCTGCCTGTGCCCTCCTCGCGAAGAGTCCGAACCCCTCTGACGCGGAGATCGACCGCGCAATGGAGGGTAACCTATGCCGGTGTGGAACCTACCTCCGCATCCGTAAAGCGATCCATAAGGCGGCCGAGCAGACCCCGCTCAAGGGACGGGCTGCCGCCCAGCCTGGGCGCCCTGCCCGACGCTCACGAGATTGAGGCCGCGCGCGATGTGGCTGCCCGCGATCGCTACCTCCCGTGATCGCTACCTGAGGTTCCATCCTCTCACCGCAATTGAAGAGCCTCGCTCTCTTCGGGTGAATGACGTAAGGAGAGTCCTGTGAATAGAGTGAAGATCGATCGGCGTACATTTCTTGAAGTGACCGCGCTGGCTGGTGGAGGGCTGTTGCTCGGTCTCCACCGACCGACGGTTCCGGCCGTGGCCTCGGCGCAGGCTGGTCGTCCACCCGAGGTGCTCGCCCCTTCCGACTTCATCCGCATCGCGCCCGATGGCGCCGTCACTCTGACCGCCAAGAATCGCCAAGTAAGCATTGACAAAGAGATCGGCGGCTCAACACCAAAGATTTACAGCCACACCAAGAGGTGGTGAGATGCTGAATACTCGCCTGTCCATCTAGGTCGATGGCAAAGCGGCAGTGCCTCGTTGCCATCGATCCGATGAAACAGGTTATTAGTCAGTCATCTCAGGTGGAAGCCAGAAAACTCAATGCAATCTTGTTAAATTTCTGGGAATTTTCCATGAACATGAAATGACTTCCGCCTTCTTCCACACCGAAAATTTCCACTTTGGCGCCTGGTATCTTGCTGGCGATCCATTCTTGTGATTTCGGATTAAAGAAGCTTCCCTTTGCGCCAACCACCAGTGTGGGCACGTTAATTCTGCTGATCGTATCCCGCCAATCCTGAACACAGTGGTCAACCAGCAAAGCTGCCGCTGGCTTGCGTGGGAATTTCAGATTCTGGGCGAGAGCATATTTCTTCTTGGCCTCTGGATAATCTTTGGTGAAGAACATTCCATTGACCAGACCTGCGGTGGTCGCCTCACCGTCCATGCCTGCCAAGGCGGTGGCAGTGTCATACAGCGACTGCGGCGAAAATACAGCCCCAGTCTCTGCTTTCTCGGCGTCGGTCCAACTCGGTCCGAAGGTGGTACAGGGCGCCTGATCAATAAGAATCATTGAATGCGTGCGATGATTACCAAAGAGATTCCAATGACTCCAGATCACTGAGCAGCCCATGGAGTGGCCCACCAGCGTGGCTTTACTCAGATTCATCCCATCCAGGAATTCGTGCAAATCCTTTGCCAGACGTGCCATCCGATAGCCATGCTCAGGCTTGCTGGAATCTCCGTGACCACGCATGTCGAGTGCGATTACGCGGTAGTTTGCCGAAAAAGCGGAAATCTGATCACTGAACATTTCGGCTGTCTGAGACCAGCCCGGAATCATCACGATAGGTCGCCCTCGACCAGATTCCAGATAATTCAGTTTCGCACCATCGCTCGTCGCGAATGATCCCTGCCTGATCTCACCCGGGTTCGTTCCACCACCAACGCCAAGCGTCGAACATCCACCGTTAGCTAGAGCTACACCCGTCAAAGCTGCGCTGGTAAGAAACAAACGCCGCGAACGCTGCAGATTGGTTGGCTCATTTCCCGCGATTGCTTTTAGAGATTCGTCATTACACTGCATGTCGCCTCCATTGGCTGTCAAATAAATATTTTTACTGCGAGCGTAAATTATCACGTTCACTGCCAATGCAAGTATCGATTTGACCCTACAAATCAAATGGAAAATCAACTCGAGCATGCACTGGGCAAACCTCAAGCGCGATCCGCTGCCAGCGTTGGATTGACGAAGAAGGCATTGCGACGATGCTGGACACGGCAATTGATGCTACTCGTCACATCAACCTCATCAAAGCGCGCAGCGCCTAGCAGGGAGTTATCAAAATGGATTTATTTAACCAAGCTTTATTGAATCGGCGCTTTCTTTGCCGTTGTTGATACGCAACAATTAATTCGGGCAAAGACTACTCGGCTATTGCAAACAAAAATACAAATACCGTATAAACCGTTTATATTGTATTGCTGTTGAATTTGGGTCTTCACCCAAGGAGCATGATCATGTCAGATACGCCGCGCAAAACGTCTCGCAAAACACCCGCCAAATCGGCGAAAGATAAGAGCGTTAGCAAATCCACATCAGTCAAACACAAACATGCCCAACTGGTGCGGGACAGCTTCACCATGCCGGAGGACGAGTACCGCCTGCTGGCTGATGCAAAAAAAGCCTGTCTTGAGGCCGGCTTTGAGATCAAGAAAAGTGAGCTGATCCGCATCGGTATCGCGCTGATGCACGACCTGAGTACATCCCGGATTAAAAAGGCTCAGAAAGCGCTGCAGCCGGTCAAAACCGGGCGTCCCAAGAAACAAAAATAAATAAGCTGCCAATTCGGTTTCCCGGCGTATCAAGGCTGGGTGGGTAGCCTTTTCTTTTTTCTGAAAAGGAATTCAACATGCAAGGACTTCACCTCACTGCGGATATCAAGGGTTGTCGAATAAATCACGGCCTGATGACCGATGCATCCAAGTTGCGCAGCACTTGCCTGACCTTGGTTGAGCTGAGCGGCTTGACTGCTGTGAGCGACGTTTTTTTTGAATTTCCGGCAGCGACCGACAATGAATCCGGGGGGGTTACGGGTACCGTCCTTCTCGCAGAGTCACACCTTGCAATCCATACCTGGCCCGAGCTGGCGGCGGTGACTCTGGATGTGTATGTCTGCAATTATTCGATGGACAACAGCCACAAGGCGAGGAAACTCATTGAGTCGATGATTGAACTGTTCAAACCGGATGCGATCGTTCGCAAACAACTTGAACGGGGTGAGCTTGCCTCAACGGCATTGGCCGCTTGAGTCTGGCTGTCTCAGTCTCTGAGCGATCACTCCATAAAAAACTCTGGCGCAAGTACTGCCTTGAGAAATAATTCATTGCCATGCTCGCGCTGGCGATGCGAGATCCACCATGCATTGGATTTTTTGATCGTCCAATCCTGCTCTTCTCCGGTCAACAGCAGTGACGCCACCTGCCCCAGCCAGGGCTGGTGACCCACCACCATCACGGGTGCCTTCGCCTCGGGCCATCCGACGGCGTTCAGTACCTCAGCAGCAGTCGCTGCCGGCCCGATCTCCGGAACGATCTTGTATTTGCGACCGAGCGCCTCGACCGTCTGGATCGTCCTTGCGGTCGGACTGCACAGGATCTTGCAACCACTGGGCAGACTGCGATCGAGCCAGGCGCCCATGCGCACCGCCTGCTTGCGCCCCTGCTGCGTCAGCTCGCGACCTTCATCTGGTTCCCCCGCTTCGGCTTGTGCATGGCGCCAGAGTATCAAGTCCACTATGCCCCCAAGGTATTCATCAGATGCTGCTGCGCGCTGAATGGTTGCTGGCCTGTGCGCGGCTTACGTCGGTGGTACTCGCCATTCGCATCCAGTTCCCAAGAGTTTTGATTATCTCTCAGATAGGGTTGCAGCCCTTCTTGGATCACGCGCTTTTTAAGTTCTTCGTCGAGCACAGGGAAAGCGATCTCGATACGCCGGAACAGATTACGGTTCATCCAGTCAGCGCTGGCCAGATAGACGTCATTGGACCCTTCATTCAAAAAATGGAAGATCCGGCTGTGTTCAAGAAAACGACCAACGATGGAGCGCACACGAATATTCTCTGATACGCCGGGGACGCCGGGGCGCAACGAGCAAGCTCCGCGCACGATCAGCTCGATCTTGACTCCTGCCTGCGAGGCGTCGTAGAGCGCCTCGACGATAGAGTCATCGACCAGCGCGTTCATCTTGGCGATGATCTGTCCCACGCCACCCTCGCGGGCGATGCGGGCCTCATTGCGGATGGCCTTGACCAGCTCACGCTGTAGCTCGAACGGCGCTACCCACAAGTGATTCAGTTTGCGTGGCTTGGCTAGACTCGTCAGGCTAATGAACACTTCATTGACCTCTCTACCCAGGGCGGCATTCGCCGTCAACAAACCGAAGTCAGTGTAAAACTTGGTCGTCGTCGGGTGGTAATTACCCGTGCCCATATGGGCGTAGAAGCGCAATTTTCCGGATTCTCTCCGTATCACCAGCGCCATCTTGGCATGCGTCTTCAATCCTACGACGCCATAGACGACTTGCGCCCCCACCTGCTCCAAACGATCCGCCCAGTTGATATTGGCTTCTTCGTCGAAGCGCGCCATCAACTCCACCACCACGGTGACTTCTTTGCGATTTTGGGCCGCCGTGATCAGCGCCTCCATCAGCTCGGAGTTCATGCCGGTTCGGTAAATCGTCTGCTTGATTGCGACTACCGACGGATCGTGCGCGGCGCTGCGAATGAAATCGATCACCGGCTGGAAAGATTGATATGGATGGTGAAGCAGAATATCCTGGTGAGCAATTTGTGAGAATAAGTCATCGTCAGCAAGCTGAACCGATGATTTTGGGGTAAACGGTGCGAATCGAAATTCTGCTGCGGAGGCAAGCTCGACCAGTTCATTCAAGCGCACCATATTCACGGGACCGTTAACGCAGTAAAGAAACTCGGGGGCGATCGTGAATTGCTCAAGAAGAAATGTCGATAGATTAACGGGACAATTCTCTGCAACCTCGAGCCGAACCGCAAAGCC
The DNA here is from genome assembly GCA_041182625.1 of Pseudomonadota bacterium. GTDB lineage: Bacteria > Pseudomonadota > Gammaproteobacteria > Burkholderiales > Burkholderiaceae_D > Pernthalerella. The sequence continues at coordinate 5,943 of JBEGNF010000072.1, read as the reverse complement.
AAAATGACGTGTCTGCAACTCACCCTTGAGCGCCTGCCGCAGATTCTTCACCTCTTCTTCATCTACCCAAAGCTCACTGTCACGGGTGACACGAAACTGCGAATAACTGATCACTTCGCGACCCGGAAACAGATCCTGGATATGTGCATGGATCACTGACGATAACAAACAATAATCATGCTCAGTTTCTGACGAGTGTGCGGGCAGACGAATAATTCGAGGCAATACCCGGGGTGCCTTGATCACGGCGATCGAGGTACCGCGACCATAGGCGTCCTTGCCACCCAGTTCGACAATAAAATTCAGGCTCTTGTTGACAATTTGCGGAAAAGGATGCGAAGGATCTAATACGATGGGCGTCAGCAGCGGGCGCACCTCGCGATCAAAATAGTCTCGGACCCAGGCTCGCTGGCGGTCATTTCGGTCGATGTGCCGGCGAAGATAGATACCGTGCTTTGCCAGCGCCGGCAAGATCTCGTCATTGAGCACTGCGTATTGCTCTCTCACTAGTGCCTGTGCGGCCGGACTGACCAGATCGAAACCTTGCGGAACAACAGGCCGAGCATGAGCGGGATCATTTCCTTCTCGCTCCCTTGCCATCAAGCTGGCGATTCTGACCTCAAAGAACTCATCCAGATTACTACTGACGATGCACAGGTACTTCAGGCGCTCAAGCAAAGGTATGCTCTCGTCCTGCGCTTGCGCCAGGACACGACGGTTGAATGCGAGCAGAGACAACTCACGATTCAGCGGAGCGGCACGCACATCGGCGTCCACAGCGGCAGAGCCTGCCCGGACCGATCTTGCCGTTTTTGCATTTCCATTTGTACTCATGCCCAGAGCCTATTCAACGACCGTGACACATTCATTACATAAACTTTTCAAAGTAAAAATCCTGTCATGATCCTGACACATGCCCAATTTAAATTGCGCCAGGTAATTTTTGTACAACCCTAGATGCAAACCAGGAGTGACTATGCGTAGCAAGCTGATTCTGAAAAGTATTACCGCTTTTGCCGCAGGGCTGGCTGTTTCCCTGTCTGCGCAGGCTGCTGACCTTACTGGCGCAGGCGCAACCTTCCCTTACCCAATTTATTCCAAGTGGGCCGAGGCCTACAAGGCGGCCACTGGCATCGGATTGAACTATCAATCGATCGGCTCTGGCGGCGGCATCCGTCAAATCAAGGCCAAGACGGTCGATTTTGGTGCCTCCGACATGCCGCTCAAGGCCGAAGAACTCGAGAAAGAGGGCCTGGTGCAGTTCCCGGCGATCATCGGTGGTGTTGTTCCGGTGCTTAACCTCGATGGTATTGCACCCGGTCAGCTGAAGCTGACGGCTGATGTCATCACTGGCATCCATCTCGGCAAAATCACCAAATGGAACGCCCCCGAGATCGCCGCACTGAACTCTGGCGTGAACCTGCCGAACCTGAACATCACCGTGGTTCACCGCGCCGATGGCTCGGGCACGACCTTCCTGTGGACGGATTACCTCTCAAAGGCCAATGCAGACTTCAAGAGCACGGTCGGCTCAGGGACTGCGGTCAAGTGGCCGACGGGCGTGGGCGGCAAAGGTAACGAAGGCGTAGCCGCCAACGTGCAGCGCGTGAAGGGTGCATTCGGCTATGTCGAGTATGCGTACGCAAAGAAAAACAAGATCACCTTCGCGCAACTGAAGAACCGCGACGGCGAGTTCGTGCTGCCGGATGATGAAACTTTCAAGGCGGCAGCGGCTGGTGCTGACTGGGCTGGCACACCCGGCATGGGCGTGGTGTTAACAAACCAGTCCGGCAAGAACAGCTGGCCCGCCACCGGAGCATCGTTCATCCTGATGCACAAGACTCAGGCAGACGGCCTCACGGGTCGCGCAGTGCTCAAGTTCTTTGACTGGTCATACAAGAATGGTGCAGGCATGGCAACCGAACTTGACTATGTGCCTATGCCGCCAGCGACTGTGAAGCTGATCCAGGAAAGCTGGAAAGCAAACTTCAAGGATGCGAACGGCAAGACCATCTGGTAAGCACTCGCTGCTCAAAAGGCCCGCGCCTGTGCGCGGGCTTTTTTTTGATCTTGCTCTGCCCGCAGCACGGCTACGCGTCATGAGCATCGCGGATATCATTCATCTGCTATGAACGACAGGCTGCCACTCTATGAAAAAAAGTACTGGTCGAATAAGGCTCAACAAAGTCAGCCCGCGCGATGAAAGAGATTTTCTCTCTGCTGCACGCGCGAGCCGCGAACTGCACAGAGATTGGGTAGAGGTACCCCGCACCGCGCGGGCCTTTCGCCGCTACGCCGTCGAGATGCGAACCCGCGATGACATCGCATTTATCGTTCGCCACACCGATACGGGCAAGCTCGTGGGCGTGATCGAATTACAAGATATCTTTATGGGGAACTTCTGCAATGCCTACGTGATTTATTATGCGTTCGCGGGACACGATCGACAGGGCCTGATGACCGAGGCGATGAAAGAAGTCATTCGAATCGCCTTCGACAAGCTAAAACTGCACCGCTTGGAAGCAAATATCCAGCCAGCAAATCGTGCGTCACGCCGTCTTGCAAAATCCTGCGGTTTCAGAAAAGAAGGACTGAGCCCCAAGTTCCTGAAAAAGGGCGGTGAATGGCGCGACCATGAGCGATGGGCCTTGCTGAGCACCGATGCTTTGCAATAAGCACTCGTCCTGACAGCAGCGACAAAGAAACCTATCTACTAAAAAACGCCGACAGGGAATTCACTTGGTCGCCGAATGTATCAAGAACGGTCCTGCCGCCGATGAGGTGTCGACTTCGATCAGCACAACATCCGCCCACTGCTCACCTGGAACAACAATTCGCTGCACATTCGAAGCCGCTGGATGATGTTGGTGTAATGGCTTGTCTGTCACGAACTGATGCGTATCACCCTGGATCAGCAGCACCGGCTTTCCCCAGGAAGCAGCTTCCTGTTGAAAGGCATCGAGCCATTCGTCGACACCGGATTTCTGGATACGAGGATCGTGGTAAAAGGTATCCGCTTGCATCGCAAATACTATGGCGCGAAGGTTCTTCTTGCGAGCTTCGGCGAAGGTACTTCGCATCCAGGCGATATTGGCGCTGTTGCGCAGATTGAATTCGCTCGATGATGGCAGCTCGGGCTGCAGATTATTGTTTGAGCCTACCATATGAATGGTAGAAAAAATCACCTCTTTTGTACTCCAGCGACGATTTTCAGGAAACTCTCGAAAGCTCTCCGCCTGCGACTGACTCTCCAGCTCGACAGGAGAACGACCCAGGCTCAGGTTCGTCCCGAAGAACATCTGCCGAAGTTTTTGGAGGCGCTCCAAGGGATCATAAGGACCATTGTTCTTACGGTGACAATCAGTCCATTCATTATCACCCGGCGTATAGATCAATGGCGCCTCGAAAGCCATGAACTGCCGCTTTACTCCCTCGAACACTTCATCGCTGCACAGGGTGCTCCCTGACTTGATGTCGCCAACATGAATGGTGAATTTCACGGGAAGCTTGTTGATACGCTCCACCAGACGATCAAGCTGTGCAGCAGAGGTGTACGGCACATCGCCGATGGCAGCAAACTGGAAACGTTCCGCCAGCACGACCCCCGGAATCAGCGCCAACAGACACGCAAGGCCGAGGCGACAATTTTTCATCTTCGTGATCATGCTGACTCTTCCAGTACGGTCTCAGGAAAATGTATCGTGAATGTGCTGCCCTTGCCGGGCTCTGATTCGACACGCAGTCTCGCGTCATGCCGGACCAGCACGTGCTTGACAATAGCCAGCCCGAGCCCGGTGCCCTGAGTCTCACGAGAACGCCCTTTGTCAACGCGATAGAAGCGTTCGGTCAAGCGCGATAAATGCTCCTGCTTGATACCGATACCAGTATCCTGAACCGAAAATTCCGGACCCAACGGAGATGATTTCCACGCGATGCGTATCTCCCCGCCATCGGGCGTATAACGGACAGCGTTCGAGACAAGATTACCGAACGCGCTACGCAACTCATCGGCGCCACCGATAATGTCCGGACCATCAATGGTCACGCTGATTGTATGCCGTCCGCCCGACAATGCCTCCGCCTCGGCATGTAGCTGCTCGAGCAATGTTTGAATGTCTACGAGCTCTTTGCGAAGTGGATAATCAATGGATTCCAGCCGTGTCAGCACCAGCATGTCATCGACCAAGTTCTGCATGCGCTTGCCCTGCTCGGTCATCAGCTTCAGGTGCTGCGCGCGAGTCGCTGGGTCGAGGTTCGGCTCAGTATTAGCGATCTCCAGAAAGCCATTGATCACGGTCAGGGGCGTGCGCAGCTCGTGCGAGGCGCTGGCAATGAAGTCGCGGCGCATGGTCTCGAGCCGATCGAGTTCGGTCACATCATGCGTGACCAGAATCTGGCGGCGGTCTTCGAAGGGAATCAGTCGGACGATCAGCTTGCGCTCGCCGATCTTCAACGTCAGCGGCTCGTCGTAGCGGGCGAGGATAATGTAGTCGATGAACTCCGGGCTGCGAATCAGGTTGGTCACCCGCATGCCCTTGTCCTTCTCCAATTTCAGCCTCAGATGCTGTTCGGCGACCGGATTGCACCATTCGAGGAAAAGCACGTCATCCATGATGACTACGCCATCGGGCAGCTGGCTCATCGCTTGCCTGAACCGTGACAGCCACTCGGCCAGCTCGGCACGGTTTTTCTGGTCCTCCCGACGCAGACGGTACAGCTTGGCAAAGATCTCGGTCCACGATCCCCAACCATCCTGCAGCCTGACCTCGTCAGGATGATCGAGCCACAGCGAGAGGTGATACATGTAGCGCAGCTGAGTGATGACCAAGACCAGCAGGACCACAAACGCGATCGTCAGCCCAGCGGTGAAATTCCATACGTACCCGCCGGCGAGGCCTGCGCCTGCGATCAACGAGAAACGTACCAGAACTGGAATCCAGAACAGCGAAGCAGGGCTCATGCAAAAAAGGAATTATTTTTCAGATAGCATGTAGCCTACACTACGAACGGTCTTCACGAGATAATCGGCGCTCCCCAGCGCCTTGCGCAGCCGCAGCACATGCACATCGACGGTCCGTTCCTCGAGTACCGCATGATCGCCCCAGACTTTGTCCAGCAGCTGGCTGCGTGAGAACACCCGCTCAGGGTGCGCGATCAGAAATTTCAGCAGCTTGAATTCGGCATGTCCCATCTCGATGGGCTGATCATCGACTTTGACGCGGAAGCTCACTGGATCAAGCGTCACCGGCCCCAGGCGCAGTTCAAGCTCGGCATGCTCGGGCTCCTTGCGCCGTATCAGGGCTTTGATGCGAGCGACCAGCTCGCGAGGCGAAAATGGCTTGGTAATGTAATCGTCGGCGCCATGATCCAAACCCGCGACTTTGTCTTCCTCCATGCTCTTTGCAGTCAGCATGATCACGGGAAGAGAATTGAATTGCCGATCCGTGCGGATGCGCGACAGCAGCCTCAGGCCCGACTGATCCGGCAGCATCCAGTCGAGCAGCATGACTTGCGGACGGTGCTGCTGAAGATATTGCCAGGCACCGGCGGTATTGTGGACAGCCACCACTTCCCAGCCAGCCGCTTTCAGGGCGAAGCTGACGAGCTCGACGATCGCCCGTTCATCTTCGACAACGAGGATAGTAGGCTGCTGACTAGGCATTGCGCAGTTCAGGCATTGTGACCATTGCCCTGCTGGGAGATCGCATAGTCGGTGTGCCGGATATCTTTGCCCTCGACGATGTACACCACATACTCGGCAATATTCTTCGCATGATCGCCGATGCGCTCGATGGCTTTTGCGACCCAGATCGTGTCCAAGGCGCTGGAAATGGTGCGCGGGTCTTCCATCATGAAGGTGATCGCCGTTCGCACTACTGCTCTGTACTCATGATCAATCTCTTCGTCGGCAACGATCAGGCGAGTCGCCTGCTTCTGATCGAG
>JBEGNF010000071.1:0-17973 GCA_041182625.1 Pseudomonadota bacterium | reverse complement strand
GCCGCGTGGCGAGTTGCACTCGGATGAGAAAGCGACGATTGAGCTGTTCGAAAAATCGAAGTCCTCGGTGGTTTTCATCTCGACCCGCGAGAAAGTCGTCAACCTCTGGACGCGAAATGTGTTCTCTGTGCCGCGCGGGACAGGCTCGGGCTTTATCTGGGATGAAGATGGCCACGTCATCACGAACTTCCATGTGATTCAAGGTGCGAACGAGGCGCGCGTGCGTCTGGCCGATGGTCGCGACTACAAGGCCGTGCTGGTGGGCGTCAGCCCGTCGCACGATATCGCGGTGCTGAAGATCGCCGTCGACTTCAAACGTCCCCCGCCGGTCCCGATCGGCGAGAGCGCAAAGCTGCGGACCGGGCAGAAGGTTTACGCGATCGGCAATCCTTTCGGGCTCGACTGGACGCTGACCACCGGGATCATCTCGGCGATGGATCGCTCGCTGCCGGGCGAGAACGGTACGCAGATCGATCACCTGATCCAGACCGATGCAGCGATCAATCCCGGCAATTCCGGTGGCCCGCTGCTGGACTCGGCGGGTCGTCTGATCGGTATCAACACCGCGATCTACAGCCCCAGCGGGGCCAGTGCCGGCATAGGCTTTGCGGTACCCGTGGACACGGTCAATCGTGTCGTGCCAGAGCTGATCAAGCACGGCAAATATCTGCGCCCCTCACTTGGCATCGGGTTGGATGAGAACATCAACGAGAAGCTCTCCGAATTCCTCGGGAAAAAAGGCGTGTTTGTGCTGAAGGTGAACCGTGGCTCGCCCGCTGAGAAGGCCGGCCTGAAGCCAGCAAGTGTGTCCGCCGATGGTACGCTCACGCCGGGTGACATCATCACGGCGGTTGAAGGCACGCCGGTCGACACTGTCGTGAAGCTCATGTCGCGCCTGGATGATTTCAGTATCGGTAGCAAAGTGAAACTGACCGTGCAGCGAGGACCATCGACAACGGAAGTGCAGGTGACGCTGGAGGCGCAGCGCTGAGATTCCTGTTGCCTGTTCCGAGTACCTCCCATTTTTAGGCATCCGATCCTTGGGAAAACTTACAATACGACGTATTAACAGTTTTGTCGCAGGATGTCCCCATGGAGCAGGTTTTCGAGAACGACGATTCTCCGCCAGAAGCAAGGCAGCAGGCAGCCAGAAAGACAACGCTGGTCAGTGCCGTCGTCAATGTGCTGCTGTCCGTCGTCCAGGTGCTGGTTGGCATGCTGACCAGCTCGGCGGGTCTGATCGCAGATGGCATTCATTCGCTGACCGATCTCGTGGCGGACTTCATCGTGCTCCTGGCCAATCGCCATAGCAGCAAAGACGCAGATGAAGACCATCAATATGGTCATCAGCGTTATGAGACGGCTGCATCGCTGTTCCTCGGACTCAGTCTAGTCGCGGTCGGCGCCGGTATTGCGTGGTCGGCAGCGATCAAGATCATGCATCCGCAGACAGCGCCGGTGCAGTTCGCGGCGTTTTACATCGCGTTGTTTGCGCTGGTGACCAAAGAGCTGCTGTTCAGATACATGCTGATGGTGGCCGAGCGCGTGCGTTCGTCGATGTTGATCGCGAACGCCTGGCATGCGCGTGCGGACGCCGCCTCGTCACTGGTGGTGGCGCTCGGTATTTTGGGATCTGCGTTGGGCCATCCCACGCTGGATGCGGTCAGCGCACTGATTGTCGGCCTGATGATTTGCAAGACGGGCTCGGGCTTTGCGTGGGATGCGCTTCACGACTTGATGGATCGCGCCGCGTCGGCTGAGGAGTTTCAGCGCATCTCTGAGATCATTGCCGGAACGCCCGGCGTGCTCGGTGTGCATGACCTGAGGACGCGCAAGATGGGCGATCTGATCATTGTCGATGTGCATATTGAAGTGAATGCGAACGCCACCGTCAGGCAGGGTCATGATATTGGTCTGGAGGCGGCGAACCGCGTGAAGGCCGAGCTGCCTGTGCTGTATGTCATGACACACATCGATCCGGTCTAAGGCCGGCGGGCTGACGTTTTTGTTCAGGGTTACCGCTTACGGATCAGCTTGTCCGGTAAATCCCTTTAACATCAGGCCATACAGCTCGGGCGTACCGACCTGTCCACCCTTGAGCAGCACTTCCTTGCCGTTAATCTGAGAGTCGTCAGACAACAGCGTGCAGACGTGGGCGTTCTGTTTGAAGTGACTGGCCTTGGTCTCCAGCGCCATCGCGCCGAGCTGGCGCATCGTGAAACTGGAAGAATCGCCGCCAGCGATAACCATGCGGGTGAGTCCGGCGTCGACGATCGCAGCGCGAGCAAGGCGTGCATAGAGCAAGCCGATGCGGTTGGCAACGAAGGCCGGCGCTGACACGCCTGCAGGCAGCTTGCCCTGCACAGCCGCGACCTGATCATCATCCGGACCTTTGGCGGTGTACACGACCACGCTGTTCCCTGCGGCCAGCGCCGTCAGCATCTGCTGCTGCAGTGTTTGTACAGTGGCCTCATCCGCACTGATCAATTGCTCGGGCGTGATGCGTATGCTTTTGAAGCCTTCGTCGATAGCCCAGTCGATCTGCGCCGCAGAGAGAGCAGAGCAACTGCCCGATAGCACGAGCAGTCGATCGACAGGTGCCAGCGTGTGGGAAGGCTCGGGTGCAGTGATCTGCCCTTGTTCGCGCAGATGAGCGCCCAGCGCATGTGCAAGGCCTTGCGCTGCCATCGCACAGATCACGCGTGAGCGAGACAGTTGCCACAGGCTGGCAGCGCCGGTGATCACCTGACGCTGGGTATAGCCATCGAACACCGCACTGTCTTTTTGAGCAAGTTGATCTGCGAGCACGGCGGGATGAGCTTCGCAAGCATCCAGCTGCCGCAGATCGATTTGCTGTTGCGGCTTGAAGCCTTGCTCAGTCAGCACTTTGCCAAGATCTGATTCATGCATCGGTGTGACTGGATGACGAGACATCACCGGATGACGATCCAGCCGGTATACCTGCTCACCGGCACGTGCATAGTGATGGCCGAACAGGGTGTAGCGGCCGAACTCCGGTGTCGCCGCGAACACTGGCACGAAGCTCTGTGGCCACTGCTTGCGCATCAGACGAATCGCTTCCCCCAGGCTGCCAATCGATGGTGATGAATCGAAGGTCGAGCAGCATTTGTACTGGATGAAGCTCACGCCAAGCTGACTGAAGTTTTCCAACACGGGCAGCAATTCATCGGCCATCTCTGCCGGAGGCAGTGAGCGCGCGGTGCCTGCGACACCGATCACATCATAGGATTGTGCCGCCTTTTTCAGCACCTCGGCATCGGGATTGGAGAAGAACAGCAAAGTGCGCAGACCGTGCCGCGCATACTGCGCGGCATTGTCGGAAGCGCCGGTGAAATCATCACCGTAAAAGGCAAGGCGGATCATGAGGCGTCGGAAGGCAATGCAAAAAGTGGTGCGATTTATGTCAGAAAGCCTGTGGAGATCCATGGCACCAGCGCGACGATCACGATGCCGATGAACAGCGCGACCATGTAGCCGATGATGGGGCGTATGCCTTCGTCCGGATGCGTCTGGCTGACCGCGCAGGCGCCGTAGTAGCCAACACCGAATGGTGGCGAGAAGAGCCCGAGGCCCATCGACAGGATCACCACCATCGCGTACTGGACTTCATGGATGCCCATCTCACGCGCGATTGGAAACAGCAGCGGGCCGAACAGCACGATGGCGGGTATGCCCTCCAGCACACTACCGAGAATAATGAAGGCGACAATCGACACGGCCATGAACATCCCGGCACCGCCGGGCAGACTGGCCATCATTTCTGCCAGTGCCTGCGAAAAACCTGACTGCACCAGCGCCCAGGCCATCGCGGTAGCGGTGCCGATGATGATCAGGATCGCACCGGACAGCGACACGGTCTCGACCAGTATGTCGCCCAGACGGCGCACATTGAATTGTCGGTAGATCAGCAAGCCCACCAGCAGTGAATACACGACGCCAACGGTTGAGACTTCCGTTGCCGTGGCCACGCCTTCGATCACGGCGGCGCGAATCACGAAAGGTAGCAGCAGTGCGGGCAGCGCAATGACGAAGCAGCGAAGAATCTCCTGCGCTGTGGCGCGCGGCGGCAGATCGATGGCCTCACGGCGCGCACGCCAGCCGATCAAGAGACATAGCATGAGCGCCAGGACTAGACCCGGCATCAGGCCACCGGCGAACAGCGCGGCGATCGACACGCCCGTCACCGAACCTATCGTGATCAGCACGATACTGGGGGGTATGGTCTCGGTCTGGGCCCCGGTGGCTGCCAACAGCGCGACCAGTTCGCCGCGTTGTTGTCCGCGCTTGGTCATCTCGGGGAAGAGCACCGGAGCGACCGCCGCCATGTCTGCGGCTTTCGATCCTGAGATACCGGACACCAGATACATGGAACCGACCAGCACATACGACAGACCACCGCGCACATGGCCCAGCAGCGAGGCCAGAAACGCGACCATGGTGCGCGCCATCCCGGTCATCTCGACCACCAGACCCAGGAACACGAACATGGGCACCGCCAGCAGGATCAGGTGCGACACGCCTTCATCGACGCGGCCGACGACGACATCCAGCGGCATCGAGGTGGATAGCGACAGATAGGAGAAGGTCGCCAATCCGAAAGCGAAAGCGATAGGCATGCCCAGCATCACGGCAGTGCCGACGACGCCGATGAAGAAGATCACCAGATTCAGATTACCCAGATCGGCGAGTACCGGGCCGATAACCTGCAGCGCGCCTGCGAGCACGATGGCGATCAGTGCAGCAGACAATGTCTCGCGCGTGCCGCGCATCAAGAGCTTGACCAGCGTGATCACAATCATCAACAGAGTAGCGACAGGCATGGCGGCCGCTCGCCAGCCATCGGAGATCGACAGCCCGGGCAATTCGATTTCTCGCTGCTGCAACAGATAGCCAATGCTCGGTTCGGCGAGCAGGGCCAGAAAGCACAAACAAGCAGCCCAGGCGGCCCAGTCCCAGCGCGCGCGCCATAGATCGCCGCTGCCGTTCACGAGTGCGGTCATGCGCATGTGTGCATTGCGATGCAGAGCAACTGCTGCGCCCATCATGGCCAGCCACAGGAACAGAACACTGGAGAGTTCGTCAGCGATGATCAGCGGCTTGTGAAAGACGTAGCGGGCGATCACGCCCGTAAACAGCAGCACGACTTCGACGGCCACCAGTACGGCTGCCGGCAGCGCCACCAGCCAGCCAAGCGCCGAGTCGATACGCGCGAGCAGACTGCCCGCTAGCGCTGAGGGCGGGCTGTCGGCGCGCGTGCTCATGCAAGTCGCCCTGCGGCTTTTTCAAGCAATCCCCATGCGTCGTCGCCGAATTCCTTGCGCCAGTTCGCGTAATAGCCGCTGCTGCGCAGCTTGTCGCGGAAGGAGAGGGGATCGGCGGTGTTGAACACCATGCCTTTTTCTTCCAGCGATTTGCGCAGCTGGGAATTCATCTCGGCGATATCCTTGCGTTGCAAGAGTGCGAATTCATTGAAATTCTTTGCTGCGATCTCTTGCACACGTGCTGGCATTCTGTCCCACGCGCGCTTGTTGGCCAGCACCCAGAAACCATCCCACATGTGATTCGTCAGCGAGCAGTATTTTTGTACCTCATACAGCCGCGCGACCGAGGCGATGGCGAGCGGGTTTTCCTGGCCGTCCACTACGCGTGTTTGTAGCGCGGAATACACCTCATTGAAGCTGATACCCGAGGGCGCTGCGCCCAGCGATTCGAACAGCGAGATCCACAGCTTGCCGATCGGTACACGGATCTTCATGCCTGCCAGATCGCTGATATTCACGATAGGCTTGACGTTATTGGTGATCTGACGAAAGCCGTTGTCCCAGATGCGATCCATCACCACTAGCCCTGCGCCGGTGATCTGCGCGCGAATATGCTTACCCAGATCGCCATCCATGCCCTGCCAGACTTGATCATACGTTTTGAAGGCGAAGCCGACGCCGGACAGTGCGGCCTTGGGTACCAGCGACGACAGCGCATTCGCACCCGAGACGGAAAAAAATTCCAGCGCGCCGCTGCGCAGCTGAGTGAACATCGCCGGGTCACCACCGAGCTGATTGTTGGGGAACACGCGAATATTCAGCTTGCCATCGGTTTGTTCTTTGATCGCTTTGGTCGCCTCGATCAGTCGTGCCGACAGCGGGTGCGTGGCAGGCAGGTTGGTACCGAACTTGAACTCGAATTCTGCCGCGTGCGCGGTGTGAACCCATGGGCCAGTGATCGCGGCGGCACCGCTGGCGATCAGAAAGTCACGGCGGGTAAATGGGGTCATGATGCTCTCCTTTTTTTGTTATTCGTCGCCGGCGCATCGGTTGACAAAATCAGCCGGAAAATTTTTCCAGTGCTTCTCTCAGTTCGCGGTGGGTTTTCGCCGCGGTCTCTAGCGGGATTCCCTGCATCGCTGCTTCCCATGATTGTCTGAGTGCTGCGACGCCAGCGGCAATACCGCCGGGATGCGCGAACAGCCCGCCGCCCGCAAGGAAAATCAAATCTGTCGATTGCAACGCTGCCCAGGTACCCGGCGCCTGTCTGATGGTTTGCCCTGACGAGAATACCGGCATCACGGTACATGGCTTGTGCGCAAACATCGGTGTCAGGCAGGCGCGCGCCGACGCAATCACGCTCTCATCACGTTCATGAAATTTATTCGCCAGCCCGTTCACATGCATCTGATCCGCGCCTGCGAGACGCCACAGCTTTTGCCAGGCGATATAGGACCAACCGCCTTGCAGATAGCCCCAGCCATTGCGGTGCGCATGAATCGGTAGCTGCGCATGCTTGCGGAACGCGTTGAAGCCAGTCATGCCGACGGAATTCAGGCTCAGCATCGTCAGCGTACCGCCGAGCGAGAGCACCAGATCATGCCGACGCTTCATGTCGTCCAGCTCACCGGTCAGGTTGAACGCATACATGACCTTCTTGCCGGTTCGTTCAGCGTGGCGATTGATGACTTCCATCACCTTGCGCACGCGCTCATCGAAAGGGCAGGCGGGACCATCGGCCTGCAATTCGTCATCTTTGATGAAATCAATTCCGGCGGCACACAGCTGATCGACAAGCTCGGCGGTACCCGCTGCAGACAAACCCACTGAGGGTTTGATGATGGTACCCACGAGGGGACCTTCAGGAACGCCGGCGAGTTGTCGCGTGCCTGCAATACCGAAGGCCGGGCCCGGGTATGCTGCCGCGAATTCATCCGGAAGTTCGATATCCATCAGCCGCAGGCCCGCGACAGGCTTCAGTTCATACAGATTACCGGCGACGGTGGTCATCAGGTTCGGCAGCGATGCACCGAAATTCTCTAGCGGCCACGAGAGCCTCAACTGGTAGCGTTTATTCTGACCAGTCGACGTCTCGTCCAGCGGCGTGATCTCCCAGCTGGCCGCCGCGCGCGCTTTCAGCGCTTCGTCCTCGCCAGGAATCGGAACGAAAGTGCCGGACGATTGCTCGCCCGCGATGATGTCAGCGGCGCGCTCAGGCGCCACCGCTGTGTCAAGGTGATACGTGGCGTGAACGCGAGCGGCCATGACGTAGGAATCGGAAAACAGAAATCTTTTGTACGATCAGATACCGCGCGCGCCCGAGGCGAGGAAGCCGCCATCGACCGGCATGGATATGCCGGTGATGTAGGACGCCGCATCGGATGCCAGGAAGGCGACCACTGCGGCGATCTCGGAGACCGTGCCGTAGCGGTTCATCGGTATGGCGCTTGAATACTCTTTCTTGAATTTTTCTGTGTGCAGTACGCGGGTGAAAGGCGTGTCGACCGGGCCCGGTGACACGGCATTCGCCGTAATGCCATGCTCGGCCAGCTCGACGGCCATCTGGCGCGTCAGCGCAATCACTGCGCCTTTCGAGGTGCCATAGGCGGTGCGACCGGTGCCAACGGCGCGCATCCCCGCGACCGATGCGATATTGATGATTCTTCCCCACTTCTCTTTGACCATCATGCGCGCAGCATGCTGGCTGCACAGCAACGTGCCTGTGACGTTGACGTTCATGGTGTGCTCGAAATGATCGAGCGGATATTCAAGGAAGGGATAGACCTTGGCCAAGCCCGCACTGTTGACCAGCACGTCGCAACGTCCGAAATCTTTTTGGATATTCGTGAAAGCCGCTGCGACCGATTCGGCCTTGCCCACGTCGATCTCGACGGTGCTCACGGAGAGCCCTTCCTGGGCAAGCTGCTCCGCAGTCTGCGCGGCGGCCGCGGTGTCGCGGTCGGCGATGACGACGTGATGACCGGTTCTTGCGAGCTGTGCGACGGATTCTCCGCCTATGCCCATGGCACCGCCGGTGACGACGGCAACGCGCTGTTTCTGCATCATGTCCCCCTTACGGATTGAGTCCGCTTATTATTTTTTTGCGAATGCAGAACATATCACAACGCGAGTACCTCTCAAAGAAGTGCTCAGTCTTCGCGCACGACGCGGAATCCGCCGCCACGGCTGCTGTACCGAATTTCGGAGGAGAACTTCGCCCGGATGGAGGAGCCAATGGACGTCGGCTTGCTGTACCAGGTGCCGCCGCGCACGACGCGCTGACCGCAGTCGCCGCTGGTCCACGCGCTGCCGTCGTCGGGTGCGCCAGCGTAGCTCTCGTTCCAGCAATCCTCAGTCCATTCCCAGACATTGCCGTAGAGGTCATGCAGGCCATGGGCATTGGGCTTTTTCTGGCCCACTGCATGGGTGGTCTCGTCGGAATTGTCATCGAACCAGGCATGGTCTGCGATGCTGCTCTGGCCGAAATAAAACTCGCTATCCGTGCCGCCGCGCGCCGCATATTCCCATTCGGCTTCCGTCGGCAGGCGGTATTTTTTTCCGGTTTTTTCGGATAGCTTGCGCGTGAATTCGCGTGCAAGCTTCCAAGTGACTTGCTCGACCGGGTGGCGGCCCCCCTTGAACTGAGCAGGGCGCGTGCCCATGACGGCGAACCATTCATCCTGCGTGACTTCGAATTTACCGATCGCGAAAGCTTTGACATTCACCGAATGAGCCGGCTGCGCAGTTTGCTCCGCATTCTTGCCCGGTGAGCCCATCGTGAATCGACCCGCAGGCAGCGCAACCATGTCAGGGCAATCGGGACAGTCTTTGAACGCTGCGGTATCCGCGAGGACGCCCGTAGAGGAGAGCGAGAGCGAGAGCAAGCACAGGCTGAGCCGTATTATTGTTTTAATTGTGGCATTCATAATGCGTAAACTTGTGTGGCGTGCGTGGAATGGCTGGTAGTCGCACGATGACGGTTATTCCGCGCTCATGATAACGTCTCTGGCTTACAGGACTCAACTACCGAATTCACGCCGGAGGAGAAAATGAAAAAAACGTGTGCATCGTTAATGCTGGCCGCTGCCTGTTCTTACGTCATGGCGGCGCCATATCCGCTCGGTACCATGACCTGCGCGGACATGGGGCATTTCGCTTCCGAGGCGCAGGGCTGGCGGGAGAGCGGCATGACACGCGAAGAGGCGCAGGAGAAGCTGGAGAGCCGGACCTTTAACGACCCGGTCGAGAAAAAGAATATGGACAGAGTGCTCAGGATGGTCTTCGGTACCTATGGCAAATCCTGGACGATCGAGAGCGCCGGCAATGCGATCCGTTCGGATTGTGAGTCGGGACGATGAAGGATAACCCTTCGACTTTTAGGGCCAAGCGCTGCCGCGCCCGTTGTTGGCCTGCGTGTTTTTATTGAGTCGCCTCTTTTAAATATAACAAGATCCTTGCGCGCAGCAGCAAAACGCTGCGCTGCAAAAATATTGACGTGTGCAGCTCAACGACAGCGCTCGGTCGGTACCGCCTGACTTAAGAATTGTCGAGCGAAGCCCGCCAGATGGGCTGTGATCTTGGCCGCCTGCGGCACATCTGGCAGCGCAAGATAGCAGCGCCCGGCGGTGGACTTTTTGGTTCTTCATGCTGCGCCCCCTCACGGCGCTGAATCTCCCGGGCCATTCAGACTTGCGCCGCTTACCAAAAAAATTGGTGCTTTGACATAAAGAACGGCTTGTTTGAATGCAGATTGAATCGTATATTTCCTCGGTCACCGTAGTTTCACCAAGGGTAAAGGCTTTTTGCGGGGCCGTCCGATCGCAAAAGGCAGGGTGAGCGGGACTCACTATAACGATAAGAAGCGTAGGACTTTTTGGAGGAAACACAATGAAGAATGCTGTCAATACCAAACTCAAGGTAGTCGCGGGTTCTCTGATGCTGGCGGGTGCCGCAGTTGCCGTCGCTGGTGATGTCTCTTGGGATCGTCTGCTGAATGCCCACAAAGATCCGAACAACTGGTTGATGTACCACCAGGACTTCAACGGCTATCACCACAGCGGCCTGGATCAGATCAACACATCCAATGTGAAGAACCTGGGTGTGGCATGGATCCACACGCCGAATGCCACCAAGCGCGGTATCCAGTCGTTCCCGCTGGCAGTCGATGGCATCCTCTACTACACCTCCGCCTCAGGCAAGGTATGGGCGCTGGACGGTACGAACGGTAAGGCCATCTGGAGCTATCAGGCGAAGCTCGACAACGAGCGCGGCGAGGGTACGTTCTACAACCCCTACAACCGCGGTATCGCGATCGCTCACGGCAAGGTTTACATGGGTACCGTTGACGGCCGCGTGATCGCGCTCGATCAGAAGACCGGCAAGCCTGTCTGGGACAAGATGGTCATGACCGTCGAGAAGGGCAACAAGGGCTTCACCGGCGCACCGCTGGTCGTGAAGGACAAAGTCATCATTGGCTCGAATGGTGGTGAGCTCTCCGGCTGCTGCGGCCCGATTTTCGGCATCAATGCCCAGACCGGCGCGGCGAGACCGTCTGGCAGTTCGACACTATCGGTGGCGATGAGCGTTCACGTGCATCATGGGGCAATGACTCCTGGAAGACCGGCGGCGGCGGCGGCTGGATGACAGGTCAGTACGACCCGAAGACCAACTCGGTCTGGTGGGGCACTGCGAACCCTGCGCCTGACTACGACTACTCCGGCGACAAGTGGAAGACCGAAGGTGCACGTCCAGGTGACAACCTGTACAGCTCCTCCGTCATCGTTCTGGATCCGGACACGGGCAAGCTGAAGTCCTATTTCCAGGAAATGCCACATGATGCTTGGGACTTCGACAGCGCCGTGGGTGAGTTCATGCGCATTTCGAAGAACGGCAAGGACTACGTCGTGCACCCGAACAAGGGCGGCATCATCTTCGTTTACAACGGCTCCAAGCTGGGCGGCGGCAACAAGCTCGACGTCGAGAATGCCTACATGATCGATGACGGCACCTTCAACTACATCAAGGGCGTGTCTCCCAAGGGTGAGCTGATCGGTCGTGTCGACTTCACCGAAGGCAAGTTCCCGAACATGTGCCCGGCGATCGATGGCTCGATCTCCTGGAACGCAGGTTCCTATAGCCCGAAGACTGGCCTGATGTACAAGGCCACGCAACAGTGGTGCTTCGACCTCGAGGTCGTGAAGGCTGAGCGTCCGAAGGACTTCTCTGGCCAGAACTACTTCGGCGCATCGTGGACTGCGACGCATCCGAAGGGCAGGCAAGCCTATGGCACCATCCAGGCACGTGATCCTATCAGCGGCAAGATGTCATGGCGCGTCGAGTACAAGTACCCTGTGCTCGCTTCGCTGCTGTCGACCAAGGGCGACCTCGTGTTCGTTCCAGGCGCTGATGGCGTGTTCCAGGCGCTCGATGCCAAGACTGGCAAAGAACTGTGGAGCCATAACAATGGTCTCGGTCACCACGGTGGCGTGATCAGCTACACCGCGAAGGGCAAGCAGTACGTTGCCGTCGTGACGGGCTGGGGCAGCCACGTGGCAGGTAACTACGGTCCTCTGTTTGGCTCGCCGTTCAGCGAAATGCCGACCGATAACGGTCAGCTGATCGTGTTCGCGCTCAAGTAATCCGAGCGATGGAAAGCGGGAAGTGAAAACTTCCCGCTTTTTTCGTTGGTGTATCGCCTTGAGCTGTTCCCGGTGATGGGCTGGCAGTCAAGCTGATGCAACGACCGTAGTATAAAAATTCAGGCCAAACGCATGGCCTCGTAGTTACAAGCAACAACATAATAAAAAACGTCATAAGAACGAACCACTGGAGTAGAAATGAGCAACACGTATCGCGGCATCAAGGCGTTGGGCCTGATCGCCATCGTAGGATTGCTGAATGCCCCCGCATTTGCGCAAGATGCACAGGAAATTTCCCCCGAAGATGCCAAGAAGCTGTTTGCTGCCAGCTGCAGCTGGTGCCATGGCAGTTTCGGTATGAAAGCCGGCAAAGGGGGTCCCAAGCTGGCAGGTACTACCAAAGATGAGGAAGGTGTGTACAACACCATCGTGAAAGGGCAGGGCGCGATGCCCAGCTTTAAGAACACGCTGACCGAGGTGCAGGCGCGCGCACTGGCGAAATACATCAAGTCGCTGCCCAGCGATTGATGCCGACCGCTGCGCGAAAATACGTCCCCCCGCGCTGTCCGGGGGTATTTTTATTGCTGGGCAGGCCTTAGTCGTCTTTGTCGAACACCAGCTTGGCGACAGCGCCATCGAACTTGCCGCCGCCATCGAGTAGCTTGCCTTCGCGCTTGTTCTTCAAGGACACCGCGAACAGCGGGCTGCCTTTGCTAGGCACCGAAAACGTGAGCGTCTCGCCGTCGAAGTTCAGCCGAGTGACTTCGATGTCATGGTCGCCGAATTCGTCGGTCAGATTAGTAAAGCTGATGCGGGCGCGGTTGCCGTCCTCCACCGAGAGCTTGGCTTTGCCGCTGCTCATGCCGATGTACCAGACGCCAGACCACTGTCCGCGCAGCGCGGAAAGGTCGGCGGCAAGGCCTGCGGCGGATGCCGTTAACAGCACCAGTGACAGCGCACTGGATCGCCAGAATGTGATCGGTTGCATGATGTCCCTCTCTTATCCACTCGTCTTGCAGAGCAGGCCATGAAAAAAAACTCACAGCGTCCCCTGATCCGAATAGGACTGTCATTGTTGTTATTACTGGCAGCGCAGGTGTCGCCTTCCCAGGCCGCCGACATCAAGCTTCAACGGCAAGGCGAGTATACCTTCATCACTGGTGGCCTGAGCGAGGACGAGGTCGCCTTCCTCGAAGCCCAGGCGCCCAAATATCCGATACAGCTCACCTTCCGCAACGGTGGTCAGACCGACGGTATGAAGGATGTGACTGTCAGGGTGCGTGATGTCCGCGGTGAAGTGGTCGTCGAGACGGCGGCGCGCGGGCCCTACCTGTACGTCAACCCGCCCGCCAGCGGACGTTTCACGATTGAGGCAGAATGGGGTCAGGAAAAGCTTTCCATGACCAAGGATCTGGTCGGCAGGCGCTATCTCCACCTGCTGTTTGAATTTGGCCGCGACACGAAGTAGCAACCCCCGACGGGTGCCGAGCATGTCGTGGTTCTCCCATGTTCTGAAGGATGATCGAGATGTCCGGCAGATTGCTCCCGCTGACAAGTGCTGTTGTTGTCGCTGCGCTCGCGGCATTCTCCGTCGACGACTGCGCCGCGGCCGGGCCCAACCCGACAAATGCCAACCAGCGCATGTACGAGAAGTACAAGAGCGAGCAGCAGAAATTCCTCGACGACTTTGACGGCGCGAGCACCCAGCTTGACACGCACGAGCTGCTGCCCGTGGTGTTCAGCACGATCCGGAAGCTCTCGCGCTATGCGCCGCCCCCTGAATACCCCGAGCTGATTTATCTCTCCACCCAGGAGCTGAACCGTCTGGCGTGCAAGGGCACTTGCAGCGTGCTAGGCCACTACGCGGGTGGGCGCCAGATCTACCTCGACGATCGTCTGAAGCCGCTGAAGAACCTCTTTGACCGTTCTGTGCTGCTGCACGAGGTGGTGCATTACCTGCAAAGTCTGGAGGGGAGTCATTACGTCGATCCAGCGGACACCGGCGACGATGCGCAAAAATGCCGGCTCTGGTACCAGCGCGAGCGAGAGGCCTACGCGATTCAAGAAGCCTATCTGATCATGGTGTCGAGCCCGGTGCGAGCCGGCTACTTCCCGGCTCGCGCGCCCTGTTAGCGAGCGCTTTGGTCGTCAGGTCTTGTTCGACGGTGCGCGCTCGTCTTCGTATTCGCCGTGGGACCAGGTGCCGCTGAACAGACGACCGTCCGGCGTGCGCATCTGGCCATGGCCATGCGGGTGCCCGTCGGCCCATGCGCCCTCATACCAGCTGCCATCCTCGTGTTCATAGCGGCCTTGACCGTTTTGCAGGCTGTTTTTCCAATCGCCCGTGTAGACACCATCTCTGCGAGTTAGTTTGCCCTTGCCCTCGGCCCAGCCTCGCACCATATTGCCCTCATAAACTTCTTTCTGTACGCCCTTCATGTACCAGGTGAGCTTGCCCTGACCGTGGGCAAAATTATCCTTGCAGGGGCCGCTCCAGCTGATGCTTTCGCCCTCTTGCGGGAAGATGTTCGCCACCTTGCATCCACGTTTGTCGGTAATCCAATCGACGTCAGCGGCCAGCGTCGCCAGCGGCAGGCTAAGCAACAGCGCGAGGCCAAGTGATTTCAGTCTCTTGTTCATATTGTAAATTTTTATCAAATTAGTTAAGGGATTCGTTGATTGCCATAGATCCAAGGCATCACACCCGCTTTACGTTACCACCAATGCGCGTTTCGTGTCTGACGCTGGCTAGCGCGGCCGAGCCATCGCGGCTGCGGCCCCTGCGCTGATCTATACTCAACTGACATGTCCTTTGAGATCGGTCACTTCCCACGACCGCTAATTCATGAGCCCACTGAAGTTTTCGACCAGCTATCTGGATTCACTGATCGCCGAAGCAGAGCGTTCCCCGAGACGGCGGCAATTCAGGAATGTGCATCGTTCTATGGCCGAGCCTGCTCAGCGATTGTTCAACGCCATCGAGCCGGATAGCTACATTCGCCCGCACCGCCATCTGAGCGACCCGCGAGATGAGACGCTGATCGCGGTACGCGGTCTGTTTGCGTTAATCACCTTCGACGATCGTGGCGAGATCACGGATATCGTTCGCCTCGGCTCGGAAAAATACCTCGAGACCGCCGAATGCAGCGTGGGCGTGGAGCTGTCCGCGGGCACCTGGCACAGTCTGGTTGCGCTGGTGCCGGGCTCGGTACTGATGGAAGTCAAGGCCGGACCCTTTAACCCGCAGGCACCCAAAGAATTCGCGCCCTGGTCGCCCGAGGAGGGCAGTGTGGCGGCACAGGACTATCTGGACGGTCTGGTTCTTGCGGCCCAGGCAGTGGTTCAACGCGCCTCGACGGGTGCCGTGAATGCGTAACCCAGCCGGTGCGCGGTCTCAAGCGGCAGCTCGGTGCCCAGCTGCTCTTTGGCTTTGTTGCGCAGTCGGCGTATGAGGATTTCCATGCGCCGCATATCGTAGCTTGCTGGCTGATGACCGAGCGCGAGCACGATATCGTTTTTCGACACAGCGGCCCCCGGTGATTGCGCAAGCGTTTGAATGACCTGCGCCTCCGAATGCGTGAGTTTCAGCAGGCGTCCGGATGGCGCTGCCAGCGTCCAGTGGACTTTGTCCAGTGTCCAGGTGTTGTTCGCAGGTGCCTTCAGGCGTTTCAGGAGCTTCTGCACCAGCAGCGACAACTCTTCGAGCTGCACCGGTTTGACGAGATAGGCGTCAGCCCCCGATTGCATGCCCGCGATTCGTTCCTGAGGATGACCCCGTGCGCTGCAAATAACCAGCCCGGAGGTCCCCGCCGGGTGCGATGCCAGCCAGGCCAGTGCGTCCCCATCCGGCAGACCCAGGTCAAGAATCATCAGATCCACCGGGTGCAAGGTGCGCCAGGCAGTGGCGGCTTCCAGCGTACCGACGCCGTGGACATTCAGACCATCCATGGTCAGGAAGGTCACCATCGCCTCACGCAATGGCGTCTCATCTTCGACGATCAGTACGCGGCCGGAGGATTGAGGGATCTCGTTCATGGGATGAGGGTCGTGATGGTTTGTCTGGCGGATGATTCGCCGGTCGTCTCCGGGAACCACATCGTGAACGTGCTTCCATCACCGGGCTTGCTGATCAGCTCGACATGGCCGTGATGATTATTGACGATACTCTTCACAAATGGCAATCCCAGTCCGGTGCCGCGCGCTTTTTCCTCGGACGGTACGCGGAAGTATTCCTCGAAGATGTTTTCCTGGTATTCGGTAGCCACTCCCGTGCCGCGATCTGTCACGCTGATTCCCACAAAGCCCGGCTTGCGGCAAGAGGCGATCGTGATCATGCTGCCCACCTCGGAAAATTTGCACGCATTATCGATCAGGTTCAGCAAAGCGATATCGAGCAATTCTTTGTCGGCATGCAGCAGCGGCGCCGCAGGATCGATCCGGGTCTCGATGCTGTGCCTTCCGACGAAGGCCTGATTCTCGCTCAGGAATTGCGGCAGCCAGTTTGCCACAGAGACGGGCACGACCGTCATGGGTCGCAAGTCAGGTCTGACCTGACCATCGGCGAGCCATTGGTCGAACATTTTCACCAGACGCTGCGTGGCACTGGAAATAACATCGAGCCGGCTGACGTGATCCGGGCTGTCTGAGGCAGAGGATTTTCTCATCAGCGCCACCTGGCTATCGATGATGCCCAGCGGATTGCGGAACTCATGCGAGATCAGCGAACCAAAGCGCACGTACTGCGCTAGCACCGCTTTCTCAGTAGCCAGGGACAGGTTCAGCTGCGCGGTTCTCTCTTCGACGGCGTTTTCGAGACGCTGTTCGCTTTCTTTCATCACCTGCATCAACTGCTCGCTCGAGGCAAGTGCTTGCTGCTGGGCGTGCTCACGCGCATCCCGCTCATGCCTGACGGTGTCGGCTAGAGCAAAAGCGAGCAGCAGCATTTCCGCCGCAGAGGAGATCTGCACACTGTACGCGGTGAAGGCATTGGTTTGCACCAGACCGAAGATGCGCAGGCTGGCCACTACGCCGCCCCCCAGCAGAATGCACCAGGCGAGCAAGAAAAAGCGAGCACCGGGTATATTTCGCTGCGCCGCTATGATGCCGGTTCCGATAACCAGGGGTGTGGCAATCAGGGACGCGAAGACGAAGCTTTGATAGATCCAGTATCGAGGTATCTCCAGCCATAGCGAGCAGGTCAACAGCAATGCGATCAGAATGCAGACCGTGGCTGCCCCATGCAGCAAGCGCGTGATGCGTGGTGCAACGTCCCGACTCTTGAGAAACACCACCGCGAATTCGATAGCAAAGGCCAGCGCCGCGCTGAGGAACAGCGTCTGCGAGATGACATCGAAATCGGAAGCGTCCGGCCAGATGAACAAACGACCGAAACCATTACCAGCAAAAATGCCCAGACCCAGCAAGCCACAGAACAGTGTGTAGAGCAGGAAGCGAAGGTCTTTCAGCGATACCCAGAGGAAGAAGTTATACAGCAGCAGCGCGATCAGCCCGCCAAAGTACAGTGCTTGCAGGGCCAGCGTATTTTGTACTTCTTCATAAAATGCTCCGGGATTCCACACATTGATCGGTACCGTGAGCGCGTAGTGGCTTTGCAGCCGGAAGTAGTAATCGCGTGGCTCTGTCGTGACGGTTACGGGAAAAAGAAAGAAGCGGTGTGCCAACGGGCGCGAGGAAAAAGGGCGCGCCGAGCCTGTCAGCACAGGCAGCTGATCGGGTGCATGGAACTCGATATTCTCCAAACCCAGGTAGGGAATTTCAATCAGCCAGTCCGCTGGCGAGTCTTCGGCACGCGATAAGGAGAGCTTGATCCAGTAGGCGGATTGACTGAACCCCAGGCTGATGTCGCCGGGCTGGGACCATGGTTGAAATTTCTGTTGAAATTTTGATGAGCTGACATCGGCCAAGCTGAGCTCGCCGGTGGGATCCTCCAGCAGAGATGTCTCGGCAGATAACGGATAGACGCGTTCATTGTTTGAAAGCGTTAGCGAGTAGCCCGGCAGCGCACATAGCGAGAGCAGCAGCGCAGCAACCAG
>JBEGNF010000070.1:0-11014 GCA_041182625.1 Pseudomonadota bacterium | reverse complement strand
TGCGATTTCATCGGTCGGCGCCCGTGGGTACATGCAAGTAATGCCCTTTTGGACCCGTGTCATCGGAGATGGGCGACCCGCCAAGCTGTTTCATATGCAGGCCAATTTGCGCTATGGCTGCAGCATATTGCGCTTGTATATCGATATGGAGCGCGGAGACCTCTTCCTTGCGCTGGGCCGCTACAATGGCAGCCGTGGCCGTCCAGAGTATCCGAATGCTGTCAGGGCCGCGTGGAAACGCTGGGAACATGGATGAAACCCAAATGGAGAGACCCTCAATGAAAAAACTGCTGTTCGTGCTGATCATGGCCTGCATCCCGCCGGCGATGGCGAATATGACGGAGACTCAGGGTGCGACCAATGCGGGCGACCCTGATTTCGCAGCGGGTAAGGCGGCAATCAAGCGCAAGGACTGGAAGTCCGCGATTGAAGCCCTGAGCAAATCGGTGAAACGCACACCGGATAATCCGGATGCGCACACCTATCTTGGTTATTCCTACCGCCATCTCGGTGATCTGGACAACTCGTTTGCCCATTATCGAGAGGCGCTGAAGCTCGACCCGAAACACAAAGGTGCACATGAATACATCGGTCAGGCTTACTTGAAGGCTGGCCAGCCGGACAAGGCGGCCGGGCATCTCGCCGAGCTTGAGAAAATCTGTGGCAAGGGGTGCGAGGAATACCAGGATTTGGCGAACGCGATCGCCAAATACAATAAATCGAAATAATCGCTCTGCCTGCTGCAGAGACCCGGAAAACAAAAACGCCCGCACATTGTGCGGGCGTTTTTGTTCGGCACCTGAAGATTATTTCAAGTGGCCAGAGATGAGCTTGGTCATCTCGAACATGGAGACAGTCTTCTTGCCATTGAAAACGGCTTTCAGAGCATCATCTGCGTTGATGTTACGGCGATTGACGCTATCTTGAAGCTTGTGCTTCTTGATGTAGTCCCAAACCTTCTTGGTGACATCCGTGCGGGGCAACGGCTTGGAGCCGATTACGGCGGCCAGCGCTGCGGACGGGGTCAGAGGCTTCATGAATGCTGCATTTGGCTTGCGTGCGGTTTTGGCTTTCTTGGCAGGCGCCTTCTTTGCAGCTGCTTTTTTAGCGGGAGCCTTTTTCGCTACGGTTTTCTTGGCCGCTGCCTTTTTCGCTGCCGGCTTTTTCGCCACTACCTTTTTCGCTACGACTTTCTTCTTGGCGGGCGCTTTTTTAGCTGCAGGCTTCTTCTTAGCAGCGGATTTTTTGGCGGCCGCTTTCTTGGCTGTAGCCATACGTGAACCTCCTTTGCTTTGGTGATGAAATGTTGCGCAAATTTACGCACCGCCAATAGTCTTAGGGTTTTGCTCGTGATGCAAGTGTTTTTATGTGTTTTTTTCGATTTTTCCCTCTGAGCGGAGAGTGTCAATGGGGTGACGATGGCTACGAGAGACCAGCGATGCGCCGTCGAAGAAGCGGCTGACGCGGTGCTGAATTCCCTCTGAGGGAGTCGCTTGATCGGACTCGCGGTGGGATAAACGCCTGCTTTGGGTGACGAAATATACCTGCGCAGGGCCTCCGAAAGCCCGATAAATATCCTGTGAAAACCCGTGATTTCCCTCTGAAACCGCGTTGGCACCAGAGGCAGAGACACTGAGTCGTCAGTGTCAGATTCAGAGTCAGCGCATACCGGGCAGCATGCCCTTCATGTTCCTCATCATTTTCATCATGCCGCCGCCCTTGAGTTTTTTCATCATCGACTGCATTTGTTCGAATTGGGACAGCATGCGATTGACTTCCTGTACCTGCACGCCAGCGCCGGCCGCGATCCGGCGCTTGCGCGAGGCCTTGATCAGCTCGGGCTTGGCACGCTCCTGAGCGGTCATCGAGTTGATGATGCCCTCCATCCGTCGCACTTGCCGCTCTGCCTGGTCGACATTCGCTCCCGAGGCTGCCTGCTGGAATTGCGCCGGCAGCTTGTCCATCAGTCCGGACAGACCCCCCATTTTTTTCATCTGCGAGAGCTGGGCCTTGAAGTCATCCAGGTCGAATTTGCCGCCACCCTTGATCTTGTTCGCGAGGTCGGCAGCGGCGGCCATGTCGACGCCTTTTTTCGCTTCTTCGACCAGTGCCAGAATATCGCCCATGCCCAGCACGCGGTTAGCCATGCGTTCCGGGTCGAACGGTTCCAGACCGTCGAGCTTCTCTGCGACGCCGGCAAACTTGATCGGCTTACCCGTTACATGACGCACCGACAGCGCTGCACCACCTCGGGCATCGCCATCGAGCTTGGTAAGGACGATGCCGGTGAGAGGCAAGGCCTCGTTGAACGCTCGCGCCGTGTTGACGGCATCCTGTCCGAGCATGGCATCGACCACGAACAGTGTCTCGATGGGCTTCACGGCAGCGTGCAGCGCGCTGATTTCTTGCATCATTGCGTCGTCGATGCCCAGGCGGCCGGCGGTATCGATGATGAGTACATCATGATGGTGTTTTTTCGCGTAATCGAGGGCGGACAGCGCGATGTCTACCGGCTTTTGTGAGGCTTGCGAGGGGAAGAAGTCGGCGCCGACTTGAGTGGTCACCGTTTCCAGTTGTCCGATGGCTGCAGGGCGGTAGATGTCTGCAGAAACGGTCAGCACTTTTTTCTTTTTCTGTTCCTTCAGGAATTTCGCCAGCTTGCCAACGGTAGTGGTCTTGCCAGCGCCCTGCAGTCCAGCCATCAGGATGATCGCAGGGGGTTGTGTCGCGAAGGACAGCTGGTTTGCTTCGGGGCCGAGGTCGGCGCCCATCAGCTTTGCCAGTTCATCATGCACCACGCCTACCAGCGCCTGTCCCGGCGTGAGCGAGCCGATGACTGCCTCACCCAGCGCTTTTTCTTTCACTCTGGCGACGAAGTCCCGAACCGCCGGCAGCGCGACATCGGCTTCCAGAAGCGCCAGCCTGACCTCGCGCAGCATCTCGGCGGTGTTCGACTCGGTCAGTCGCGCTTCGCCGCGCATTGTCTTGACGACTTTGGACAGGCGCTGGGTGAGATTGTTTAGCATGAGAATTGGGAGATGTTCAGGAAGTGATGAGGTATCTGAGCAGGCCTGCTTTTCAATGTCTGCAACAGCGGTACGAACAGCAGGAAAGTGGCGCGCTTCAGAGTGAAACAGACGGCCCGATTTTACCGTAAGCCTGATCATTGCTCTGTCTTTGCATGTAGGCACATGGTGTACACTTAATTGATGAAACTTCTTCTTATCCATGCCGCCGGCCTGCTGTACATCATCTGTGCGCTGCTGCCCGAGCAGCGCCGCCGTATGGTTGCGGTTGGCACCTTGCTCGCATGGGTGCTGCATGCGTTGTCTCTGGCGGATGCCGTGGTCACGCCAGATCATCTGCGGCTGGGGTTTGCAGTCATGCTGTCAGCCGCCCTGTGGATCTCAGTCGGTGCGTATTGGGTGGAAAACCGCAATCTCTCTGTTGATGGGTTGCGTCGCATGGTGCTGCCCACGGCGGCGCTGACGATTGTGCTGCCCGTGATTTTTCCGGGCACAGCGATTCCACTGGCCGGCAAGCCGCCACTGTTTGCGTGGCACATCGCAATCTCTACGCTTGCCTATGGTTCGCTCACCATCGCCGCTTTTCATGCGGTGCTGATGGCGATGCAGGAATCCAGGCTGCACGCTTTGCCGGCGGCGGTTGGTCATCGCGGCTGGCTCTCGCTGGCCATTGACAACCTGCCGCCGTTGCTGACAATGGAGCGGCTACTGTTTCGCATGATCGCACTGGGCTTCTTGTTGTTGACCCTGACCGTCCTATCCGGCGTGTTTTTCTCCGAACAGTTGTTCGGCAAGTCCTTCCGCTGGGAGCACAAGACTGTGTTCACGCTGCTGTCATGGCTGTTGTTCGGCGTGCTGCTCGCAGGACGCCACTGGCGCGGCTGGCGCGGCAGGACGGCGCTGACGTTCACGCTCTCGGGTTTTGCGACCTTGCTGCTGGCCTATGTCGGCAGCCGCTTTGTGCTGGAGGTCGTGCTGCATCGAGGTGCCGTTTGAAGTATCTGCTCTGGGCCTTGCTGATCTACGTGGCATGGCGCTGGTTCTCGGCTGCGCAGGCTCGCAAGAGCGCGCAAGCCAGCGACGCTGCGGTTCCCGAGGAGCCAACCGCCGGCGCAGGCGCCGAGCGCATGGTCAAATGTGCCGGCTGCGGACTGCATCTTCCGCTCTCCGAGGCGTTGCCCGGCCCAGGCGATCGTTTCTTTTGTAGCGATGCTCACCGACACAATGCCCCCTAGCTCCTGATTGTTTGCTGTTTGTGCTGCAAATGTTTTTCAGTCTGCATTGTTGCGTTTTTCCAGCATCATCCCGAACTCAGGAACTTCTTTACCCTGCCATGCATTAAGCTGCGCGCTGTTTTTTCTGTGCGCGATGAACTCTCCTTGCCATGATGTGCTGAATGCGTTTGCTGCGGATGCAGTCGCCCCGATGTTTTCGCTGCTGGGTGATTCACCGGTGATGCAGGCTGCCCGCGAGCAGATACTGAAACTCGCGGCCAGCTCGGTTCCGGTGGCGATCTATGGAGAGTCCGGCAGTGGCAAGGAGCTTGCTGCGCGCGATATTCATTCATTAAGCGCCCGATCGCATCAAGCTTTTGTGCCGGTCAATTGCGGCGCGATTCCCGAGAGCCTGATGGAATCCGAATTTTTCGGCGTACGGCGCGGCGCATTCACCGGCGCCACCGAGGATCGCCCAGGATTTTTTCAGGTGGCGCACCGCGGCACGCTGTTCCTCGATGAGATCGCCGAACTTCCTCTGTCCATGCAAGTCAAGTTGTTGCGAGTGATACAGGAGGGCAAAGTTCGCAAGCTGGGTTCGGCGCGCGAGGAGCCGGTAGATGTTCGCATTTTGTGTGCGACCCACTTGCCGCTGGCGCAAGCGGTGCAGCAGCGAGCATTCAGGCAGGATCTGTATTACCGGCTCAACGTGATTGAGCTAAGGCTGCCCTCTCTGAGAGAGCGGCGCGAGGATATTCCCCTGCTGTGCGAGGCTTTGCTGCGGCGGCAGCTCAACCGTGTTGGACCGGTGACCTTGACCGCAGAGGCTGTGGCAGCGCTCAAAGCGCATGATTTCCCGGGCAATGTGCGCGAACTGGAGAACATGCTTGAGCGTGCAGCGGCATTCGCCAGCAATGGCGTGATCGGCGCTGAGGATCTGATGCCGAGGTCGCTGCCCGCCTGTGCCACTGTGTCATGCGCGGAAGAGCCGTCTGCCCAGATCGGGCCTGTCGCTGCTGATGCCAACTCGTTCGCGTCGAGAGTACGAGCATTCGAGCGGCAGCTCATCATTGAGGCGCTGCGCGAAGCACGCTTTCGCCGAGCCCGCGCCGCCGAACGTCTTGGGATAAGCTTGCGTCAACTTCGCTACCGGATGCAGCGTCTCGACATTCATGAACCCGACTGAAGTTCCTTTGGTGATTGGCCAGGATGGCTGGTGCGGCGCTCTGCTGCGTTCGGCATGTAGCAATTTCGATGCGCGTCCTGAGGACGCCGAGATCAGCCTGCTGGTGATACATAACATCAGCCTGCCCCCGGGGGAATTTGGCGGCGGATACATCGAGGCGTTGTTCGCCAATACGCTCGATTGTGATGCCCATCCTTATTTTGACCAGCTTCGCGGTTTGCGTGTGTCATCGCATTTTCTGATTCGGCGTGATGGCAGCGCCATCCAGTTCGTTTCCACGCTGGACCGCGCGTGGCATGCCGGCGTGTCGGAATTTCAGGGTCGACCGCGCTGCAATGATTTTTCGATTGGCATCGAACTCGAAGGTTCCGATCATGAGGTATTTTGCGATGCACAATACACAACTCTTGCTGTTCTGACACTAGCGCTGACGCGGCGACACCCTCTGACCGATGTCACAGGTCATCAGCACATTGCGCCCGATCGCAAGACGGATCCCGGTCCTTGCTTTGATTGGGCGAGATTTCACAAGGAATTCTCAGCGCTTTCAGGAAGTGAGTTATCACGCGCGACATTTCCCCGGTAGCCGCGCTTTCCAGATTGAAAAAAGCGGTTGCAAGTAGCCGAACTGAGCACTAGAATTAGTGCCTGCGAGCGCTTGATCCACTAGATCTAGTGCCCGGCTATGCAGCTCAACCCATCAATTGAACTGACCAAGTAGCGTAATACGAAGCGTTTTTTGGACGTCCGCAGCGTCCCGAGGAATGTGGGGCTTGGCCAGGGCCCATCGGCAGCAAGCAATTTTTCAGTTCGTGCCCACGCAAGTGTGCGGCCCGCCAGCTGGGAAGAAAACAAACAGAACTGATGTCAGGCCACACGCTTGGCATTTCAAAGTAACAAGGCAGCAATGCCGACAGCATCACCATTGGGGAGGCGCAGTGCAGACCAGTCAGGAAACGTCAGTCAAGTCCGGTAGCGAGTTCGCAGCCGTGCCCAAGGTATCGGCGCTCGCGCCATCCTCGTCCAGCACCGTTGCCACTATTGCCGACTACAAGATCATCCGCCGCAACGGCGCCGTGGTCGGTTTCGAACCGTCCAAGATTTCTATCGCGATGACCAAAGCCTTCCTCGCCGTGAATGGTGGGCAGGGTGCGGCGTCGGCGCGCGTTCGCGAGCTCGTCGAGCAGCTCACCGTTGGCGTCGTTTCGGCGCTGATGCGCCGCCAGCCGGCGGGCGGCACCTTCCATATCGAAGACGTGCAAGATCAAGTCGAACTGGCACTGATGCGTTCCGGCGAGCATGACGTCGCCCGCGCCTACGTGCTCTACCGTGCGAAGCGTCAGGAAGAGCGCGCCCAGCAGCAGGCCGCCAAGGGCGCGGTCGAGCCGCCGCATGCACTGCATATTGTGGTGGATGGGCAGCGCGTACCGCTTGATCAGGACAAGCTCAAGACCATGATCACCTCGGCCTGCATCGGGCTGGAAAAGCATGTTGATGCCGATGCCATCTTGCACGAGACCGTCCGTAATTTGTATGACGGCGTGCCTGTCGAGGAGCTCCACAAATCTGCCATTCTCGCCGCGCGCGCGCTGATGGAAAAAGACCCGGCGTACAGTCAGGTGACCGCGCGACTTTTGATGCACACCATTCGCAAGGAAGTGTTTGGCACCGAGGTGGCTCAGGCAGACGCTGGTGCGCACTACATCGACTACTTCCCTAAGTTCATCAAGAAGGGTATCGATGCCGAGCTGCTCGATGCCAAGCTGGGTCAGTTCGACCTGAAGCGGCTCGCCAAGGCGCTGGTACCCGAGCGCGACCTGCAGTTTGGTTACCTTGGCTTGCAGACCCTGTATGACCGCTATTTCTTGCATATTCAGGGCACCCGTATCGAGATGCCGCAGGCGTTCTACATGCGCGTTGCGATGGGGCTGGCGCTGAACGAGATCGACCGCGAGGCGCGCGCGATCGAGTTCTACCATCTACTGTCGACCTTTGACTTCATGAGTTCGACGCCGACCCTGTTCAACTCCGGCACGCAGCGTTCGCAGCTCTCCTCCTGCTACTTGACCACGGTGGCGGACGATCTCGATGGCATCTACGAGGCGATCAAAGAGAACGCGCTGCTCGCCAAGTACGCCGGTGGCCTTGGCAATGACTGGACGCCTGTGCGCGCGCTTGGTGCGCATATCAAAGGTACCAACGGCAAGTCGCAGGGCGTGGTGCCGTTCCTGAAAGTGGTCAACGACACCGCTGTCGCCGTCAATCAGGGGGGCAAGCGCAAGGGGGCGGTCTGCGCCTATCTCGAAACCTGGCACCTGGACGTCGAGGAATTCCTCGATCTGCGCAAGAACACCGGCGACGACCGCCGCCGCACGCACGACATGAACACCGCGAACTGGATTCCCGATCTGTTCATGAAGCGCGTAATGGAGAAGGGCGAATGGACCCTGTTCTCGCCTTCCGACGTGATCGACCTGCACGACAAGTTCGGCAAGGAATTCGAGCAGGCCTACCTCGCCTATGAGGCCAAGTGCGCCTCCGGCGAGATGAAGCTGTTCAAGAAAGTGCAGGCGCTGGATCTGTGGCGCAAGATGTTGTCAATGCTGTTCGAGACCGGCCATCCGTGGATCACCTTCAAGGATCCGTGCAATATCCGCTCGCCTCAGCAGCATGTCGGTGTTGTTCACAGCTCCAACCTGTGCACGGAGATCACGCTCAACACCAACGATTCTGAAATCGCAGTCTGCAACCTCGGTTCGGTGAACCTGCCGGCCCATATGAAGGACGGCAAGCTGGATCACGAAAAGCTGCAGAAGACCATTCGCACAGCCATGCGCATGCTCGACAACGTGATCGACATTAACTACTACGCGGTGAAAAAAGCGCGCGACTCCAACCTGCGTCACCGTCCGGTGGGTATGGGCATCATGGGTTTCCAGGACTGCCTGCACCTCATGCGCGTCCCGTACGCCTCGAAAGAGGCTGTCGAGTTTGCCGACCGTTCGATGGAAGCCGTCTGCTACTACGCTTACCTTGCATCGACCGAGCTGGCTGAAGAGCGTGGCACCTACAGCTCTTATCGCGGCTCGCTGTGGGATCGCGGCATCCTGCCGCAAGATTCACTGAAGCTGCTGGCCGAAGAGCGTGGCGGCTATCTGGAAGTTGACACCACCGAGACGATGGATTGGCAGTCGCTGCGCGACCGCATCAAGCGTCATGGCATGCGCAATTCCAACTGCGTCGCCATCGCACCGACGGCGACAATTTCTAACATCATTGGCGTGTCGGCCTGTATCGAGCCGACCTACCAGAACCTGTACGTCAAGTCGAATCTGTCGGGCGAGTTCACCGAGATCAATGAATATCTGGTGCGCGACCTGAAGGCGCACGGTCTGTGGGACGAGGTGATGGTCGCTGACCTGAAATATTTCGATGGCAGCCTGTCGCGCATCGACCGCATTCCGCAGGATCTGCGCGACCTGTATGCAACTGCGTTCGAGGTCGATCCGAGCTGGCTGGTCGAGGCCGCATCGCGCCGCCAGAAATGGATTGATCAGGCGCAGTCGCTCAACATCTACATGGCGGGTGCTTCTGGCAAGAAGCTCGACGAGACCTACAAGCTGGCCTGGCTGCGTGGACTGAAGACCACGTATTACCTGCGCACCATCGGTGCCACGCATGCGGAGAAGTCAACCACCAAGGCGGGTGCACTCAATGCAGTGTCGGCCGATATCTCGACGGCGCAAGCCGCTGGTGCCGCAGCGCCTGCATCGTCGGCCGTGTCGGCGGAAGCCGAAGGCGCCGCCTGCTATCTGCGACCAGGCGACCCCGGCTTCGACGAGTGCGAGGCCTGCCAGTAAGACCGCGAGACAGTGCATTGCTGGCTTGATTGGGTAGGATCCCAGTCAAGCCAGTTGCTGATCTTGCAGAAAACACTGAACTATCCACGATTGATCACAGACCAAAGTAACAAAGGACACCAACATGCTCTCCTGGGATGAAGAATCCGTAGTCGCTCCCCGCCCCGCAGCCCAGCCGCGGCCGCAACTGCAGGCGGTGCCCAACGTGCCTCAGTTCGCCACTCATGCTGATGCTGCACTAGACCCCGGCATCCTCGCGCGTCCTGACCCCAAGGCCAGCACCGAGGGCCGGGTCAAGGCCGTCGACAAGCGAATCATCAATGGCCAGACCGATGTCAACCAGCTGGTGCCTTTCAAGTACAAATGGGCCTGGGACAAATACCTCGCCGGCTGTGCGAACCACTGGATGCCGCAGGAAATCAATATGCAGCGCGATATCGAGCTGTGGAAAAACCCGAACGGCCTGTCCGAGGACGAGCGCCGTCTGGTCAAGCGCAATCTCGGCTTCTTCGTGACCGCAGACTCGCTCGCGGCTAACAATATCGTGCTCGGTACCTACCGCCACATCACTGCGCCCGAGTGCCGGCAGTACCTGCTGCGTCAGGCGTTTGAAGAAGCGATTCATACTCACGCGTACCAGTACATCGTCGAGTCGCTGGGCCTGGACGAGGGCGAGATCTTCAATGCCTATCACGAGGTCACCTCGATCCGCGACAAGGACGAGTTCCTGATTCCCTTTATCGAGACCTTGACCGATCCAGCCTTCACCACCGGCACGACCGAGAGTGACCAGCAGCTGCTGAAATCCCTGATCGTCTTCGCATGCCTGATGGAAGGCTTGTTCTTCTACGTCGGCTTTACGCAGATTCTTGCGCTGGGCCGCCAGAACAAGATGATGGGCGCCGCCGAGCAGTATCAGTACATTCTGCGCGACGAGTCCATGCACTGTAATTTCGGGATCGACCTGATCAACACGATCAAGCTTGAAAACCCCCACTTGTGGACGCCTGCTTTCAAGGAAGAGATAAAAGCGTTGTTTTTGCAAGCCGTGGAGTTGGAATATCGCTACGCTGAAGATACAATGCCGCGTGGCGTGCTCGGCTTGAATGCAGCGATGTTCAAAGGTTATCTGCGATTCATCGCCAACCGCCGCGCTCAGCAGATCGGTCTCGAAGCGCTGTTCCCTCAGGAAGAAAATCCCTTCCCGTGGATGAGCGAGATGATCGACCTGAAGAAAGAACGCAACTTCTTCGAGACGCGGGTCATCGAGTATCAGACCGGCGGCGCGCTGAACTGGGAATAACAGGAGTGCCCGCTGCGGCGGGCATCGTCAAGACAGAGGAAAGCAGTACCTGTCGTACAAGCTGCGGCTGAAGGTGGAGAGACCTCGGCTGCGAACGTAGTCAGCCTATCAGCGGAAAGGTGGCAATCTGACTTGATGGACAGTATCGGGCCAAATCAGACTCTTTTCAAAACGTTCCCTCTCCCGATCGTCTCGGGGATGGCAGCGTATTCTTCGGAAAATGAGTTGGCCTTTCTGCAAAAGCATACTCGCGCCGGCATTGTTGCCGGCGTTTTTTTTGGCCAGGGAGGAGCAGGTTCCAGCGACCGGGAAAGTCACGCGCCACCGACTTGCCGTTGACATCCGCTGGATAAACGCGACTCTAGCGCAGGGCATGAGCCCCGCGCAGCCCTGCAGATCGGGCGCCGCTTCCTTGAGAGGGATAC
>JBEGNF010000069.1:0-17259 GCA_041182625.1 Pseudomonadota bacterium | reverse complement strand
TTTCTTCTCCGTGAGGCAACTTGTAGTGACTCTTCCTCGATGGTTAACATTATTACAACCATATCGGGCTAGTCCCATTGATCGAGGAGAAAGTGAATGTCACAGAATTTGTCCAATCCGCTCGACGCCACCCACAACACGCCAACCGCCGCGGAGCCCAAGCCCGTGCATATCGACCTGAGGCTGCGCGCAGTGGATCAATCTGATCGATCCATCGTCTCGAATATCACGGGGGTTCATCTTGGCTCTGGCTTTGCGTTTATCGATTTCGGTTTCATCGAACACGCTGCGCTGAACGATGTCACGCGTGCTGCCCGTTCGGGTGAGCAAAAAAATCCCACGCTCGATGGTCGTCTGGAATGTCGTATCGCGATGGGGCTCGGGGATCTGATGCAGTTGGCGCGCCAGATCGATCAGGTGATCTCCTCAGCGAACAAGTCACGTGCCAACACAGCGTCTGGCAAGCAAGACCCGCTGGCACTTGATCCTGCCGCAGTCATGCAGTAATCCGACCGACCCGGTGCCGCGCCTCGCGCTGCGGTGCCGCGTCGCTATTGCAGCACTCTCCAGAAAGTCATCATGACCCAGCCGACCACGGCCTTTGCACCGGCTCGCGCGATGCCCGCGACAACGCCGGTATCGACACCCCCCGCGCTGCGTGCCGTCATCTCGGCCAGCCGCACCGCGATCGTATCGGCAGCACTGTTCAGTTTGTTTCTCAACCTGCTGATGCTGGTGCCATCGATCTACATGTTGCAAGTGTATGACCGCGTGCTATCGACGGGCAGCGTGCCAACGCTGCTGATGCTTACGCTGATCACGACTTTCATGTTCATTATTTTTGGTGGACTCGAATGGCTGCGTGCGCAGGTGATGATTGTCGCCAGCATGCGCTTTGATGCTGCGCTGGGTCCCAAGGTGCATGACGCTATTTTCAATCGGACGATTGCCAGCAGCGGCAAGCGCGCGAGCGCACAGCCGCTAGAAGATATTGACCGTGTGCGTCAGTTTGTCACTGGGGCCGGACTATTTGCGCTGCTCGACGCCCCTTGGGTACCGATCTATGTCGCATTGATGTTTGTCTTTCATCCTTGGACCGGCTGGGCAGCTGTGTTTTCGATGGTAGTGCTGGCAGGGCTGACGGTCTGGACTGAGCTGGCGACGCATCATCTGCTGCAAGAGGCCAATCGGTCGAGCATGGCGGCGAATCAGCAGACGGCCTCGCACTTACGCAATGCCGAAGTCATCACTGCGATGGGCATGCTGCCTCGGCTGCGCGAACGCTGGCTGCGCGATCGCAGCGCGGCACTAGAGTCACAGCATCGCGCCAGTGCGAGGGCAGGCCTGATCGCTGCACTATCGAAAACCTACCGTCTGACCTCGCAATCACTGATCCTGGGTCTCGGTGCTTATCTCGCCATACGGCGCGAGATTTCGCCGGGTATGGTGATCGCAGGTTCCATTCTGCTCGGCCGAGCACTCGCGCCGATCGATCAGCTGATCGGCAGCTGGCGCACGATGACTGGCGCGCGTACTGCCTACAAGCGTTTGTGCGAATTACTGGGCGAGTACCCCGAACCTGCCGACTCCATGCGGCTGCCGCCGATACGCGGCGAGTATGAACTGGACAAGGTCGTGATTGTTCCGTTTGGTGCGCGCATGGCCGTGATCAAGGAGTTGACACTCAAGATCCCCGTGGGTTCGCAACTGGGGGTGATCGGCCCTAGTGCTGCCGGTAAGTCGACCTTGCTGCGCGCATTGTTGGGATTGAATCGCCCGCAGGCTGGCACGCTGCGGCTCGATGGCGCTGAACTGTCCCAATACTCGCGTGCCGTACTGGGAAGCGCGATCGGTTACCTGCCACAGGATGTCGAGCTACTGGACGGCACGATCTCGGAAAACATTGCGCGTTTTGGCGATATTGATGCAGAAGCCGTAGTGCGGGCGGCACGTCGCGCGGGCGTGCATGAAATGATTCTGGCCCTGCCGGATGGTTACGAAACTCGCCTTGAGGGGAATTTCACACTCTCTGCGGGACAGCGACAGCGTGTCGCACTGGCGCGCGCGCTCTATAAAGATCCGGCCGTCGTCATTCTTGACGAGCCGAATTCCAATCTGGATGAAGCGGGAAGCACTGCGTTGATGCGGGCGCTAGATGAGTTGCGCGAGATTGGCAGCACTGTGGTGATCGTAACGCACCGCAACGGTGTGCTTGAAAAAGCGGATGCCGTGCTGCTGCTGGTCGATGGAAAGCTCTCCCTCCACGGCACGCCCGAACAAGTGTCTGCATCGCTTATTCAGCGAAGAGCACAGCAAGCCAGCGCAAAAATGGCCACAGGAGGTGCCTGATGAATGTGTTCCAGGAATTTTCAAAAGGCGTTACTGCCAGCGCGCATTCGTTACGTACCGCTGTCGACCATCAGTCCACAGACAAGCCAGCCAATGAGACCTCGCTCGATCCGGCGATAGAGCGCCGCGAGCGCAGGTTGCGCTATGGCGGGCTCTTGGCGGTGCTGGCTCTTTTCGTGGGGCTGGGAATCTGGTCAGTCAAAGCGCCGCTGGACAGTGCTGCTATCGGCAATGGCGTCGTCGTGCTGCAGAACTACCGTAAATCGGTGGATCACCTCGAAGGTGGCATCGTGCGTGAAGTGAACGTCACTGAAGGGCAATGGGTCAACCGAGGCGATGTGCTGGTGGCGCTAGAGGATGTAGGCATGGCTCGTGAAGCAAGACTGATTGCGCAGCGAGATGTGCTGGAGAAAGTGAGCTATCCAGTTGCGCTGATCAGCATGGCGAAAGATGCCCGCGCAGCCGAAGCCATGCGTGTGCAAGATCAGACTTTCCGCGTGCGTCGGCTGGCGCAGCAGGGCGAGATCATGCTCTATGAGCGTCAGATCGCGCAGCTGCGAGAAAAGATTGCCGGTCTGAGACAGCAAAAGACGATGCGTGATCGGCTGGTGGATTCTTACGAAAAAGAGCGCGTCGATTTCGAGGCACTGGCAAAAGAGGGCTATGCGGAACGGCAGCGGGTACGCGATATGGAGCGCAATCTCGCGATGAACGAGGGTCAGCGCGACTCCCTGCAAAACGACATTACCTCGGCTGAGGTCGAGATTAGCTCGACGCAGCTAAAGATTTTGCAGCTTGAAAAAGACATGCAGAAAGAAGTAGCAAAGGAACTCTCGGAGGTGCAGGGAGAGCTCTTCGCACTGCGTGAAAAAATGCGAGGTCTCGAGGATACCTACCGTCGCACAGCCATCGTCGCGCCAGAAGAAGGCCGCGTGCTTGGTCTGGCCGTGCACACGCGGGGTGAGGTACTCAAGCCAGGCGCTCATCTTCTCGATATCGTTCCAGGGGAAGAAACGTTGATCGTCGAGGCCAAGCTGTCGCCGCAGGATGTGGATCAGCTGCGCGTGGGCCAGATGGCTGAGGTCAGGTTCACGGCTTTTCGACAGCGTGACATGCCACGCATCGAGGGCAAGCTGGCCACGCTGTCGGCGGACCGAATGGTGGAAGATGTCAACGGAGCCAAGCAACCTTACTATCTGGGGCGCGTCATGATTACGCCGAAAGGTATGCAGGATCTGGCCAGACTGAAGCTGGATCTGGTCGCTGGCATGCCCGCAGATGTGCTGGTGAAGACTGGGCAGCGCACCTTCTGGCATTACCTGACGGCGCCACTGTCGGACATGCTGGTGCGTTCGCTGAAGGAGGATTGAGTTGTTCAAACTTCTCGATCGCTCCTTGCCCGTTTTTCTGGCATGCGCACTGCTTTGCAGCGGCCGATGGGTCTTGGCCACCGATCTGCTCGGGTTGTATCGTTCGGCGATGAATGACAATCCGACGCTCAAGGCTCGCCGCTTCGGTATCGAGCGCGCGCGTGGCGAGGCCGATCAGGCGGACAGCCGTCTGTATCCTCAGGCAAGCATTCAATCGTCTGTATCCCGTAATGATTACAATGACCGCTTTGGAGATCAGCGTTACAGCGGGCGGCGGAATGTACTGCAAGCACGTCAGGCCATAATCGACCTGCCCTCGTACTATCGCAGCGATAGCGCACAGTTTGTTATCCAACAGGCCGAGCAGGAGGCAGCGAATGTGCGCGCAGAGCTGTTCTTGCAAATCGCCGATCACTATCTGAATGCGTTGCAGGCGGATGATGAGCTGATGCAGTTGCAGTCGGAGAAGGAGGCGGCGCAAAAACAAGTGGAGCGTCTGCGTTCGATGCGAGAGCGTGAGATGGCGAAAGTAACGGATCTGACTGAAGCGATCTCTTGGCTGCAACAAGTCAACACGCGCGAAATCGATGCCATCAACAAAGGCGAAGCAGCGCGCGTCCGCTTGCGCGAACTCTCTGGCAGAGACGCCGGAATTCTCGCCATGCTGGCGCGGACAGATTTTCCATCCGTACCTGAGACGGCTGACTATTGGGTGACTGCGGCGCGAGAATCGAACCCGGCCATCATGGCCCGCCGCGAGGCGTTACGGGCCAGTCGCCGTACTGCGGACGCCGCGAGGGCCGAGCACTATCCGCAGCTGTCGCTGTCACTCCAGTACAGCCAATCGAACCTGACCTATGACAATCTCTCGCAGCGCTCCTATAACGTAGGCAGCGCGTCGTTGGAATTGCGAATACCCATTTACGAGGGCGGTCGAACCAGCGCAGCGGAAGCCTCTGCGCTGGCGCAGCAGGCTATGGATCAGGAACAACTTGAGAGCTTGCTGCGTGAGGTGGAGCGGGATGCGCGGATCGCCTATGCGTCGGCGCAGGCGAATCGCGCGCGTATTGATTCCACGAACGCTGAAGTCGATGCCCTGACGCAAACTGTCCGTGCGCAGGAGCGGGGCTATGAGTTGGGTGCAGCGACGGTAATCAATGTACTGGATGCGCGTCGACGCTTGCTTCGCGCGCGAGTCGATCAGTCCAAGGCACGTTACGATTATCTGCGTGATCTGATCGGTCTGACCGCCCGCTCTGGCAAGTTGAGCGAAGCTGAGGTAACCGAGTTCAACCGCTGGCTGGGCCCTCGCGTCGATTGAACCACTACTGACCCCTTGTCATCGGAAGGATGTTCGCGTTGTATCATGCGACGTCACTGGTATTTGCCCTTCGCGGCTATTTTTCGATGAAATCCCTGTGCGTTTTACTGCTGATAGTCCCCCTGCTGGCGCTGGCAGATGGCGAAGCTTATGACTGCGACGGTAAGACGCGGTTCATTCATCGGGGTGCTCCCTCGACCGTGCCGGCGGCTGCCAAGCGCAGCTATCGTCTGTTGGGTGGTCGTATCGACGGGCTGACGTGTCAGCCGGAAGATCAGGTGATTGGCTGTATGGGTCTGACGCCTGAGCAGGCCATGCGCAAGATCGTGATCGATCTCGCCACACTCTCGGTCAGCGACACCATGGAGCTTCCCACGTCGTTGCTGATCTTTGAAGGTCAGTGCAAGCCAACGAACTGAGCTTTTTCCTGACATGAATTGTCTCGCGATACAGCCCGCGCGCTGGCAGACCGGCGAACATGGTGAGTTATTCGCCCCGTTGTATGGCGATATCTATGCGAGCCGCAGCAGTGCGTGGGGACAGGCCCGGGCTGTCTTCATCGAGGGCTGTGAGTTGCCGGTGCGTGCGCCTGATTTGCCTTGTATCCGTCTGCTGGAGACCGGCTTTGGTCTGGGGGTGAATTTTCTGGCGACCTGGAACTGGCTGCGGCAGACAGCTTGTCGTTCACGGCTGCGTTACGTCGCGATTGAAAAGCATCCGTTCACTGCGGAGGATTTGCGTACCGCGCTGACGATGTCAATTCAATCTGCACCTGTTGCGATGGCGAGTGAACTCCAGGCGCTAGCCAAGAAGTTATTGGCGGCGTGGCCGCCGCTGATCCCCGGTTTTCACACGATCGCACTCGATGATCAGGTGACGCTGACGCTGGCCTTCGGCGATATCGGGTTGATGCTGGCATCGGTTCAGGGTGCGTTCGTCTCAAGACACGGTGAAAAAAATCGCTGATCTCGCCGCACCCGGTGCACGTCTGTCCAGCTGGTGCGTTGCCGGCACGGTGCGACGCTCGCTTGCTGAGGCCGGATTCAATGTCAGTAAGCGAGCAGGCTTTGGTGGCAAGCGGGATCGTTTGTTTGCGTGCTGGCCTGAAAATACAGCGATGCCATCATCGCATGAGGCAGTGACATCACCGGTGCTCGTGATCGGTGCAGGTATCGCGGGTGCCAGCATCGCGCGCCAACTGGCAGCTCGCGGTCTGTCGGTAACGGTGATCGAGCAACAACGACCCGCAGCTGGCGGTTCAGGTAATCCGGTAGCAGTAGTGAGACCCGAGCCTGGGGGCGATGAAAATCCTATCGCGGCCTTTTCTGCTGCAGGTGTTATCTGGCTTGCGCAATGGCTGGCCTTGCACGGTCAGCAGGTACCCCATGCATTCTGCGGTGCGCTGCGCATCACCCGCGATCAGCGCCGACATGACAAGCTCAGACAGCATGCGCAAACCATGCCGGAGGACTGGCTATCAGAAATTGACATTGCACACGCCAGCGAGCTCTGTGGCCAGCAGCTCTCTGCTGCTGCGTTCTTGCTGCCGAAAGCCGCCTGGGTCGTGCCTACAGAATTGGTAAAGGCAATGCTCGACCATCCGCTGATCACGATCAAGACCGGTCTCCGGGCAGAGCAATTGTCGGAAGTGAAAGCAGGATGGCACCTTCGGCTATCGGATGGCAGTCGGATAGATGCGGTACGCGTTGTACTGGCGGATGCTTTTGGTGTGCTCAGTCCCGTGCCGCTTGCCGTGGACAAGGCGCGCGGTCAATTATCGTTGCTGGCAGCACGCGAGGGCCACGAGGTGCGTTTGATCGTTTGTCGCGATGGTTACATCACCCCGGCAGTCGACGGCATGCATACGATAGGGGCGACGATTCAATACGATGATGCAGAGGTGTCGGCACGAGCCTCTGACGATGAAGAGAATGCTCAGCGTCTCGAGCGCTTACTGCCGAGATTTGTAGATTCTTCAAAACAGCTGCACAGCGGTCGCGTTTCATGGCGATCCACGACCCAGGATCGTTTACCGTTGGTGGGCAAGATCGCTGAAGGTTTATATGCCAGTGTGGGACATGGATCGCGCGGCATCGCCTGCGCGCCGTTGTGCGCTGAGTTTCTCTCGTCTCTGATGCTCAATGAGCCACTGCCTGTGGGCAGCGAGTGGGTGTCGAGGCTTAATCCGCTGCGCTTTCGCTGACAGCGCGAGATCAGTAGCTATCAGCCGAACAGGCGGGCCAGTTCAACGCCCGGATCAGCGGCGCGCATGAAGGCTTCGCCGACCAGGAAGGCATGTACATCTGCATCCCGCATGCGCTTCACATCCTCGGTTCCGAGAATGCCGGATTCGGTGATGACCATTTTATCGGGAGTGATCCTCTGCAGCAGATGAAGGGTCGTATCCAGCGTAGTCTCAAAGGTGCGCAGATTACGATTGTTAATGCCCAGCATGGCGGTCTTCAGCGTCAACGCAACGTCCAACTCCTCGGCATCATGCACCTCCACCAGCACACCCATGCCCAGCTCATGCGCACAGGCCTCAAGTTCTCGCATCAGTCCGTGATCGAGCGCGGCGACAATCAGTAGAACGCAATCTGCTCCCCAGTGACGCGCCTGATAGATCTGATACGGATCGATCATGAAATCTTTGCGTAGTGCCGGAATCGTACAGGCGGCACGTGCCTGCCTCAGGTAGTCAGGCGCACCCTGAAAAAAATTCACATCAGTCAGCACGGACAGACACGCTGCGCCATGAGACGCATAGCTTTCAGCGATCTCGGCGGGCTGAAAATCTTCACGTAATACGCCTTTGGAGGGCGAGGCCTTCTTGATTTCAGCGATCACACCGGCTTTGCCGGCAGCGATTTTCTTGCGCAGGCTGTCTTCAAACCCCCGCAGCTGGCGGCGTGCTTCATGGTCGGATTCGACATCACGGCGCAGGCTGGCCATATCCTGGTGCTTTTTTGCTGCGCTGACTTCATCGGCTTTAACGTCGAGAATTTTTTTTAGGATATCGGACATGGTAGCGTGAAGATAATGTGTGCTGGTATGGTTTGCTGATGGTGTTCTTTGTCACGCGAATTGCCGGGTGAAGCGGACGAACTGATCGAGTTTGTCGCGCGCCTTGCCTGTGGCGATTACTTCTCTGGCGCGGTCAACACCATCGGCGATATCTCTGGCAACGCCGGACGCATACAGGGCGGTACCGGCATTGAGTATCACGATGTCACGCGCCGGACCGGTCTGGTTGTCCAGTGCCTCCTGGATCCTCGATACGGATTCTGTCGCGCCGTCCACCCTAAGGTGGCGACTGGAAGTCATCTGCAGGCCGAAGTCTTCAGGATGTATATCGTATTCGCGGATTTCACCCTGCACCAGCTCGCCTACCATGGTTGCTGCGCCGAGCGACACCTCATCCATGTTGTCACGCGCCCAGACGACCACCGCATGTTGTGCACCGAGCAGCTTCAGCACGCGCGCCTGAATGCCGACCAGATCGGGATGAAATACGCCCATCATGATATTCGGCGCACCGGCCGGATTGGTCAGCGGACCCAGAATATTGAAAATGGTGCGCACGCCGAGCTCTTTTCGCACTGGCGCCGCATGCTTCATCGCCGCATGATGGTTCGGTGCGAACATGAAACCGACGCCGGTTTCCCGGATCGATTGCGCAACTTGTTCGGGCTTGAGATTGATGTTCACGCCGAGGGCTTCCAGCGCATCCGCACTGCCCGACGAGGAAGAGACGCTGCGGCCGCCATGTTTGGCAACACGCGCACCGGCCGCTGCGACCACAAACATGGATGCGGTCGAGATATTGAAGGTATTCGCGCCATCGCCACCTGTGCCAACGATATCGACCAGATGATCGGTATCGGGCACATCGACCTTGGTAGCAAATTCGCGCATTACCTGCGCGGCTGCAGCGATCTCGCCAATCGTTTCTTTTTTTACGCGCAGACCCATGGTCAGCGCGGCGATCATAACCGGTGACATTTCGCCACCCATGATCTGGCGAAAGAGATGAAGCATCTCGTCGTGGAAAATTTCGCGGTGCTCGATACAGCGAAGCAGCGCTTGTTGCGGTGTCAGCGTCATGGGGATCTCTGCAATCAACTCGTCAGAAAATTCTTCAGCAAGGCGTGGCCATGCTCGGAGAGGATGGATTCAGGGTGAAACTGTACGCCCTCAATCGCATACTCTTTGTGGCGTACGCCCATGATCTCGCCATCATCGGTCCATGCAGTGACCTCTAGGCAATCGGGCAGCGATTCGCGCTCGATGGCAAGCGAGTGATAGCGGATGATGGTGTATGGCGAGGGCAGATCTTTGAACACGCCGATGCCCGTATGTTGTATCGGTGATGTCTTGCCATGCATGACTTCTTTTGCACGTATGACCTTGCCACCGAATGCCGCACCTATGCTCTGATGGCCTAGGCACACGCCAAGGATGGGCAACTTACCGGCAAAATGCTTAAGCACAGGAACGGATACGCCCGCCTCATGAGGCGTGCAAGGACCGGGCGAGATACAGATGCGCGACGGGTCAAGTTTTTC
Source organism: Pseudomonadota bacterium (assembly GCA_041182625.1). Taxonomy (GTDB): domain Bacteria; phylum Pseudomonadota; class Gammaproteobacteria; order Burkholderiales; family Burkholderiaceae_D; genus Pernthalerella. The sequence goes on along the minus strand of JBEGNF010000069.1, from coordinate 7,654 downwards.
TATTTGTTCCAGTGTGATCTCGTCGTTTCGGTAGGTGCGGACCTCTTCGCCCAGCTCGCCGAAGTACTGAACCAGATTGAAGGTGAACGAGTCATAGTTATCGATCATTAGCAGCATCTCAGATCTCCCCGTCCAGTCCATCCTGCACCTGCTCTGCGGCTCTCAATACCGCGCGCGCCTTATTTTGGTTCCGGCCGCTGCGCTTAACCTGCACTACGTGCTGGTTAGCCTTCACCGAAATAAGTCGCGCTATTCTGTTAGCAACCATCACAGCTCTCCATCGAGACCGTCTTGTACCTGCTCTGCGGCTCTCAATACCGCGCGCGCCTTATTTTCTGTCTCTAGCCATTCCATCTCGGGAATCGAGTCGGCGACGATGCCCGCAGCGGCTTGCGCGTATAACATGCCATCTTTGATGACGCCAGTGCGAATGGCGATGGCGAGATCCATTTCACCACCGAACGACAGATAGCCACAGGCACCGCCGTAGATGCCACGTTTGACGGGTTCCAGCTCGTCGATCAGCTCCATCGCGCGTACTTTCGGTGCGCCGGATAGAGTGCCTGCCGGAAAAGTGGCGCGCAGCACATCTAGATTGGTCATGCCGGATTGGAGTGTACCTTCGACGTTTGAGACGATGTGCTGGACGTGCGAGTATTTTTCGATCACGAATTTGTCAGTGACTTTCACGCTGCCGATCTCGGCGATGCGCCCGATGTCATTGCGCGCGAGGTCGATTAGCATCACATGTTCGGCAATCTCTTTCGGATCGGCGAGCAGTTCTTCTGCCAGTTGCACGTCTTTTTCTGGCGTCGCGCCGCGCGGGCGCGTGCCAGCCAGGGGTCGGATGGTGACTTTTTTCTTGCCCTCGGGCGTACCCTCGTTGCGTACCAAAATCTCGGGCGAGCTACCGACGATCTGCATGTCGCCAAAGTTGTAGAAGTACATGTACGGCGAAGGATTCAGCGAGCGCAGCGCGCGGTACAGCGATAGCGGGGAATCCACATAAGGCTTGCGTATGCGTTGACCGACCTGCACCTGCATCAAGTCGCCGGCCATGATGTATTCCTTGGCTTTGGCGACCGCGGCAAGATAGTCTTTTTTGTCGAAATCGCGGATGGCTTCCGTGCGCACGGAAGCCGATGTAACGGGCACATCGACCGCCCGGCGCAACATCGCGCGTAAATCTTTCAGTCGCTGCTTGGCTTTGCTGAAGGCTTCGGCTTGAGTCGTATCGGCATAGACGATCAGGTATAGCTTTCCGGACAAATTATCGATGACCGCTAGCTCTTCCGTCAGCAGCAACTGAATATCGGGCAGATTGAGCTCGTCAGGCGGCGCAGTATGCTCCAAGCGGTGCTCGATGTAGCGCACGGCGTCATAACCGAAATAGCCTGCGAGTCCGCCGCAGAAGCGTGGCATACCTGGGCTGATCGCAACTTTGTAGCGCGACTGGAACTCTGCGATGAAATCAAGCGGGTTGTCATGAGAGGTTTCAACGACTTCACCATGACGCACGACCTCGGTGCGCTTGCCAAAAGAACGCAGCAGCGTGCTGGCGGGCAGACCAATGAAAGAGTAGCGACCGAACCGTTCGCCGCCAACGACGGATTCCAGAAGGAAGGTGTTCTTGCCGAGTTGTTGTGTCTGCGCGAGCTTGAGGTACAGCGTGAGCGGTGTTTCGAGATCTGCGAAGGCTTCGGTGAGCAGGGGAATGCGGTTATAGCCTTGCGCGGCCAGTGATTTGAATTCGAGTTCAGTCATGTTCCTCTCCGGGCCGCCATTGTAAGTGAGTGGCGGTGTGTCCAAAAAACTGCCGGCCCCAAAAGGCCAGCGGCAAGCAGCGATATCAGCCGATATGTGTTTGCCAGCGTCGCCACAGCCAGGCCTCGAAGGCACCCGGTGGGATCAGCTTAGTTTTTTTGACAAGAAACATGATGGTGGTTATCAAGCGGCGATCAGATCCGCCGCAATCCGAAGAGATTCGACTATACCATCCGAGGCGATGCTCTGGACAGGCTGACCGTGGTTATAACCATAAGGAACGGTCAGGCTGCGGCAGCCGGCGGCGCGCGCGGCTTCGGCGTCGTTGGAGGAATCACCGATGGCGACGGCCTCATGCGGCGCGATGCCAAAATCGCTGCAAACGGTGAGCATGGGAAGCGGATCGGGTTTTTTTCGGGGCAGCGAGTCGCCTCCGTAGATCACTGTGAAAAAGGGCAGCAAGCCAGTCTTCTCCAGCAGTGGGCGCGCGAAGGCGATCGGCTTATTGGTCACGCAGGCGAGGTACAGACCGCGCTCCTGCATCACCGTCAGGCCTTCATGCACCTGAGGATAGACCTGGCTGTGCAGGCCGTTGATCTGCAAATAATGGTGCTGATAGCGTTGCAGCGCATGCTCGAACCGGTGTTCGACCTCTTGCGCACCGAAATCCACGCCTAACACGCGGCGCATCAGGTTCTCTGAACCTTTACCGACAAACTCTTTGATGGTTTCCAGGTCCAGCGGTGCGAGATCCAGTTCGGCACGCAGGCGATTGATGGCCACCTGAAAATCCGGCGCGGTATCCACCATCGTACCGTCCAGATCGATGATCGCGGCCCGTATGCCTTTTAGCGGCTTGAGGGTCGGACTCATACCGTGGCCAGTTGACCGCGCATCGCATGGATGATGGCTTTGTAATCGGGTTTGCCGAAGATGGCGGAGCCAGCGACGAAGGTGTCGGCGCCGGCCTTGGCGATCTCGGCAATGTTCTCCACCTTAACGCCGCCATCGACTTCGAGCATGATGTCGCGCCCGCTGGCATCGATCAGCCGGCGCACAGCGCTTATTTTTTTCAGTGCCTCGGAGATGAAGGACTGCCCGCCGAAGCCTGGATTGACCGACATGATCAGGATGAGATCGAGCTTGTCCATCACATGGTCGAGATGATGGAGCGGTGTCGCCGGATTGAAGACCAGTCCGGCCTTGCAGCCCTGGTCCCGGATCAGTTGCAAAGTCCGATCGATATGCTCGGAAGCTTCGGGATGGAAGCTGATGATATTGGCGCCAGCTTTGGCGAAGTCCGGAATGATGCGATCGACCGGCTTGACCATCAGATGCACATCGATCGGCACCTGCACATGGGGACGAATCGCCTCGCAGACCAGCGGCCCGATTGTCAGATTAGGAACATAGTGATTGTCCATCACATCGAAATGAATGATGTCTGCGCCAGCGGCGACGACGTTGCGAACTTCTTCCCCGAGACGGGCAAAGTCGGCGGAAAGAATGCTGGGTGCGATGCGGTAGCTGGACATGATTATTCCCTTCTGGCGAAGCGGGAATTCTACCTCCCGGTGCCCGACGCCGCTTGCATGACGCCCTGAATTCGTGTGCAATCGCGGGCTGTGCACTGCCGATGCAGTGCTGATATCAGAAAAGACGAAAAAGAAGGCGCCACCCTTATGTCCACGTATCAGATGACTGTCACTGTGCAGACTCGTTATCTCGAGGAGCAGTCCGATCCGGATCGCTCGCGCTATGTGTTTGCGTATGCGGTCACCATCAAGAACACTGGCAGCGTGGCAGCGCAGCTAATTGCCCGGCACTGGATCATCACCGATGCCAATGATCAGGTGCAGGAAGTGAAGGGGCTGGGCGTGGTTGGCCATCAGCCTTTGCTGAAACCCGGAGAACAGTTCGAGTACACCAGCGGCACCTCGCTGGCCACGCCGCAGGGAACCATGCGCGGTGAATATTTCTGCGTGGCCGAGGATGGCGAGCGTTTCGGTACACCGATCCCGGAATTTATTTTGTCGCTGCCTCGGACACTACACTGATGCGTGGGCCGCTATCTCTAGCGTGCATCATCCATCGTCGTCGTTCTTATCCGAGAACATCGTCCACCAGACAATAAACACCAGTAGGCCCAATGCTAGGCCTGCCTCCAGAAATAGCAACCACATAGCCCGTGTTTCCCATCACAAAACGCCCTAGTGTAATCCTCGCGCTGACCATCGCCCTGGTTGTCATGGTCGGATGTGCGACTTCGCCCAGAGGCAAGCCTGCCGCCAGCGTTCCCTTGCCCGCGCCCGTCGCTCCCCTGCCACCGTCACCATTGACCGCGAAGCCCGCTGACTATCTTCGTGTTGCGAGTTTCAGTGAGCTGCCCGGCTGGGCCGACGACGATGTTCGGCAAAGCTGGCCGGCGATGCAGGCAAGTTGCGAGGCGCTCAGCAAGCGGCCCGACTGGTCTGCAGTGTGTTCTGCGATGGCTTCGGTCAATGCCGTCGACGAACGATCAGTGCGCGCGTTTTATGAATCGCAGTTTATCCCGCATCAGCTGCGCAATCTTGATGGCAGTGTCCAGGGAATGGTGACGGGTTATTACGAGCCTTTACTCAAAGGATCGCGCACGCGATCAGGGCCTTTTCAGACGGCGTTGTACCGGACACCCGAGGATTTGCTCACCATCGACCTCGGAGCGCTATATCCGGAACTGAAGAATATGCGACTGCGTGGTCGTCTTGCCGCCAACAAGATCGTTCCTTATCCCAGTAGGGCAGAACTGATGCAGCAGAACCTATTGGCCGGCAAGGAGCTGCTGTGGGTGGATGACCCAGTGGAAGCTTTCTTCCTGCAAGTGCAGGGATCGGGGCGTGTACTCATTGAGAGCACGCGCGAGACAGTGCGAGTCGCCTATGCAGACCAAAATGGGCATCCATATCGTTCGATCGGCCGCTATCTGGTGGATAAAGGCGAACTGACGCTCGATCAAGCATCCATGCAGGGTATCAAGGCGTGGGTTGCTGCCAACCCCGCTCGCCGGCAGGAGCTGCTGAATGCGAATCCGAGCTTCGTTTTTTTTCGGGAAGAGAAAATTACCGACCCCGCCAAAGGTCCGAAGGGCGCGCTTGGCGTGCCGTTGACAGCGCAGCGGTCGATCGCTGTCGATCCGCAATTTGTCAGCTTGGGCGCTCCGGTATTCCTGTCGACTACGCAGCCGAACGCTGCTCAGCCGCTGCGCCGTCTGATGCTGGCGCAGGATACTGGCGGCGCTATTCGCAATCCGGTGCGGGCAGACCTGTTTTGGGGCTTTGGTGCCGAGGCAGGAGAGCTCGCCGGCCGGATGAAGCAGTCCGGTCAGATGTGGGTGCTATTGCCAAGGACGCTGGCACTGCAACCTAATTGAGGTTTCTTTCAGGAGCGATTCAAACACGAGGCTGTGAGCGTCGCTCCAGTCCACGCCATGCCAGGGACCCCGGACGAGAGGGTCGTGGGCCTGCCCCTGATACGCGCCGGGAGGTCGAGTGGCTGACATCCCGGGGATGAGCGCTCAGCCGACAGCTTGTCCAAAGCAGCATTGCGGCATCCACCGTGGCATTGTGAAGTTCGAACCAACCTGGCAGCAAGGTCGCGCCCACATGTCTGCCCATCGCATGATCGCCACCCATTACGGCGGCGTGCACCCTGTGCATTGCGCACAGTACCCGCGCGTGCTGTTCGAGATGACACTGGGTCGCCGGAAATGCATGCTTTTCCATCAAATGCTGCTCCGATCCGAAAACCTGTTCCATGCAGTCGAGCAGTCGCACATAACTTGCGCCAACCTCGTGGCCTTCACAATTGCGTAGTTGCTGAGTCAGCTGACGCAGTAGCTGATGAGAATCGCTGAGCTGGGTAATATCCGAGAGCATGATGGAACCATGATGAGCTAGGCACAAGAAAAAGCGGGAGAAAGACAATGCCTTGAGAGTTTTCCATTCGGTGATCAAGGCATCTTGTCTTTTACCTTAGTGCCTCTGCGCTGTGTGTCAAGCGGATTCGATCAATCTCAAACTAATGGCAAAGATGTGTGCAGCTACAATGATTGTTTGAAATCCCGATACCAACAGAAGAGAGGAGCTTCGCATGCCTTACGAAAACATTCTGCTTGAGACGCATGGCAAAGTAGGTTTGATAAGACTGAACCGTCCCAAGGCGCTCAATGCGCTGAACGATCAGCTCATGAACGAACTTGGCGAGGCGCTGCTGGCATGGGATGCAGATGAGCAGATAGCTTGCATGGTCATTACTGGCAACGAGAAAGCATTCGCAGCGGGCGCCGATATTGCCGCGATGGCTACCTACACCTTCATGGATGTGTACAAAGGCGAATACATCACCCGTAATTGGGAGCAGATCCGGCGTGTGCGTAAGCCCATTATTGCTGCGGTGGCAGGATATGCGCTAGGCGGCGGGTGTGAGCTGGCCATGATGTGCGACTTCATTATTGCTGCCGAGACGGCAAAGTTTGGTCAGCCAGAAATCAAATTGGGCACCATGCCCGGTGCTGGCGGCACCCAGCGCCTGCCGCGGGCTGTGTCCAAGTCCAAGGCCATGGACATGTGTCTGACAGCCCGGATGATGGACGCGTCCGAAGCCGAACGTGCCGGACTGGTGTCCCGGGTGGTGCCGGCCGACAAACTGATGGAAGTGGCGCTGGAAGCGGCGACGGTCATCGCGTCCATGTCCCTGCCCTCCGTAATGATGATCAAAGAAGCGGTCAATCGCGCATACGAGTCTTCGCTGACCGACGGGGTCCAATATGAGCGCCGACTGTTCCACAGTACCTTTGCAACAGAGGATCAGAAAGAGGGCATGAAAGCGTTTATCGAGAAACGGTCGCCCAACTTCCGCGGCGTCTGATGTCGGCCGCCTTCAGCGGAAAACATTCTCAAAAAGCTATCAGGCGCTCTGGGGTGGGGCGTCAATGGCGGATAAGCGTCCGGCGTGCTCAACCCAAGTTGTTGAATTATTTTGGCTAAGGTGCTTGACGACGAATCGGAAACATCCCATAATCGCCGGCTCTGTGGTTGATGGACATAACGCTTCGTCAGCCGAGTGACTCGCAGTGGCAGTCAATGCCGCGCTTGACGAAAATCGCGAAGCGGCGCAAAATTCCGCTTCTTTGCTGGCGGTGAACAAAGCGATCCGACAGCATGACAAAGCGAGGATAGCCAAGCTAAAGGGCTTGACGGAAATCGCGAAACAGATCATAATTCCGCTTCTTTGCTGTCGCAAACACAACGATTTGCAGACGGTAGAGAGCAAGGCGAAAGCCAACGAATTCTGCAGTTCTTTAAAAATTAACAGCCGATAAGTGTGGGCGCTTGGTGGCGTGCGGCGATGGAGCTTCGGCAACATCGCGATACTTTAAAAATCAAGTGCTCACAAAGAAATATAGGTAAGTTCGCAAGAGCTTATCCTGTCAGTATTTTGAGTGAGCGACGGTTCTTCGGAACCTGCCAGAAATGGACTGAAGAGTTTGATCCTGGCTCAGATTGAACGCTGGCGGCATGCCTTACACATGCAAGTCGAACGGCAGCGCGGGCTTCGGCCTGGCGGCGAGTGGCGAACGGGTGAGTAATACATCGGAACGTGCCCTAGAGTGGGGGATAACTAGTCGAAAGATTAGCTAATACCGCATACGATCTACGGATGAAAGTGGGGGACCGCAAGGCCTCATGCTCCTGGAGCGGCCGATGTCTGATTAGCTTGTTGGTGGGGTAACGGCCCACCAAGGCGACGATCAGTAGCTGGTCTGAGAGGACGACCAGCCACACTGGGACTGAGACACGGCCCAGACTCCTACGGGAGGCAGCAGTGGGGAATTTTGGACAATGGGGGAAAC
>JBEGNF010000068.1:0-11087 GCA_041182625.1 Pseudomonadota bacterium | reverse complement strand
ACCGGCAAGCTGCTCGACGAGATTCGCAGCCTGCTGAATGAAGACATCATCAGCCACGGCAAAATACAGGGACTGGAAACCACGATGCTGGTGAGCCAGCTGAACGCTACGCCCTACAAGTTTCAGCAATCGCCGCAGACCCGTCTGATACTGGCCGATCTGCGTCCGTGGCGCGAGGCGCTGACACTCGAGCCCAAGGGCGCCCAGGCAGCGCTGGCACGTTACCGGGTGCTGAAGAATCATTTCTACGATAGCTTTGTTGATAATCCATTGAAACCTATTCAGCAGAGCAAAGAAACGCTGCTCGACATGATAGGCTTTGGCGAGGGTTTGCTGAATGCCAAGCATGCCGAGGTGGACAGCGAGGAAGTGCACTTCATACTTGCGATTCATTATCTGCAAGCGGCCGAGTCTGGCGCGGTACCCAAGGCTAAATGTCAGCAGCGCGTTCAGGAGTTGGTACGTAGATTCCGCAGCAGCTGGCCGAACAGTCTGAAGCTGGCCACGCTGGACGCGCTAGCCAACCCATGAAACTTCTGCACTGGTTTGCCGCATGTCTGATGGTCTGTGGCGTGAACGCGGCTGCGCACCAATCAGGGAACAGCTATCTGCGTATCGACAGCGATTCACAGGCACTGCGCGTACAACTGGACTTTGCGGTGCGTGACCTGAACAGCCTGTTGCAGATCCCGCCCGAGCAGCAAAAACCGATACAGCGCGATGAACTGGCGGCCTTGCAGCCAAAACTCTCGTCCGTGATTGCATCGTCATTGTCGATGGAAGCCGATGGACGTCCTTTGTCACTGGCCTTTCAGTCGCAAGAAGTCGCCTTGCACAATGATGGTTTGTATGTGCGGCAGTCATTCAGCGCGGCTGCGCTCGATCCCGAAGCCTCTCAGCTGCTGGTGCGCTATGGCTTTTTTAATGAAGAAGAGAAAATCGCGCGCGCCTTCGTCAAGTTGTCTGCACACGGGCTGGAGACCTCGGCGGTCTTCGATGCGCGCCATGCGGCGCAGAGGCTGCCATTGCGAGAGATTTCGCTGATCGAGATACTCTGGTCTTATGCACGGGAGGGCACGCTGCACATCTGGAGCGGCCTGGATCATTTGCTGTTCCTGCTGTGTTTGCTGCTGCCGGGGCTCTCTCTGGCTACTGCGGCCTTGCGTCCGCTGATGATCTACGCGCTCAAGGTCGTGACTGCATTCACCGTCGCGCATTCTTTTACGTTGGCTGCTGCCGCGCTGGACTGGGTGAGCTTGTCTGACAAACTCATCGAATCAGCGATTGCAGCCTCGATCATCATTTCCGCGCTCATGAACTTGTGGCGAGGGAAGGGGGCGTACCAGTGGAAGCTGGCCTTTGGTTTTGGGCTGATTCACGGATTGGGCTTTGCGAATGGCTTGCGCGAACTGGGGCTGTCATCCTCGCATTTCATTGAGACGCTGCTGGCGTTTAATCTGGGTGTTGAATTCGGGCAGATGGTGGTGGTGGTGGCCGTTGGCGTGGCACTGGCGCCATTCCTTGGCAGGGAACAGGTAGTGCGCTTGATTCAGCGCTGGGGGTCAGTGGTTATCTTGTTGATGGCTTGTGGCTGGCTAGTCGAAAGGTTGATGGGATAGTGCTCGCGAGGGTGGTCACCGTCAGAATACTCATTCTGACGCTGGCCGGAATACCTTGATGTGATGCCTCTATCCCTCGCTGTGCAGCAGACCTTCGGCTCAGGTCTTGCCCAACGCCTGATCAATATCCCAAAGAATATCGTCCACCGACTCAATCCCTACTGCCAGACGAATCAGATCTGGCGGCACACCTGCCGCGATCTGCTGCTCTTCGGACAGCTGGCGATGCGTAGTCGACGCTGGGTGAATCACGAGGGTCTTTGCATCGCCAATGTTCGCCAGATGGGACAGGAACTCGACATGCTCGATGAATTTCTGTCCGGCATCCGCGCCACCTTTCACACCGAATGAGAGTACTGCACCGGCACCTTTGGGCAGATATTTTTTTGCGAGATCGTGATACTTGTTGTTCTTCAGTCCTGGATAATTCACCCACGATACCCGGGGATGAGATGACAGATACTCGGCAATACGTTGGGTATTGCTGCAATGTCGCTCCATCCGCAGGTGCAAGGTCTCCACGCCTTGCAGCAGCAGGAAGGCATTCATTGGCGAGAGCGCAGGACCGAAGGTGCGCAGACCTTCCATCCGGCATTTCATGGTGAAGCCAAAATCGCCAAAGGTTTCGTAAAAGCGCACGCCGTGATAACCCTTGGAGGGCTCGATCATGGAGGGGAATTTTCCGTTGCCCCAGTTGAACTTCCCGGATTCGACGATGACCCCGCCCATGGTCGTGCCATGGCCGCCGATGAACTTGGTCGCCGAGTGCATCACGATCGCTGCGCCCCACTCGAAGGGGCGGCACAGATAGGGGCTGGCAAAAGTATTGTCGATGAACAGCGGCAGCTCGGCCTGTTCGGCGATCTTGGCGACTTTTTCGATGTCGAGCACATTCATCGATGGATTGCCGATGGTCTCCGCGTACAGCAATTTTGTTTTGGGTGTGATCGCGCGCGCAAAATTTTCCGGGTCGTCCGAGTCGACGAATATCGTATTGATACCCAGCTTGCGGAAGTTCACATCCAGTTGCGTGACCGTGCCGCCATAGAGCGTGCGCGCAGCAACAATCTCGTCACCGGCTTCGCAGATATTCAGCATCGCAATCATTTGCGCGGCCATCCCGCTGCCCGTCGCCACCGCTGCACGACCATTCTCCAGTGCGGCAATACGTTCTTCCAGTACGGCGACGGTCGGATTCGAGAGTCGCGAATAGACATTGCCGAAAGTTTGCAGGTTGAACAGACTCGCTGCATGCTCTGCGCTGTCAAACACATAAGAAGTGGTCTGATAGATCGGCACCGCACGCGCGCCAGTGGCGGCATCAGGTAATTGTCCTGCGTGCAGGCACAGTGTGTCGAAATCGTAGATATGGTCCTGGTCTTCGTTTGCCATGGCGGTTTGTCGTACGGTTTGCGCGGTTGGTTATACGGGACGACGAGCGGAAATGATGCGGGTGTTCACACCGAACCACGACAGTCCACCGAACAGGCGTGCATATTCGATCTTCACGCAGCGGTTCTGCACGAAATCCATTCCGGCGGCTTCCGCGATCTGTCGTGCTTCGTCATTCATCACGCCGATCTGCAGCCACAAGGCTTTGGCGCCGATGGCAGCCGCGTCTTTTGCGATCGGCGCGCAGTCTTCGCTTTTGCGGAACACATCGACAATGTCGATTTTGTCAGGGATGGATGCCAGGTCTGGGTAGCAGCGCTCGCCCAGTATCTCGTTGTACTTCGGATTGACCGGGATGATGCGAAAGCCGTGTTCCTGCATGTACTTGGCGGCGAAGTAGGAGGGACGATACCAGTCGGCCGACAAGCCAACCACCGCGATGGTGTGATTGTCTTTGAGGATGCGGCGCAGGTAGCTGACGGTGCTCATGCAAGGTCTCCGGTAGACTGAGTGGATCACTTTATCTGGTAGCGCACAGTACCATGTTGGTCGCTGTGGTGGCCACGGTCTCGACGTGTCTGAATCCTGCCTGCTGCAGCACCATGGTCAGGCGCCCCGGACCGGCCTGCGCGCCGAGCGCAAGCCCGACTTCCTGCGCGAGCGAGGCGGGCACGCAGCCCATGGTCGATGCGCAGTAGAACATTTGCCCGATCACATTGAAGTTTTCTTCCAGCTTGTCATTCGCAAAAGGTTCGATGATCACCAGCATACCGTCATCTTTCAATCGCTTGAGGGCATGCTCGGCTGCACCGACCGGATCACCCATGTCGTGCAGACAATCGAAGAACGCGATCACATCGAAGCTGCCCTCATAATCCTTGGCGCTGCGCGTTTCATAGTGCACGCGTGATGACAGACCGGCCTCTGCCGCCAGACGCCGCGCCTCATCAATTGATGGCGCATGAAAATCGAAGCCATGCACTGTCGCTTCCGGAAAATGCTGCGCGATCAGCATGGTCGAGACGCCATGACCGCAACCCACATCGGCAAAGCTGCCGCCAGCATGCAGCTTCTCGGTCAGCGCAGGAATCTTGGGCAGCCAGCGCTGCACGAGGTTGGATTTGTAGACGGGCTTGAAGAACCGCGCGGTACCACGGAAATAGCAGTGGTGATGCTCGCCCCAGGCGACACCTTTGCCCGTCTTGAAGGCTTCGCGGATCTTTGGCTCGTCCATCACGCAGGCGGCCAGACTGTCGTAAGCGCCGATCATCAGCGAGGTACTGTCTTCGTGCGCGAACACGGCGGCCTGTTCTTCCGTAAGAAAAAAATGCCCATGCACGGTATCGTAGGACGCATAACCAGCGGCACACATTGCCGACAGCCATTCCAGACTGTAGCGCGCATCAATACCCGCTGCCTTGGCAAAGCTGGCGTTGTCGCAGGGGCCAGTGTCCGCCAGTGTGGTGAACAGCTTGAGCTCATCGCCTATCCGCATCAGCGGCACCAGCTGCGCTGCGGCCACGTTCTCGAAAACCTTCCATTGCAGTGCCCTCAAGGCTTTGGTGTCCATGCCAGTTTGTCCTTGTGTTCGTGGAGTTGTTCTTCGACCTGTTGCTTTGTCGGCAGGCGAGGTGCCATGATCTTTCGGAAGAGCGGTGGCAGGCTGGCGAGCACTACCATGCCCGCATAACCCGTCGGCATCTGCGGCGATTGTGGCATGCGGTAGAGCGTGTCGCAGTCCAGCGAGGGTTCGAGATGATGGGATGCGTGGCGCGGCAGATTGAACAGTAGCGCATCCGAGATTCGGTTCGCGCAGTCCCAGGTGTGCTGCGGACCCATGCGCTCATACCGGCCATTGATCGCCTCGCGCCGCAATCCCCAATGCTCGACGTAGTCGATCGCTGCCACCAGCACCTGCGCCATGAGGCTCTGAATTACCCAGAACGAGAGACCTTTCCAGCCCGCCACCCAGAATATCGTGAGCACGAGCATCAGCGACAGCCAGCTCAGGGTCAGCGCTTCGTTGAGTGTGGCGCGGCTTTGTCTCGAGAGGCGCAGCGACTCTGCGAAGACACCGTAAAAATAGCGAGGCATGAACTGCCACAGACTCTCATGTTCGCGCGCAGTGGCAGGATCGGGCAGGGTGGCCGCGTGTCGATGATGACCGCGGTTGTGCTCCAGCGCATAGTGTCCATACGCGATGGAGGTCAGCAAAGCGCGCGCGAGCAGTCGGTCTGTCAGGGGGCGCCGATGCGCCAGTTCATGGGCGAGCACGATACCGATTCCACCGCTGACATAACCGCAGCCCAGGGAGAGCCACCACAGATCTCCCCAGTCGAGTTGATCAGCGTGCAGCGCCAATGTCGTGGTCAGCGCAATCGCGGCGAACAGAATGATGCGCGGAATGAAGCTGCCCCATCGATACTCCACGGCCGGTGCATGGCGACCATAGAGCCACTCCGCCACCGGAATGATTAGCGTGGCGAGCACTGCCGTCAGCCAGGGCGCGTCCAGCAGCCAGCCAACGACAGGCGAGAGAGTGAAGCCAGTGGGGAGCAGCAGGTGCATGGCCTTCATCGATTGGCTCGAGTAGGGGATGAGCGTCCATTGTAGCCAGCGAAAGCTCGGGCGGGATTCGGCAGTTTAAAAGGCCTGACGGTGATGACAGCGATGGATGGTGATCGACCGCCCCATCGCGCAGATGATCATGAGGTCTGTCGCAAGGCCCCCTGTGACGCTGGGGACGGGTATTGGCTTATCGAATTGATATCTCTGGCCCCAGCTTGTCTTGCGCGGAGCTTGTTGACAGCTTTGTATGGGTATGTTCCAATCAGGAAACATTGGAGAACTGTGGGCTTGTTTGCCGGTCTGCTGGCCGATCTACAGCCTTACTTTTGCGCAGCGCACCGATCAACGACCTCCAAGGATCTCAACCTGATGCGACAGCCGAATCCCATCATTGGCAACAGCCCGCCGATGCGAGAGATACGCAAGCTGATCGAGACGATAGCGGACTCGACAGCGACGGTGCTGATCCATGGTGAGTCCGGCACCGGCAAAGAGCTGGTCGCGCAAGCGCTGCACTTTCAGTCGCCTCGTGCCGAAGCGAACTTCGTTCCGCTGAATTGCGCTGCCATCCCCAAAGAACTCATGGAAAGCGAGCTGTTCGGGCATCGCAAGGGCGCGTTCACGGGCGCGCTCGCGGACCGCGTCGGCCGCTTCGAGCTTGCCCATGGCGGCACCTTGTTCCTCGACGAGATTGGGGATTTGTCGCTTGACATGCAGGTGAAGCTATTGCGTGTGCTGCAGGAGCGCATGGTCGATCCGGTGGGGTCCTCGCGTCCTGTCGAGGTCGATGTGCGCGTGATCGCAGCGACCCACCGCGATCTGGAAGAAGAAATCGCCGCAGGCCGCTTCCGTGAAGACTTGTATTATCGATTGAACGTGCTGCCGGTCCGCACGCCGCCGCTGCGCGAGCGTGGCGATGACATTCCGCTGCTCCTGAAGCACTACGCAGAAAAATTTGCGCACAAGGGCGCGCCGATCAGCTTCTCCCCGGAATTCCTCGACGCGCTGAAAACCTATGACTGGCCGGGCAATGTGCGTGAGCTGTCAAATCTCGTGCATCGTTTCTCTACGCTGTTCGCCGGGCAGTATCTGGCGCTGTCCGTCGTGCCCTCGGCGATGCTGCCCAAGGGCTTGCAAAAGCTGCAGCAGGAGCGTGCCGGCGAAGAGACGCCGCCGCCCACGCCAGCGGGTCAGGCCGAGCAGGTGCAAGAGTCTGCCGATGTGCTGCACATGTTCGCGTTGGGCGAACACGGGAACGCGCCCGCACCGGCGGAAGAGCGCAATCATGTGGAAGACATCATCATGCTTGCACAGGGAGGCCCGGTGCTGCCGCCCGAGGGTCTCTCGCTGAAAGAGAAAATGGCGCAGATCGAGCGTGCCTTCATCGAGCAAGCGCTTGATCGCTCGGCAGGCAATGTATCGAAGACCGCGCGACTGCTGAATCTGCAGCGCACGACACTGATTGAAAAAATAGATAAATACCGCCTGCGTTCGGCATGACGCGGGCACCGTTTTTTTGCCTAACACATCATTCATGAGCAAGCCTCGAATACAGAGCGGTAGTCTGATCGGTGTCGGTGGCGCACTGCTGCTGATCGCCATTGCGACGGGCGGCAATTTTCTGCAGTTCATCGATATCCCGGCGATCCTGATCGTGTTTGGCGGTACCTTTCTGGTGGTGCTGGCCAAGAGCACGCTATCTGAATTCAAGAGCGCGTTCGAGACGGCCCGCGAAGCCATTTCGGATTCGCCGACGCGACTCACGGACCTGATTGACGAAATGATCGAAGTAGGGCGAGTCGTGCGCTACAACGATCGCTGGATGGTGGTGCTGGAAGACCGCGACTACAACGATAACTTCATCGCCAAGGCTGTGCGGCTCTGGGTCGATGGGCTGGATGAGACCCTATTGAAAGACGCGCTGCTGCGCGAGCTGGCCGAGCTGAAGAACCGCTACGATCACGCCAGAGACTTCTTTGCCTATGCGCAGGAACTGGCACCGGCCATGGGCATGATAGGCACGTTGCTGGGTCTGGTGCTCATGATGGGCAATATGACCGACCCGCGCGCAATCGGTCCGGGCATGGCGGTCGCCCTGCTGACCACGCTCTACGGCGCCGTGCTGGCCAATGTGGTCATCGGCCCGCTGGTGCAGAAGATTCAGGGCCACGGCAAAAGCGTGAAGAACAACTACGAGCTCGTCATCGCGGGCATGATGTTCATGCACAAAGGCGGTGATCCGCGCATGCTTCCCGATCTCTTGCTGGGCAATCTGAAAGAAGGAACGCCCGAACCGGAAGCCTTGCCCGTCCCCGACGACGCGCATGATGCGGCTCCCGAGGCCCTGCCCGCGCAGACATCCGAGCCTGACAGCAAATAGACCTCATGTTCGATCGTCACTCGCACGAGATCGCCGAGCTGCAAAAGCCGGAGCATCCGTCGATGTTCGCGGCCAGCACACTGTTTGACGAAGAAGACCCAATGCATCATGCGCGCCGCCCCTGGCCGCCATGGATCGTCACCTTTGCCGACATGATCACGCTGCTGCTGGCGTTCTTCGTGCTGCTGCTGTCATTCTCCGACCCTGATCCCAACCGTTTTAAGGATGTCAGCGGCTCGCTGCAAAAATCCCTCGGCCGACAGGAGGCGCCGCCGCCGATCGTCGCGCCTGCAGCAGAGACCCAGTTGGCTGCAGGCGGTACATCCACGGCCAGTGGTTCGCAAACCGAGGCAACGCCATTACCTGAGCAGCTGGCAAAAGATCTCGGCACACTGCAAAAGTCACTGTCGGCCGATCTGGTGGGCAAGAAGATTCAGTTGCGTACTGAGGATGGTCGTTTGGTGCTGCAATTGCCCGAGCGCGGCAATGGCGTGCTGCCGCAAGAAATGATCGATCTGTACGGGCGTATCGCTGATGCCCAAGCGCAGGTCGAAAGCCTGGTCGAGGTGCGCGAAGGGGTCGATACGGGCGAGCGCATAGCCGAGTCCACGCGCAACCTGCAAAAAATCCGTGAGGCCTTGAAGAACGAGATCTTGCAAGGCCAAGCTCAGGTAGAGCGTGATGGCGAGCGCATTGTCATTCGTCTGGTGGTGCAGGGAAGCTTCTACTCAGGTAGCGCAGAGCTCTCGCCCGACTTTATGCCAACGCTGAAAAAAATCGGACAGACCATCACTTCGGCGGGCGGTCGCATCACGATCGAAGGTCATACCGATGATATTCCTCTCTCGGGTCACAATCGGTATCGGTCAAACTGGGATCTGTCGGGCGCAAGAGCCGCATCGGTCGCTGACTTCCTCACGCAAAATGCAGGTGTGCCACGTGAACGTGTGGTGGTGCGCGGCATGGCAGACACCAAACCCGTGGCGCCGAACGACTCGCGTGAGGGCCGAGCGAAGAATCGGCGCATCGAGGTGCTGGTGGATGCCTTCGGCTCGTAGAGCTCGCTAAGAACAGGGCTTGCCAGAGCGGTTTGGATGGTGTGTGGCTCGACCGTCACCGGAACCGTGGGGTACACGTGGTTACCGAGGTGCTTTCGTCTCCTTGCCGAGGTACCCTGTCATGGCCACGCCAGCATTCTCCTTGCGTCACCGCGATTCCAAGACCCACGTCACTGCAAAGGCTCAGCCGAACGCAGATAATTCATTAAACCGCCAGCAGGGTAGTCAGAACTACCCTCGCATCCAGTCACGAGATCAGCCATCTTCACAATCGCACTGGCGGTCAGCTGATCTCAGCGAAGATACCCAAGATAGCGTAGCCCACCGGGAAAGATTAGAGGTTGCCGAGAGTTCGGTTCGCTCGGTTCGGGATCGACTGTCCAGCATCTGCGAGGATAAAGAGCTGGATATTGATCGCATGATTCAGTTATTCGCTGACATCAAACAAGCTGAAAAGCGCGGAGATATTCATTATCTTCGAGTGCATTCCCCTAAAGTGCTGAATACGCTTTCCAGTAGTCTTTTCAATTTTCTGAGGCGATTTTCGGCCGATATCGAGTCGGATAAATTTTCTGTCGCCAGTCTTAATGCGGATGACATTCACTTGCTGTTCAATGGTCTGTCGGTCATTGCCGGGGAATCGTTGAGCAACTCACTGCTATCTGCATCAGATTTTCATAAATCCCGACCTTTGCTAAGCAGCGTGACCGAAAGTCTGCTCGCACATGCAAATGAAGTAAAGATGTTTGAAAAAAGCTGGGATAGCTCCCAGTTGATCAATGGCCTTAACTGGCTCTCGCGAGGTCTCAAGCAAGGCATTTTTTCTGCAAGCAGCCACATTCTCCGGCAAACCTACGAGAAGGCGCTTCAGATCATGCATACCTGGACCGCTGGCGACGATGAGCATGCCAGACCATCGACGCTTGTTGCGCCACTTGACACTCGTCAGCTAGGAAAGTGCATGGTACAAATTTCCACAGTGATGAAATACTCGCTGATCGATATAGAAGAACAAAAAACACTATTGAGTGATCTTGTTCTTGGATTGACGAATGGAGCGGCGCTAAATGAATTCAAGCTATGGAAAAAAGACGTCAATAACCATCAGCGGACGCTCACTGTAGCGCCTGTCGAAGGTGCGGTGGTCACTAATATCAGTAATGCGATCAAGGATTGTCTTGGGGCGGGTGTCTTGCAGCCGGAAGATCAGCGAGTACAAACACTGGTAAGTCAGCTGTGCCGGTATATGCAGTTCATAACGGATAAAGATCTAGCGGAACGAAACGGTCAGCGTCTAGGTAACTGCTGTAACTTTTTGCGAATAGTATTTGAAATTGAGCAGCGTAGTGGAACGTCGCTGGTAAAAGATAGAAACACCTACGAGCAGATTTGCTCACGAATGCTGGGTCAGATCTCGTTGCGAGTTAAGGAATTTTCAAGAGGCAACAAGGTAGAGCAGAGTATCGCCAATTTGTTCAGTTTCGTAAAAGCCATGGATCGGACACGTAGTCATTCCGGAATTTTGCTGAATGACGCGGTGAAGAGCCTCACTTCAGCCCTGCTGGGAATGCTGTCGGACATGACATCTAAAGACAGTGTTTCTGCCACGCTTGGCGCCTTGCATCATTTTCATATGCGTCACCTTGGTCATGCGCAGACAGTTTACGATCTGATGATTTCGCTGCTTGGAAAACCAGAACCCAAGAATTTGTCGAGTTGGAGCCCGCAGGCGCAATCTATGTTGATGCGAACAATTGTCTACTGTTTGAATGAACCAGAAGCTCTACGAGAATTTCCTGATGTTCGAGACTCCTTGTCTGACTTAATGCAAACTTTGTTTGACATCGGATCCTACAAAGATGATCTCCTTCCCTACCTAAAGGCTGCTTTGATCTTCATCACCATGGATGAGGAATGGATTATGGGTAACCAGGAGTTGCTTGGGTCCATGCTACCGAAGATGCACGGGAAAATGATAAATGTCGATGATCTGCGCAAGGCGGTTGAGCAGTTACAGCTTGGCGAAACGCCAGTTGTTGCATTGCCAGAGCCAGAGCGGCGACTCGAGCC
>JBEGNF010000067.1:0-15386 GCA_041182625.1 Pseudomonadota bacterium | reverse complement strand
CTTGGCAGCCCGATCTGGTCGTGCTGGCGAGGCCCGATCTTCGGTATCACGACAACCTGGGAAACGCCTTGCGCAAACAGATCAGTCGTTCAGCACGCTACATTAGTGTGCCCGACTGGCAGTGGTACGGTGGGGTCAATGATCGGATCGCCATCGGTAGCGCACAGGCCTGCCATGCTTATTCAAATCGTATCGATCTGATTCCTGATTACCTCCACAAAACCGGCGGCCCCTTGCCTGCAGAGCGTTTCCTCCGATTTTCCCTGAACAGGCATGGTCTTATTCCGATAGCCATCCGAATTACCGCCAGTCGGGTGCGAGCGGCAGGACGCGCGGAGGATGAAAATTTCAAACCCATCTCCACGAGCAAAATGCTCAGACGATACGTGGAGAGCCTTCTATTTTCCTTTTTGAGATTTCAAAAAAAGCCTATTGGTAGCTGAATCAACCACCGCTTTATGAGCTGACCCGCGCTATAGTTCGTAGCCGTCGACCAGTGGGCGTAGGAGAAGTGACATTGACATGCAGATGTCCGAGGCCTCGCCGAAACACTCCTGACAATTACGCCTTAGCGAACAAATTCTGCGTCTCGCTGATAAATACCCTGACGGTATTAAGACTTTTTTCCTCTTGGGCGAGAATGCGCTCTCGCATCTTGGAACGTGTTGCCCTGGCCTCTTCAATACCATCAAACCCGTACGACACACCATACCGATCTTGGGGATTTGCGTACCATTGATCGAGCGTGACACCCTCATCAGGGATCACAATCGAATCACATCCACAGAGCGAGGCAAATCGCGAGTACGCAGTGTAGGTATCATAAGAAATAAAACGCTCTACCCGCTTGAAAATAGCCGAAACTTCCCGATGTGACTTGCCGTCGATAAGAATGGCATCGTCGGCACTGTGCTGAAGCTTCTTGTGGCGGCCCTTGCGCAGGCAGTAGGCAGTGCCTTTGCGCGCTTCGACTACGCCATCGAGATTATAGAACTCAAGCGGGTAGTGAATCACCTCCAGATGATGCGATGACAATACCGATCCGGGGTAATGAAAATCCTGAATCGCACTATTAAATTTGTAGACAAGCTCGCCAGAGCCGAAATAGAAAGTGCCTTTGTGGAATCCCGGATTATGCAATAACCAGCGCACTACATGCCTTGCCCCCAGGGGATTGCCCAAAGTGACTTCAGGATAGACTGCGATCCAATCATCTTTGTCTTTATAGGAACCGATGGAGCGCGTGACTGGCGTATTCAGATGTGGATTCGTTGCAAATGGCTTCACCGACCAACGAAACGAGCGCCTCAGAAACTGAGGTAGCGTTTGCCAGACATTCAAGCGATTGATTTCGTGATTCTCGAACAACGGAAAGATCTCGGCTTTGGCGCCCAGAGTGTTCAGTAAATGACATAGCTTGTGCAAGACGATGGCTCCGCCACGAATTTCTTTGTAGGGAGGAGCAAAGACAAGGTAGCGCTTCATTGATTTTTTTTATTCGTCGATGAAAAAAAATCGCGAACTTTCCCGGAAATGTAATCGATCTGGTCGTCAGTTAATGAGTAAAACAATGGCAATCTAAGCAGCCGTTCGCTCTCGCGAGTAGTGTATCGATCCTCTCCGTGAAAGCGTCCGAATTTCTTACCAGCCTCGGAAGAATGAAGAGGAACGTAATGAAACACTGATAAAACACCTGCGTTTTTTAAATAATTAATCAAATCTGCTCTTGATTCCGGGTCGCGCAGTTTTATATAAAAACAGTGCGCATTATGATTGCTATTGCTCATAAATCGAGGCAGATCCGCATGCCCCTCCTGTTCGAGCATGCCAAGCTGTCGCTCGTAACGCTGCCAGCAACGCATCCGAGAGCCCGCTATCTTCTCTGCATCCTCCAATTGCCCCCAAAGATAGGCAGCTTGCACATCGCCTGGTAGGTAGCTGCTGCCCAGGTCTACCCAAGTATATTTGTCCACCATGCCACGGAAGAAGCGACTGCGGTTGGTTCCTTTTTCTCGGATGATTTCTGCACGATCAATAAGAGATTCTCGGTTAACAATTAACAAACCACCCTCACCTGCGCTGGTAAAATTTTTTGTTTCATGAAAACTGAGCGTACCGAAATCACCAAAGGTGCCCAAGGCCTTACCTTTGTATGTACTTAGCATAGCTTGCGCAGCATCTTCGACCACAAAAAGCTTGTGACGCTCCGCGATTTTCATGATGCGGTCCATATCGCAGGCACCGCCCGCGTAATGGACGACCACGATCGCTCGAGTCTTGTCAGTGATGGCGGGAAGGATAGCGTCAGGATCAATATTCATCGTGGCTGGATCAATATCCACGAAAACCGGTACTGCCCCGCGTAGTACAAATGCATTGGCCGTGCTGACGAAGGTATAGCTAGGCAAAATAACTTCATCGCCTGGCTTCAGCTCCAGCAGCAAAGCGGCTAATTCAAGGGCATGAGTACAGGAGGGCGTCAGCAAAGCCTTTTTGCAGGGAAGCTTCGCTTGGAACCATTGCTCGCACTGACGGCTGTAAAAGCCATCTCCTGATATCTTGTCGCTCCTGATGGAAGCGAGGACATATTGATCCTCATTCCCAGTGTAAGGAGGTCGGTTAAATGGAATCACTTTGTTCCCTGATGAATTGATCAGCAAGCGACAACAGCTTCTTGCTTCTGTCCCGCTGGCGCCGGGCGGGTATGCCAGTATAGATTCCCCAAGCCTCTGTACTACGAGTTACCAGCGCCATCGCGCCGACCGCGGTTCCCTCCCGCAGTATCACGCCGGGCATGATGATAGATCCCGCGCCCACAATCGCATGCTGCTCTACAGACACTGCAGAAAAAATCTCTTTCTTGTATTTTTTTGGAATCAGAGAATTCGCCATAGTCTCTCCAGTGTAATCATCAGATTGGCTGAAGATTTTGACACCGTAAGCAAACGTACAAAAATCGGCGATATCTAGCCAGCGATCAGACACATCGGGGTGACATGGCAGTAGGCGCCAATCTTGACTGAACCCGAGATAATGCAAAAATCATCGATGCGGCTGTGGTCACCGATTTCGATTCGCTCAGGGTCATAGATCGCTGCTTTGTCGCTGATACGTACATTATTTCCAATGCGACGAAATCCCAACTTGTCTAGCTGTTCTTTGCTCAGATACGCCATTGATTCATCCCTGCGTCGTTTAGGAAAAGACCCGCGGAGCTTAATCGCATGTCCAGACGGGCTCTATCTTTCCCATCCATTGACTGATACCAAGTTCACAACTCACCAAATATTTTTTATCGTTGGCATCCAGCAGTTGCTTGTTAACTCGCTTGCCTGCTTCTTTGGCCTCCGCACCGCCCGGATCGAAAAAATGATAATAAATTGTACGGAATTTCGGGACGTAACACTGTACGCCGAGCCTATTGAACCGGTGAGAAAGATCAGTATCTTCGTAACCATAGCCACCAATACAAAACTGCTCGTCATAACCATTGACCTGTAAAAACTGGCTTTTCATGCAAGACCAGCTGCTGCCATACATGGCGCTATAACGCTGACTGATGGGGTAGAACGGAAGATAAATGCAATAGCGACGTGGCGGATCAGCAAGCCTGAGGACGGATATCGTCGCTGGCGGTCTGTACCCACCCTCTTCGTCTAGAAACAACTCGCGGTGCCGAGTAAACAGCCTCACGGGCCTTGCATTCAGTAATTTGTCCTTGGCGACATTCTCCGCATAGACTTTGACGTAATGTCGATGAGGAAGACAATCTCCGTCCAGAAAAACCAACTTGTCGTTTCTTGCAATCGATACTGCTTTGTTTGCAATCTCAGCCTTCCGGAATCCCCGATCCTCATGCTGCACCAGTTTCATTTTAAGATGAGGATAACGCTTCTTGCCTTCTCGGAGTATTTCTACCGTATCATTACTTATATCATCCTCAGCAAAGATGATTTCATCTGGCACCTTGCTCTGTTGAGAAAGCGCGCTGAGCAGCAGAGGCAAATCAGCTTGCGAATGATAGATGCTGACTATCAGGCTGACACTCATGGTGAATAGACTCTCTCAGGATTTCCTGGCAACTTCACGTAACTGATGAATATCATCGGGTAGATAAGTTCGCGCAATCTGCTTGTCGTTCCCGCACTCATCCACATTTGTACGCCGCAACGCATAGCGACTGGATCCCGGTATACCCGGGTACTCCACGCTGTCATGACCGATTTGCCTGACCGGATATCCATGCCTTAGCGCCATCACATGAAGCCATATATCGTCTGCCTTTGGACATAGCTCACGAAATTCATCACCCGCATTTTTAAGCGCCTTCTGGAACGATGGTGGATAAATTACCCCACTCACTCCTGTAGCAAAATGCAGGAAAGAGGGTTGGTCTGATTCGCATTCCGGCCAATTCCAGTAAGGCTCTATGCCGTGCTCATCGATTCTGATTTCACGTGCCCGGAAGCAGTGGATGAATTCCGGCTGATCCTTCCATCGATCAAACAGTGTTTTTAACCAGTCTTTTCCGTACAGCTTGTCGTCGTCGGCGGTCACCAGTGGCAAATCCAACCGAGGCTCAGACATCAGGTAGGGATAGTACTTGGTATGAGGGCCGACATCTTCGCAGTAACAGATTTCCAAACCACGTGCGGCCAGCTTTTTTAATGAAACAGGTAGTCCTGTATGTGCATTCTTCTCATTCAGATAGAGAACGATGCGGGCAGGTCTTTTTATCCCCGATCCGATACTTTCTATCGCCGCAAAAGCTTGTCGTAGCCTGCCCCCATGCGATGTAAGCGTGACCACCACGCCAGAGGACGGATCAGTCACTGGCGCATGGGACCACCAATTTCTGATCAGCAGAGAAAAATAAATGAAAAAACGTGGCATATGATAAGACTCAATCCCGTGATTATTGCCACTCGCGCAGCAGCCAATCAATATTCCCGATACGTCGATACCATGTGCTGCCCCTACCCTCGACCACATCTTGCATCTTCAGATTACCCGCAAATACGACAATCTTTGCTCCTTCCGGAATAAATGGATTGCGGAAATAACTTCGCCAATAACGCGGGATGCAATCATTCTTGAAACTGACGCACCATTCCCTTGGCCAGTACGCGAGCAAGCCGCGCCGGTGCAGCGCATCGCTCATGAATTGCTGCGAAATCTTGAAAGCGCTTTGCGCAGCGACGGGGTCGCGGACAAATTCTTCCAGCACATCGCTGTGCGCACCCATCTCCATCCGGAACACGGACGAATTACCGACCATGTTCAGAAAACGGTCACGCTCGGGATTCAATTTGCGCAGCGGCTTGGAACGAAACAGATCCATGTCGCGGATGATCAGAAACTTGCCGGGATAATCAAACAAAGGCTCCAGCCGATCGACCACGACCAGATCAAGATCAAGAAATAGCGCGGTGCCCTGCAGTCCGCACACATCTTTGCCAAGAATCGCGAGTTTTCGCCAGCGAAGATCTTTGTGCTCAGGCGGCAGCCCGAGGTCGGGCAATGGAAAAGTCTCTATGCCAGGATCGATGCCGTTTACATCATCCGTGAAGCAAATGAAACGATGCGGATAGCTGAGGTGGCGTGCGACGCCATTCCTCAATCGGTTCACATACTCCGGGCCGTAAGCTTTCCCCCACTTCATGCAGAGCACGAGCACGGGCTGTGAAGCAGAGATCACGTGTTTTTCTCCTCGCTCACTTTGCGTGGCGTTCCATCGGGAAGGATGTATTGGTCGAGACCGACAGCGGTCCAGGTCAGTCGGTGTTTTTTGGTGTGCTCGCGGATACGGGCGCTGTTGGCCTTCATCTCCGGCGTCACATAGCCATGGCCATGCTCAAGATGGACGCAGATGGTGGAATAGCGTATACGCTTGGCTTTAACTCCCAGATGCCTCAAGCGCCGACCGAATTCAGCATCCTGCCCACCGTATTGCATGTTCTCGTCAAAACCATTGACAGCAATGGCCCATTTTTTGTGGCAGGACGAGTTATGCCCATTCCAAGAGGCCTTGACGGGTAAATGATTGAGCAGGTCACCCAGTGGGCCGCGC
The DNA here is from genome assembly GCA_041182625.1 of Pseudomonadota bacterium. Lineage (GTDB taxonomy): Bacteria > Pseudomonadota > Gammaproteobacteria > Burkholderiales > Burkholderiaceae_D > Pernthalerella. The sequence continues at coordinate 9,316 of JBEGNF010000067.1, read as the reverse complement.
AGAGTCAGCTTCCATGCCTTGATGACCCCCATCGCCATGCCGCACCGACGCAGCCAATCCGGAGAAAACACGCGACGGCTGTTGACATCTTCCTGCGTGATGGCCTTGCTGATATCAAGCGGCAGCTTGAAATAACCCCCGGACAGATAACAGCCATCTTCCGCATGTCGCAGATGTTCAGCCACAAAATCCTCGCGCGGTATGCAATCGCCATCGGTAAAAATCAGATATTCCCCCTGCGCGGCAGCGATTGCCTTGTTGAGTATCCGGCTTTTTTGGAAACCATCGTCCACTTGCCAGACATGGCGCAATGGCATCGGTGAGGTCGCACTCATTCGCTGGATCAGTTGCCGTGTCTCGTCGCGCGAGCCATCATCCGCGATGATGATTTCAAAATCCTGATAGGTCTGCGCAAAAAAACCCCACAAGACTTTCTCAAGCCACGCAGGGGAATTGTAGGTCGTGAAGATAACGCTAGTTTTCATTACTTCGTATATTTTGTCAGACGAGATCAAGCCGCTAGTGGAAGCACTGATTAAATAAATCTAAAAACTGTTGTGACAGGGTCGGTCCCACCAAATCCTTGATTTTACTGGCCCCCGCGTCGCACAGCGGCGCTGGCTCGCCAAAAAACGTAGATTTATTCAGCGTCTCCCAATGCCAGATTATCTTCGCTGTAATTCAGCATCAGCGCGCGCTGCTCGGCAGTGTTCAGCCAGCGTTTGAGTACACTATCGCGGTAAGTTCCGGTCTTGTCGGTCACCCGTACAAACTGTATCCCGGACTGGTAAAGCCCCCATTCATCTGCACTATCGTATTCGAAATAAAAAACCCGGCGTACATGCTCGGAGATGCAGAGCATAGGGTAGACAAAGGTACCTCTTCCGATCACGATGTTTTCGGCCTCGAGCAATCGTGCAGCATCGGCATCGAGGTGATGCGACTGGATCTCACAGGGGATACGTTCGGATGCCAAAAAAGCTATCAGCGCATCGATCACTGGGTTGTGTCGGTTCTCGAATATCAGCACGACTTTGTCCCATGACTGCAGACGCAGAATACAGGTATAGAAAGCCAGCGGTGGCTGCCCGTACAGCGGATGAGGCGACGCCTTGGTGCAGATGTCACCCGCGCGAATATGAATATACAGATGCCGGCGCGTGTCGAGCTTTGCAACGAGGCTGTGTTGCAGGGTCAGCCAGGGCGCCAGGCTGCGGGCAATCTGGTAACGCGGCTCGGGCGCCACGCAGATTTTCTCCAGCAAGGCGTTAGGGAAAAAGCTGCTGGCGAGGTAGTTCTCATGCGCTGGCACGCCTTTGATCAGGGTGATCGGCCCGATCTGAGCGCGATCGCTGAGAAAATCAAACCCACGATGGTAAACCGTGGATACCTTCAGCTCACGCGCGACCTGTATCGCATTGGTCAGCTGCAGTATCGCATTGCCAAACTTGAGCTGACGGGATATGACCAGCGCCTGCAACTGGGGCGCGATCTCGCCTTCAGCGAAGCTTCCTCGAATCCAGAAAGCATTCCGCACTGAGCGCGCCTCAGGTAGCTCAGCCTCGGCTGGCGCTCCGAGCGCCACCCTCCGTTGCGCTAGGAGCCGCTGCTCCAGCGGGCCGAGCACGGGCGCGCCCCGGCGGGCGCGCAGCAGTTTCAGATAGAGATAAAACGCCGCGAATTTTAGTTTTCTTGCAATAGTCATCGGCGGCTTGAGGGGCGGGCTGTATTGGGCCCAGGAATGCGGAAACTGCACGATTATACAAACCATCGCCATGCCCTCATACCTTGGCATGAGGCAGCAAAAGATGGACTCAGCCGCGACCAACAGGGGTTCCGCCAGCCCCAAATGCCTAGTTGTCATCCAGAAAGAAGCTAGAATGCATGTTGCCCAACAACAATATTTTGGGGCTGCATGTCTTCTCCTTCCGAGACCCCCACGCTGCTCGCGCGCTCCCGCAGTTCACGCAAGACCGCTGTCCGCTATGGCTGCTATGGTCTCAGCGTTCTGCTAGTCGCTACGTATGGCTGGCTGCGCAGTGTCTTCGGCAACCGGCTCACCGTTGAACAAATCTTTTTTCATTTTGATCTGGGGCTCAACAGCCTGACCGGTATCGATTTGTATCTGATACTGGATGCCATCCGCTGGGTGATCCTGCCCACGGTGGCGATCACCGCCGCGTTGTATGTGATGGGCCTGCTGATACAGCGGATCGCGACGGCGATGGCCAGCCATCGTTTCCTGTCGCTACAAGGTCTGCGGTTAGCCAGCCAACTAGCTGGTCAGTTTTATCTCGGACTCACTAGCTTGGGATTGAGTCTTTTCCTGGCGCTGTTTACCACCGTACTGTTTCTTTATCAGATTGAGCTGTTTCATTTTGTCCGGATCAGTCTTGGCGAAGACAAATTCAGTGCGCTGTATCACGTGCCCGATGTCAATCACCTGAGCGCCACTCCAGCGAAGAAGAATCTTTTGCTGATTTATGTGGAATCACTCGAACGCACCATGGGTGATGCGGCGCTGGTGGGTCGCGATGCGATTGCCCCGATCAGACAACTCGACGGCACTGAAATACCCACCTTCCCTGCTGCGCCAGGCACCCACTGGACCATCGCCGGCATGTTCTCTAGCCAGTGCAGCGCACCGCTGAAACCGTTTTTTGCGAATAAATTCCATAGTTTCGCGACGGATGATTTTTTTCCGGGCGCCATCTGTCTCGGCGATGTGCTGAACGCCTCAGGCTACGAGCAATACTTCTTGGTGGGTCATCATCTGGCTTATTCCGGTCTAGACAAGTTTTATCGCACGCACCGTTATGATCATTTGCTGGGGCGGGAGGAATGGAAGCAGCGCGGTGTAGATGCCTCAGAGTTCAGCAGCTGGGGCTTTGGTCTGCATGATGATGTCTTGCTGGAGCAGGCCAAAGCTGTGCTGCGTGAACATGGTCATAAGCGCACGCCCTTCAATCTCACGCTGATCACGCAAGACAATCACTTCCCCCATGGTATTCCCTCGCCACGCTGTACCGACGATGAAAAACAGGGTGATTTCGCCGGCGCGTTTCACTGCAATTCGCGCTTTCTGGCCAACTTTGTGACCGATTTAAAAAAAGAAGGCCTGCTGAACAACACCGTGGTAGTGCTGATGGGCGATCATCCGTTCATGAACAGCATGAAGCAAAGTGTGCAGTTCCGTGGAGACCGCCATGTCTACTTCAAGATACTCAGTCCACTGGAACGTCTGCCAGCACGGACAGCCATGACGCATTTCGATGTCACGCCTTCTTTACTGGATTTGCTAGGACTCACCCATGGCAAGGATACGCGCTTCGGGCTGGGGATCTCGCTGTTCTCGACTATCAGTGCAGAGGCGTATGAACGCCATCTGCAGGCAGTGACGGATGAGAGCATCCTGAACAAATCACCGACCTATGAGGCCTTCTGGAAGCCGAGAGCCTCTGGTGACGACGGTCTCAGGAAGACTTCGACCTCTCCACCCGCCCCATCAGGAAAAACTCGGGATTAGGCCGCATGCTGATCACATTGGCCATGCGATTCGACAGGCCGAAGAATGCGGTAATGCCGGCGATATCCCAGATATCTTCATCATCAAAGCCCTGGGCGCGTAGCCGTTCATAATCTTCCTCGGTCACCGAGGCGGAATCGAGACAGACCTTGATCGCGAAATCCAGCATCGCTTTCTGCCGTGGCGTGATGTCTGCCTTCAGGTGATTGACTGCGACCTGATCCGCCACCAGCGGATTCTTGGCATAGATACGCAGCAGCGCACCGTGCGCGACCACGCAGTACAGGCAATGATTCTTGGCGCTGGTCGCCGTGACGATCATCTCGCGATCGGCCTTGGTCAGGCTCCCGGTCTCTTTGAGCATCAGCGCATCGTGGTACGCAAAGAACGCACGAAACTCGGCCGGACGATGAGCCAGTGTCAGGAACACATTCGGTACGAAGCCGGCTTTTTCTTGCACGGCGAGTATCGTCGTGCGTATATCTTCCGGCAGGTCTTTCAGCTCAGGGACAGGGAATTTAGATAGGGGGAGGGCCTGGCTCATGATGTCTCCTGGTTTTTGTATTGCTGGTTCCATTCAGGGATGCAGCGATGCAGCAGCTCGGCTGCTCGGCGACTCAACTCTCCCGAGCGAACTGCAAGTGATACAGATGCGCATAGACGCCATTGCGTGCCAGCAGCTCAGCATGGGTGCCGGTCTCCGCGATGCGGCCATCCTGCAGCACCACGATACGATCCGCATGCTCAATCGTGGAGAGCCGGTGCGCAATGACGAGGGTGGTACGGCCTTGCATCAGCCGATCCAGCGCAGCCTGCACCGCGCGCTCGGATTCAGTATCCAGCGCCGAGGTCGCTTCGTCCAGAATGAGGATGGGCGCATTCTTGTAGATGGCGCGCGCAATGGCCAGCCGTTGTCGCTGGCCGCCGGAAAGCCGCATGCCGTTGTCACCGATCTGGGTCTGGTAGGCGTCCGGCAGCCCTGCGATCACTTCTTCAAGATAAGCCGCTTTGGCGGCCGCTTCAATGCGCGCCCTGTCGGGATTCGCATCGCCGTAGGCGATGTTTGCGGCCACCGTATCATCAAACAGCACCACATTCTGGCTGACCATGGCCATCTGCGCGCGCAGACTCGTCAACGCAATCTCGCTGATTGGCTGCCCGTCGAGCAAAATGCGCCCGGAACTTGGCGTATAAAACTCGGGCACGAGGTTCACGAGCGTGGACTTGCCACCGCCCGACATGCCGACCAGCGCGACCGTTTCACCGGGAGCCACCGATAGCTGTATGTCGGCCAGCGCAGGCTGGCGCTGGCCGGGATAGGAAAATCCCACGTTCTCGAAATCCAGCCTGCCCGTCGCGCGCTGACGAAGCAGCTGGCCATGCTCGCGCTCGGGCATCGCGTCGATGATGCCGAACACCGTGGTGCCCGCGGCAAGGCCGCGCTGTAGCGGGCCATTGACTGCGGCGAGATGCTTGAGCGGTGTGAGCGTCATCAGCATGGCCGTGATGAAGGAAGCAAAACCACCCACGGTCATCTGGCCATCGCCCGCCTGCGACAGCGCGATCATGATGATCACGGACACAGAGAATGAATTGATGAACTGCGTGATCGGCTCGGTCGTGGCCATGGTGCTGGCCGTCTTCAGCATGAAACGCCGCAGGCGTTCTGAGCGGTCGTTGAAACGATTCGCCTCGTAGCGCTGTCCACCGAAGATTTTGATCACTTGCTGCGCGCGCATCGTCTCTTCGATGGTCTGCGTGATCTCGGCATTCATGTGCTGGTTTTCTTCAATCAGACGCTTGAGTCGCTTGGCGGTCAGGCGAACGACAAAGGCGATAGCTGGGCCCAGGGTGATCGTCACCAGCGTCAGCTTCCAGTTCAGCCAGAACAGGTAACCGAGCAGTCCGATCACGGTCAGGCTGTCACGGATCAGCACAATCATCACATTGCGGATCATGTCGAGGATCTGGTTTACCTCGATCATCATTGCGCTGATCACTTTGCCGGTGGAGTTGTCGCGGTAGTAGCTGAGTGGTACATCCAGCAAACGGCTGAACATCTGCTGGCGCAGTGTCGACATCAGCAGCCCCGACACGGAGGACATCAGATACGTGGTGGTAAAGGTGGACAAGCCCCGGATGACGAAGATACCCACTACGAACAATGGCACCATCCAAATCGAAAAGCTGCGCGTCTCGGAAAAACCGTTATCGAGCAGCAGCTTCATCATGCCGGCCACCGCCGGCTCGGTGGCCGCCGTGACCAGCATCGCGCACAGCGCGACGACCATGCGCGCGGTGTGGGGCTTCAGCAGACCGAGAATGCGCCTGAAAGTGGCAGACAGAGACATCAGTATTCAAACCAGACGTTATCAGGACTCAGCCAGTCCGACAGCTTTGCGCGCAGCGCGTCATCAGCACGAACGCGCCAGGCATCCGAGAGGCGCAGCTCACCCAGCGCACCATTCTTCGCATACTGAACGACGATAGGGCAAGAATCTCTCGACTGCTGAAAAGGCTCAATCAGCTCGCGCAGCCGCTGCGCATCAGCCTGACCATTCATGGACAGGCGCAAGGCCTTCACAAAAGCCGCGCGCGCAGTCGCAATATCCATCACGCGATCTGCGGTGATACGCAAGCCGCCGGAAAAACGATCCTCGGAGATTTTGCCCTGCACCGCAAGGAACTCGTCCTCCTTGAACAGTGCGCGATGACTGTCGAAAACTTCGTTGTACACCGTGACTTCGACCTGCGCGGTGTTGTCATCGAGCGTAACAATCAGTAGACGCCCGCGCTGCGTCATCTGTGTGCGCAACCCAGAGATGATGCCAGCAATCAGCTTGGGCTCACGGCTGGGTGACAAATCGGCGAGTTGGGTGCGCGCGAACTTGCGTGCCTCGTCTGCATAGGCATTGAATAAATGCCCGGATAGATAAAAACCCAGTGCGGATTTTTCTTCGGTGAGTTTTTCCTTTTCGGTCCATTCGGGTGCGTCAAGATACTGCGGCCGGTCGTCGAAACCGCTGTCATCGATGTCAAACAAGCTGACCTGATTAGCCGATGCTTCGGCCTGCTCGGCGCTTTCCATCGCCAACGCGACCGAGGCCAACAGCACGCCACGGTTCACGCCCAGACTGTCAAATGCGCCTGCCTTGATCAGCGATTCAATGGTGCGACGGTTGATCTGGCGCTTGTCGACGCGGCGCGTGAAATCGAACAAGTCAGTAAAAGGTCCGTCCTGCCGCGCCGCGTTGATGGCCTCGATCGCGTTCTGACCGGTGCCCTTGATCGCGCCCAGACCATAACGAATGCGGTCGGCTCGTTTGCCCGGATCGTTGACTGGCGTAAAGCGATACACCGACAGATTGATGTCCGGGGGCAGTAGCGTCAGTGCGCAGGTGTCCAACGCGTCTTCGACGAGTACCTTGATCTTGTCGGTGTCATCCATGGCCAGCGACAAGTTGGCCGCCATGAACGCGGCAGGATGGTGAGTCTTCAGATACGCGGTGTGATACGACAGCAACGCATACGCCGCGGCATGCGATTTGTTGAAGCCGTAGCCGGCGAACTTCTCCATCAGGTCGAAGATTTCGTCGGCTTTGTGCTCAGCCAGTCCGCTCTTGGCAGCGCCATCGCGGAAGATCTGGCGATGCTCGGCCATTTCCTCGGGTTTCTTTTTACCCATTGCACGGCGCAACAGATCGGCACCGCCCAGCGAGTAGCCGCCGATGACCTGCGCCATCTGCATCACCTGCTCCTGGTAGACCATGATGCCGTAGGTCTCGGAGAGAATGGGTTCTGCACGCGGATCGGGATAGTCGAATTTTTCACCGTGCTTGCGGCGACAGAAATCCGGAATCAGATCCATCGGGCCGGGACGATACAGCGCCACCAGCGCAATGATGTCTTCGAAGCGGTCAGGGCGCGCATCTTTCAGCATGCCCTGCATGCCGCGACTTTCAAGCTGGAACACGGCGACTGTTTTTGCCTGCGCGAGCAACTGATACGTGGCACTGTCATTCAGCGGCACGGTATCAAGACTGAAATCAGCCATCGAGAGATCCAGCTGACGTATGTAGCGCACCGCACGATCCAGAATCGTCAGCGTGGTCAGCCCGAGAAAGTCAAACTTCACCAGACCGATGGCCTCGACATCATCTTTGTCGTACTGCGATACCACGCCGCCATCGGTGCCTTGCGTGTACAGCGGGCAGAAATCCGTCAGCTTGCCGGGCGAGATCAACACGCCGCCGGCATGCATGCCGACATTGCGGGCAATGCCTTCGACCTGTTGCGCCAGCTCCAGCAGCTGCCGGACCTCTTCTTCATTGTCGCGGCGCTCTTTCAAGAGCGGCTCTTCTTCCAGTGCATCGGCAATCGTCACCAGCTTGCCGGGCTTGAAAGGAATCAGCTTGGAAATGCCGTCGCAGAAGTTATAGCCGAAGTCCAGCACGCGACCCACATCACGCACCGCGCCCTTGGCGGCCATGGTGCCAAACGTCGCGATCTGCGACACGGCCTCTTTACCGTAGCGCTCTTTGACATACTGGATCACGCGGTCGCGACCTTCCTGGCAGAAGTCGATATCAAAGTCAGGCATCGACACGCGATCAGGATTGAGGAAACGCTCGAACAGCAAGTTGTATTGCAAAGGATCAAGATCGGTGATCGACAGCGCATAAGCGACTAGCGAGCCCGCACCCGAGCCCCGACCCGGACCGACCGGCACGCCATTGTGCTTCGCCCATTGGATGAAGTCGGCCACGATCAGGAAGTAGCCGGGAAAACCCATCTTGATGATGGTGTCTGTCTCGAATTTCAGTCGCGATTCGTAACGTTCGCGCTCCGCCTCGCGCTGCTGCGCATTCGGGTAAAGCTGAATGAGACGCTGCTCAAGACCATCCTTTGCCTGAGCAATCAGAAAATCATCAATGCTCATGCCATCGGGTGTCGGGAAATCCGGCAGCTGGGGCTTGCCCAGAGAGAGCGACAGATTGCAGCGCTGTGCAATGATCACGCTGTTGGCCAACGCCGCGGGCAGGTCGGCAAACAGCTCGGCCATCTCGGCCTGGGTCTTGAAATACTGCTCTTGCGTGAAGCGCTTCACGCGGCGCGTGTTCGCCAGTATCTCGCCTTCGGCGATGCAACTGCGCGCTTCATGTGCGGTGAACTCTTCCGCGCGCAAAAACTGCACCGGATGCGTGGCCACGACTGGCAGTTTCAGCTGAGCGGCCAGCTGAGTCGACTGACGCAGCAAGCCCTCCAGTCGCGGATTGCCATTGCGCTGCACCTCGATGTAAAAATGTCCCGGAAAGATGTTGGCCCAGCGTGTGGCACAGCGCTCAGCCAGCGCGAAGTTACCGTTTTCGAGTGCCATGCCGATATCACCCAGCTGAAAGCCGGACAGCGCGATCAATCCGCTCTTGTTCTGCAAGGCCTCCAGCCATTCGATGCGTATCTCGGCGCGACCACGATGCTGATTCGCCAACCACGCTTGGGACAGCAGCTCGCACAGTTGCAGATAACCCTCATGATTTTTTACTAGCAGCAGCAGACGGAAGGGCTTGTCGCGGTCCTCGTTATTACTGATCCAGACATCGCAGCCAATGATGGGCTTGACGCCCTTGCCGCGCGCTTCTTTGTAAAACTTCACCATGCCAAACAGGTTGCCCAGATCGGTCACGGCGACGGCGGGTTGACGGTCGGCGGCGGCAGCTTTGACCAGTTCGTCGATGCGCACTAGTCCGTCGGCAATGGAAAACTCGGAATGCAGGCGTAGATGGATGAATT
>JBEGNF010000066.1:0-12544 GCA_041182625.1 Pseudomonadota bacterium | reverse complement strand
GCGTAATGCAGCGGCCGACGCTGCCAAACAAGAGCAGCGGCAGATGGATGAGGCGGGGATAAGGCTGTTTAATTCCAAATGACGACGGTCAAGCAGGCGGTTTTTTTATACTCCTTTTCTGGTACGAGCTTGGGTGGGTGCCCGAATTTCCCAGTTCTTTAAACCAATCTTCATTATCCAAGTACTTAACGAGAGTATTTTCTTCTTCTCGTGAGATGAAGCCATTTTGAATGTGAGGAGGTCTTCTTGAATCGACGTCGAGGACTGCCTCTGGGGTCAGTGGATCATAATTAAACAGCTGGTTGTTTTTTTCTGCCTCTGCGGTTTCAATTTTTTCTACTAGTATTCGCAGGCGCTCTATATAGGATTTCCCTGATAGAGAGGGCGATGCCATTTCTTCGCTCAATTGTCTTTGTTTTGGTAGCCGCTGCACGCCTTTATTCGACTCAGCGTGATTTCTGACGTGGTTGGTCAACCACTCGAATATCAGTTTTTGCTCATCTTTGTCAAAACCGTTCCCACGTTCCCTGCTATTTTCCCATTGGCTGAGCCATTTTGCATTTTGGGTTGCTGTGTATCGGCGGTGGCATTCTGAAAATAGTTTTTTTTCTTCGAAAATTTTCTGATTCTCGCTACCAGCGTCTAGTTCGGTATGTGGATAACTTAATTCTTGGGTAGCATAATTTTCTGTTTTATCTTCTTTTTTTTCGAGAGCGTTTAGGTCGAGAATGCGTATCGGGATATCTTCTGCTGGCGAGTCTTTGCGTAGACGCGTTTTATTCGGGTGGGTCGTAGTGTGAACGTTGGTAGTGGCGTTGGCGTTATGCCCGGACAACTGCTCAGTGATGTGATTGGTTGCCAAGTGCTCTTGCCGCTTGCGGTCAGAAAACGTGTCGGCTATGCGTGTGAAAAATCGAGTGATATGATTGCCAGCTTTGGGTAAGCTGCCGAAAAGATTTTCAATACCTTGTCCTGCTCTGGCGAAAAAAGCGATAAACTTCTCGCCAAGATGCGATCCCTTAGGGGATAGTTGTTGTGGCTGTGTATCTTCTCTAGGTAAAGTTTTTTTGCCAACCGGATCCATTGCAGTAACTCTCCAACAAAGAAGCTCTTCAGCGAAGATGCAGTTCACTGCCCTTTTGCAGTTGAGGCACTCCTTGCTGAGCTTTACTGCCCTATACTTCCATAGCTATGGCATTAGGGAGTAGATCTCGATGTATTGACGATCTACCATGAGTGTCGTTGCCTGACGGGAGCACAGAGCGTCTTCCGTGCCCCGCCAAGCTTATTCTTCCAACAAACTGCGCAACATCCACGCATTTTTCTCATGAATCTGCATGCGCTGGGTGAGCAGGTCGCAAGTTGGCTGATCGTCAGCTTGTGCTGCGACCGAGTACATCTTGCGCGCCGTGCGCGCCACGGCTTCTTGACCCTCGACCAGCTCAATGATCATCTGGCGTGCCTTGGGCAGTCCATTGCTGGGCTTGATGGTGGTCAGCTTGACGAATTCTTCATAGGTGCCCGGAGCCGGGGCGCCCATTGCACGGATGCGCTCGGCAATCAGATCGACGGCCGCCCACTGCTCCGTGTAGAACGTCATGAATAATTGGTGCAGCGTCTGGAACATGGGGCCAGTGACGTTCCAATGAAAATTGTGCGTCTTCAGGTACAGCGTGTAGGTATCGGCAAGCAGGCGCTTGAGTCCTTCGATGATCTGTCTGCGGTCGGTGTCGGTGATGCCGAAATCCATTTTGGGAATGTCGGTGGTATCGATAGCCATGGGCGCTCCTTGATCGAATGAGGGGAGGATTGTATTCATTTTGCTAATGAATTGTCATGCGTTCGCTCGTCTCTCGTCATGGAAGGCGATGATCTCCGCCGGACCGCTCTGAGAGGGGGTTCGAGCAGACGACCGACTTTATTTGAGGCTATAGATAATCACTAATTGATTGTTTTTATCTATTGAATAGCGGATAACTCAACTAAGCAGGCGCGGCGTCGGAAGCGTAACGGGGAGGGGCAGGAAAGGTGCAGCCGGAAGGGTGCAGCAGGTAGACCAGAAGACAAGTGTCGTTCGGACGACCTGCTGCCCTGTGATTGCGGAGTTTTAGCTGAACGAGAGGTTGAGTCCCGGCAGGTTCAGCTGAGAGAACGCCGACGACCAGACCTCGCCGCGCTTGACGGGCAGTGCATCCGTCCAGCTGCCGGTCATGATCAGCTCACCGGCCTGCAATGCGGAAAACTGGGTTTGCGATCTGAGTTGCTGATGGAGCGAATACAACGCATGCAGGGGGCTATCCAGCACATCACTGCCGACACCTGCTGCGCAGAGTGCGGTGCTGTCGGCGGTTGATCTCGACAGCGACAGGGATGCTCCTGCCAACACGCCCGCGAGGTTGTGTCTGCTCTGGCGCGACAGCATTTTTGGTTCACCGACGATCAGTGCGCGATGAAGTCCGAAGGCGGCGACCGCGTCGGCTGACTCGAAGGACCACTGACGGAATGGCGAGGTAACGACTTCGAAACCATTCGCCATCCATTCGAGACAATCGGCCAGGCCATTCAGATCGGTCTCTGGATCCGGCGTGCGCGCCAGCTTGAACACCAGCCCCGGCTCGATGCGCGGCTGTGATGCTCTGGTCAATTTGTGAAGTGCCACGTTGTCCATCGAGAATTCAACGGTGCTGTCGAACAGCGTGGACCAGATGGGGCTCTCGATCGGGGCGGATTTGCCGTACCGGTGCCACAGCTTCCGGTTCGAAAAACCGATCTTGCGGCCCACGGGTGTTTCGCCCTGCGCGATGCGGATATCGATGATGCTGCGCGCGATGTCGTAGGCATCCTCAATGCTCAGGCTCGCCTCTTCGGTCAGCGCGGGCAGCAGCGTGCCCGCTGCGCGAGATTTCAGCAGCTGGTGCGCGTAACGGTTCGCCATGGTCGACATCAGCATGCTGTTCTCCTTGAGCCTCTGGAAAAGAAATACCGATAAGTCACGATTTAAACCTAATAATACTTTTACAGGCGTGCGAGTGCAATTATTTAAAGAAGATTTTGCAAGGTATTGCTTTTTTTAAATTTTTTGCGTTTGCCGGGCGCTGATAATCCCTAGGTTTTGCGCCGATCCAGCGACTGACTGAAGATAGACCGATTATCATCGCGAGGGTTTCTCTGGGCGCTCAGCAATGGAAATATCATTTAGAAAACAAATCGAACAGTTGCGGCTGGGTGAGGGGGACGAATTCCACGGCGAGGGCATCCTCGCGATTACCAAGGCCTTGCTGCAGTCAGGCGTGAGCTATATCGGCGGGTATCAGGGTGCGCCGGTCTCGCATTTGCTCGATGTGATGGTGCAGGCGAGGGAGCTGGTGGCCGAGCTGGGCGTGCAGGTCGAGGCTTGCTCGAATGAAGCCTCGGCGGCGGCGATGCTGGGTGCTTCGATTCATTACCCGGTGCGCGGCGCGGTGACCTGGAAATCCATCGTCGGCACCAATGTCGCCGCGGACGCGCTGGCCAATCTTGCGTCGCCCGGTGTCACGGGCGGCGTGCTGATGGTGATTGGCGAAGACTACGGCGAGGGGGCTTCTGTGGTGCAGGAGCGCACACATGCCTACGCGATGAAATCCACCTTGCTGCTATTTGATCCCCGGCCTGAGCTGCCCGTCATGGTCGATATGGTCGAGCATGCGTTTGCGTTGTCCGAGGCATCGAATATGCCGGCGATGATGGAACTGCGCATACGCGCTTGTCATGTGCGCGGCAGTTTCATGTGCAAGGATAACCGTCAACCCACTGTGTCAGCGTTGTCGCCACTGGTCGAGCCTGCGCACTTTAATTACGCCAAGCTGGCGCACCCGCCCGTCACTTTTGGTCATGAAAAATTGAAAGTTGAGCAGCGACTGCCTGCTGCCCGACAATACATTCTCGAGCACCAGCTGAATGAGCTGCACCCGGGTCGTCATGCGCAAGTCGGCATCATCGTACAAGGTGGTCTCAGCAGCGCGCTGCTGCGCGCGCTGCAGCATTTCAAATTGGCCGATGTATTCGGTGACAGCGAGATTCCGCTGCTGGTGCTGAATGTGACCTACCCGCTGGTGCCGGAACAGATTGCACAATTCGCGCGTGGCAAACAGGCCGTGCTCGTGATGGAAGAGGGCTCGCCCGAGTACATCGAACTCGAGATCTCGGCCACACTGCGACGGGAGGGCATCGATACGCAGTTACATGGCAAGGATATGCTGCCGGCGACAGGCGAATTGACGCCCGAGGTCATGATGCGCGGGCTGCTGGCTTTTTTTGCTCGGCACTTGCCGGCACATGGCCTGGAGTCAGTGCAGTCCATGATGGATTCGGCCAGCGCGCGACGTCAGCAGCTCGCCACAACACTGGATGCCACATTGCCCGCGCGACCGCCGGGCTTTTGCATAGGCTGTCCCGAACGGCCCGTGTTCTCTGCGCTGAAGCTCGCGCAGCAAGACGTCGGCAAGGTGCACATCGCGGCCGATATCGGTTGCCATTCCTTCGCGACCTTCGAGCCTTTCTCATTGGGTCATTCCATCCTGGGCTATGGCATGAGCCTCGCCAGCCGCGCAGGCGTGTCACCCGTCATGCAGCGTCGCGTGCTGTCCATCATGGGCGATGGCGGCTTCTGGCATAACGGTTTGCTGACCGGTGTACAGTCGGCCTTGTTCAACGGCGATGATGCGGTGCTATTGATCTTCAAGAATGGTTATACCTCGGCGACCGGTACGCAGGACATCATCTCCACGCCGGACAAATCATCAAAATCACAAGCAACCAACAAGCTGGCCAGTCTTACCGCGAGCAACCACACGATAGAAAAGACGCTGTCCGGGTTGGGCGTGCAGTGGATGCGCGTTGTGCACGCTTATCGCGTCGCCGCCATGCGTGATGTGCTGAAAGAAGCCTTGACCACGGAGTTCAGCGGACTCAAGGTCATCATCGCCGAGGGCGAATGCCAGCTCGAGCGTCAACGTCGAGTTCGTCCCTGGCTGGAATCGCTGCGTGCTGCCGGGCAGCGCGTGGTGCGCGTGAAGTACGGTGTCGATGAGGATGTCTGCAACGGAGACCACGCCTGCATTCGGTTGTCAGGATGCCCGACACTGACCCTGAAAGATAATCCCGATCCGCTCAAAGTCGATCCGGTCGCGACCGTCATCGATGGCTGTGTCGGCTGTGGTCTGTGCGGTGAGAATGCGCACGCCGCGACCTTATGCCCCAGCTTCTACCGGGCCGAGATCATTCACAACCCGCGCTGGCATGAGCGTCTCGCCGATAGCGTGCGGCAGATCGTTCTGCGCTGGCTGCAACCTGCATGAATCCCCTGATGAGCGCATCTGCCAATCAAGCATCCATCGACTCATCACGTCCGATCTCGGTGCTGATCTGCGCGCTGGGTGGCGAGGGAGGTGGCGTGCTGGCTGACTGGCTGGTGGATGCCGCGCGTGAGTCAGGTTTTCCGGCACAGGCGACTTCCATACCGGGTGTTGCGCAGCGTACCGGAGCGACCACCTATTTTTTCGAGATGCTGCCCGTTCCGATGAACAGGCTCAACGGCCGTCGCCCGGTGTTCAGCCTGAACGCGATCCCGGGTGCGCTGGATGCCGTCGTGTCTTCCGAGCTGCTGGAGTCGGCACGTTGCGCGAGCAATGGCTTGCCATCGCCAGATCGTACCGTGTTCATTTCATCCACGTCGAGAACCTTCACCACCACCGAGCGTAGCGTGCCCGGCGATGGCCGGCTCGACAGTGCCGCGCTGCTCTCGCTGATACAAGCCGTCAGCCGCGAGCATCATGTGCTCGATATGCAGCGCATCGCACAAGAACAAGGCACGGTGGTCAGTGCGGTCATGTTCGGTGCGCTGGCCGGCAGCGGCGTGTTGCCATTTGATCAGGCCTTGTGTCTGACAGTGATCGCACAATCTGGTCGCGGCGCCGAGGCCAGCCAGCAAGGTTTCAATGCGGCCTGGCGTATCGTGCAGCAGGCGCGCGCAGCAAATGCTGTCATCGCCGCACAGCTCGCCGACGCAGTGAACCCCGGTTCTCTGAGTGCGGGACTGGACATGTTTCCGGTCGCGGTGCGTGAGCGGCTGTCCCTGGGCGTTGCGCGCCTCACGGAGTACCAGAGCACCGCCTATGCGACGAAATATCTTGAGCGCATGCAGCGCGTGGTCAGCGCCGAGCAACAGAGCGATACGCAAGCGTCGCAGTCTTATCAGCTCAGCCGCGAAATGGCGCGCTGGTTGGCACTGTGGATGAGCTATGACGATATCGCCCGTGTCGCCAGTCTCAAAAGCCGCGCATCACGAATGGAACGCGTCCGGCGCGAGGTGAAGGCAGACGACAGTGAGTTGATCGCCGTATATGATCACTTCAAGCCTGGCGTCGCAGAAATCGCAGCGATGCTGCCGCCGGCGCTGGCGACCCGCTTACGCGACTGGGACAGGCAGCGCGTCGCCGAGGGCAAAGCGAGCTGGTCCATGCCCGTCAAACTAGCGTCGCATACCGTACTTGGTACCCTCCTGCTGCGATGCCTGGCAGCGACCCGCTACCTGCGACCATTCAGCAGCCGCTATGCCGATGAGCAGCGGCTGATCGATGAGTGGCTATCAGCTGTCACTGAAGGAGCGGCGCAGGATTGGCAGCTGGGCTTTGAGCTCAGCCTGTGCGGTCGGCTAATCAAAGGGTATGGTGATACCAACGATCGCGGTCGCGACAATGTGCTGCACATCTTGCGTCATCTCGCGCGTCATCCGGTAAGCGCCGCAGAGCGTGTCGAGGCCATACGCCGTGCGCGCGAGGCCGCGTTGTCGGACGAGGCGGGCAGCGGGCTGGATCGCGTGCTCGCCGAATTCGGTGCGCCGCCGAGGCCCGTCAAAGTCCAGCCTATTCACTGGGTGCGCCGAGAGCGAACTTCTACCGAGAGCACGTGATGAACAAGACCGTTATTTATACCGTTCGCGTCGAGTTCGGTGATTGCGACCCGGCGCGTATCGTGTGGTTTCCGAATTTTTTCCGCTGGATCGATGCCGCGTCCCGGCACTTCTTCATCGAATGTGGCGTTCCACCGTGGCATGAGACAGAGAAATCCATCGGACTGATCGGTACGCCACTCGTGGATACGCAAGCGAGCTTTGTCCGCACGGCCAGCTACGGCGATGAACTGCAGATCCATGTCAGTATCAGCGAGTGGCGCCGCAAAAGCTTTGTGCAGAGCTACCGCGTGCTGCGCGGTGAAGAAGAGATCATGCACTGCCATGAGGTGCGGATCTTCGCCGCAGCCAAAGAGGGCGGCGGGATTCGCGCGCTGCCGATACCAGAAGACATACGCGCGCTGTGCAGCTGATTGAAGCTTCCGAGATCACATGCCCAGCGGACTGACGCCAATCAGCAGCGCATGTAGCCATCTCACGAACACGAACCACACAAGCGTTCCGATGGCCAGCGTGCCGAAGCTGCCCAGCAGAGTACCGGGCGGGTAACTGACGTCGTTCTCGCGGTCGCGGCGTCGCGATGCACGAAAATCCAGCACCGCCCAGATCAGGAAGCTGCCGAACAGCAGCACATCAGCGAGATTGCCATTGGCCAGCAGATGCGCGAGCGCCCAGATTTTTACGCCTGCGACCATTGGGTGGCCAATGCGTGCCTTGATCGCATTGCGCGGCACATAGGCAGCGGTCAGCAGGATGAAGGCCAGCAGGTTCAGCAACAGCGACAGATGCCGCGTCCAAAGGGGCGGCTCCCAAAGCGGTACGGGCATCAGCCTGAGCTGACCGTAGCCGATCACGATCAGCGCGAAGCCTGCGATGGAGACCACGGTGATCAGCCCTTTCCAGGGCTTCTCGCCAAGGCGTTCCAGCATCGCGCTGCGCCAGCCATCGGCAAAGATGCGTGTCGAATGCGCGGCCAGGAAAAGTACAAGTCCGGCGATCAGTAAGGGCATGAGATGCTCCCGCAGGTAAGGTGAGTCCCCTGAGTGTATCCCATCGTTTGCGGGTGCCTCAGAGTGCCGTCGGGTGCCGTCGGGTGCCTCATGGTGCAGCAGTGCTTCGCAGCGCAACTCGGGTACCATCATCATCAGTACTGATACCCGGAGAGTGCCTGATGCAAACTACCCCTGTACCGATGCGGCAGATTGTCGCCGCAGTGATTGGCAATGCGCTGGAGTGGTACGACTTTGTCGTCTACGGTTTCCTCACCGTGATCATCTCGCGGCTGTTTTTCCCTGCCGACAGCGAATATGCGTCGCTGCTGCTAGCGATGGCCACGTTCGGCGTAGGTTTTTTCATGCGTCCGGTCGGCGGCATCTTGATTGGCATGTATGCCGATCGTCGTGGTCGCAAGGCGGCGCTGCAGCTGATCATTCTGCTGATGACCCTATCCATCGCCATGATCGCCTTTGCGCCCACCTATGCCGCTGTGGGTGTCGCGGCACCAGTGCTGATTGTTGTCGCTCGGCTGCTGCAAGGCCTCGCCACGGGCGGCGAGTTCGCCAGTGCGACATCCTTTCTTGTCGAGAGCGCGCCGGCCGGCAAGCGCGGCTTCTACGGATCTTTGCAGATGGTCGGCCAGAGTCTCGCGGCGCTCGCCGGCGCAGGTGCGGGCATGTTGATTACCCAGGGTCTCACGCCTGAACAGGTCGACAGCTGGGGCTGGCGCTTGCCCTTTGTGTTTGGTTTGCTGATCGGACCGGTCGGACTCTACATACGCCGCCACCTGAACGAGACCGAAGCCTTTATCACCGCCAGCGAGCAGCAGGTGGAGCGCGTCGGTCTGCGGCAGCTGTGGCGCGAGCACAAGCACAGCGTGATGGCCTGCTTTTGCCTGGTCGTGGCCGGTACCATCATGTATTACGTGGTGCTGATCTACATGCCCACCTATGCAAAGACGCAGCTGCAGATACCGCTGGGTGATGCCTTTCTCGCGCAGGTGGCCGGGTTGACTTGTCTGACACTGATCACGCCCTTGTTTGGCATGCTCAGCGATCGCGTCGGCCGTCGTCCAGTGCTGATGGCCGCGATGCTGTGCTACCTGATTCTCCCGTACCCGTTGCTGAGTTGGCTGCTCGCCGAGCCCACGCTGGCGCGGCTGGCGGCGATGCAAGTGGTGCTGTGCACAGCGGTGGCGATGTCTTTCGGGCCGGTGTCGACCGCACTGGCCGAGCAGTTCCCGGTTCACCTGCGCTCGACCGGGCTCGCGCTGGCCTACAACTTTGCCGTGATGCTCTTCGGTGGCTTTGCTCAGCTGATCGTCACCTGGCTGATACGCGAGACGGGCACGCCGCTGGCGCCGGCGTTTTATGTGATGTTTGGCGCGTGTGCCGGGATGGTTGGGGCGTGGTTCATTGTGGATCGGTATAACGAGGAAGAGTTGCACTGAGGCTAACTTCTCTTGATCATTCGTGTACCTATACCTGTACCTGTACCGAAAAATGTACTATAGTGACGTACCATTAAACGTACGTTGTTGGGAGTGAATTATGGCAACCATTACCGCCACTGAGGCCAGGAGTAAGCTGTTTCGGCTTATTGACGAAGCGGCTGAATCGCACCAGCCGGTACTCATTTCTGGAAAGAGAAATTCAGCAGTTCTCGTGTCACACGAGGACTGGGCGGCGATTCAGGAGACGCTATATCTGCTCTCTATTCCGGGTATGCGCGAATCCATCCGCAAAGGCATGCAAACCCCATTGGAAAAAACCAGCAGTAAACTGACGTGGTGAAGTGGACACTTTATTTCACCAAGCAGGCTCAGAAAGATGCCAAAAAGCTTAAAGCTGCTGGCTTGAAGCCTCAAGCAGAGACACTGCTGACGATTTTGCAGTCAGATCCCTTCAAAAATCCTCCGCGCTATGAGGCCCTGATCGGTGACCTGTCTGGCGCGTATTCAAGGCGCATCAATATCCAACACCGTCTGGTTTATCAGGTCTTAAAAAAAGACAAAGCAATAAAGATTCTTCGGATGTGGTCTCATTACGAATAAAGTTTTGGGAGAAAACATGAGCACCGCCCCCAGCGCAGAAGAACAATTCGATGAAAAGGCATCACAGCAGCTCGAAGCCGTTTACCTGACCCCTGATGTGATTGAGCAGCGCGAGCGCGTGCTGGCGCTGCTCGCGCCACGTGCTGGCGAGCACGCTCTGGATATTGGTTGCGGGCCGGGGCTGACGACAGCAGGGCTAGCGCATGCTGTCGGATCCTCTGGTTCGGTGTTGGGCATCGACATTGCACAGCCGATGCTGACGATGGCTGCGCGCCGTTGCGCGAGCCTGCCGCAGGTACGCTTTGATCGCTGCGATGTGAATGCGCTGTCGGCAGCCGACGAGCGCTTTGACGTCGCGCTCGCCTCCCAGGTTTATGAATACGTCGACGATATCGACGCTGCACTGACAGAGCTGGCGCGCGTGATCCGCCCCGGCGGCAGGGTAGTGCTGGTCGATACCGACTGGGAATCCGCGGTCTGGGCCAGTAGCGATGAGACGCGCATGCGCCGGGTGCTGGAAACATGGAATGAGCACATACCGCACCCGCAATTGCCACGCACGCTAAAACGCCGGATGGAGGCGGCCGGTTTCCGCCATGTGCATGTCGCAGTCGTGCCCTTGCTGAATCTGGTGTACGACCCCGCGACCTACAGCGTGGGCATGATGACGCTGATCGGCAATTTTGCGGCGGGTCGCAACGGGCTGTCTGCGGCGGATATCGCTGCCTGGCGCGAGGATGCCAGGCACATGGGTGATCGAGGGGAGTATTTCTTCAGCCTGAACCGCTATGTGTTCATGGCAGAGCGCGGCTGATAAGGTCGGTCTTATCGCGCCGGGTGCGCGCCCGGTGCACGATCAGTGCACGATTAGTGCCCGAACAGTGCACGGTTGTTCTTCACCGCGATCGAGTGGAAGTAGGGCTCGAATTCCTTCTCGTCGAAGCCAAACTCTTGCATGAATTTCTCGAACAAGGCGATTTCCTGCGGTAGCGGGTCGCCATTGGCTAGTATCGCGTCATAGAGGTTCACCAGCACCGACAAACGCTGCTCCTTGTCCAAGATCTGCTGGCAGTTTGAGAGAAAGCCCTCGGCATCCTGAAATTTTGTGTAGCGCGTTGCGATCTCCAGCAAATCGCGATCATTTCGCAAAGCCGTGACCAGCCGGCTGATTTCGTGAGGCTCAATCTTGCCATCGGCATTGACCATGTAGATCATTGCCGCCGCAAAGGCGATTTTTGGTGTCAGTTTGGGCGCCTCACCAAAATATTCGGTCAGCTTCTCTCCGCAGTGCATGCAGAAATCGGCATTGGCGCTATGACCCTCGGTCATGCAGCTGTGGCAGGTACGAGTCGTCGATTCGGTCAGGGTTTTTTTGACGGCCTGCTGCGCGATCATCTCGGCAGACACGATACCGGTCGGTACCGCGAGAATCCCCCAGCCGAACATCATCATCACCGAGGCAATGAAGCGTCCGATATCCGTCTTCGGTGTGATATCCCCAAAGCCCACCGTTGTCACAGTGGAGATCGCCCAGTAGATCGAGGTCGGTACGCTGGTAAAACCATTTTCCGGACCTTCGGCCACATACAGTGCCGTGCCGAGGATGACCACCAGCGTCATGATGATCGACAGGAAGACGCCGATCTTGCGGCGGCTGTCGGCGACTGCCAGCAGCAGCCACTGATATTCCTCCACATAGCCGGACATCTTCAGGATCCGGAAAATCCGCAAAAGCCGCAGTATGCGCACATCGAGCAGCACATAGGCCTCGGGAATGAACAGCGCAACAAAGCTCGGCAGGATCGACAACAGATCGATTACGCCGAGGAAGCTTTTGACATACCGCCAGGGATTCGGGCTACAGGCAATGCGAGCAAGATACTCTAGCGTGAACACGATCGTGAAGAACCATTCGATCGCGTCCAGCAACTCGTTGTGGGCCTCATGAATCGACTGCACGCTGTCGAGCATGATCACCAGGAGGCTGATGACGATCGCCCACACCAGCAACAGGTCAAAGCGTTTGCCTGCGACGGTGTCCGCCTCAAAGATGACGTTGTACCACCTCAGGCGCCAGCCTGAGAGCATCCGAGGGATGTGGGTGTGGGTATCGGAAGCCATGGCGCTGCGAAGGGTTTAGTCCGCTGCGGCTGGCGTATCGCTGGTTTTGCTGCCGGCGCTACGCTGAAGCCACCATCCGGCAACCACAACCAGCAGTGCGCCCAGGGTGCCGGTCAGGCTCAGGTGCACGCCAAGATCATGCAGACTCAGCAGGTCCATCGGCAACAGGCGCTCCGCTTCGGCATGCACCACGATGTCTTTCGAGATCATCGACCCACCCAGATAACCGAGCAGGGCCGCACCCATCGTGATGACCGAGGGCACGCGGTGCATGACCTTCAGGATCACCGAACTGCCCCAGATGACCACTGGGATACTGACCATGATGCCGAAGGCCACCAGCCACATCTTGTGATCGGCGTGAGCCTGCTCGGCAGCTGCAGCCACGGCGATCACGTTGTCGATACTCATGACCAGATCGGCAA
>JBEGNF010000065.1:0-12579 GCA_041182625.1 Pseudomonadota bacterium | reverse complement strand
GCTTGGCGGCACAGCCCTAGCACCGCGCTGATTCGGGCACCACGGCAGGGCTTTGCCCTGCCGTCGCCGATACATCAGTTGAGGGCGGACGCGCGGTTAGCGCCGGGGACGAGTGCCGGAACCTGCTGCCAGGCCATGCGGATCTCGTTCATCAGGGTTTGCACTTCCTGCAATGCCTCGAGGTCATTGTTCGCGTTCACATGAAACAGGCGACGGGTGACGTAGGCGTACAGGTCATTGAGGTTGCGAGCAATGTCGCCGCCTTTTTCGAAATCCAGTGCGCCTTGCAGGCCCACCACGATACGACCGGCACGGGCCAGCGCCTTGGATTTTTCGGTGATCGCTCCACGCTCCATATGGCCGCGGGCGGTCGAGAGGCTCTCGATCAGACCGTCGAACAGCATTTGAATCAGCTGCACACTGTCTGCCCCAGCAACGCCGGTGGTTACTTTGACATCACCGTAGCTGGCGAGGGCACGTTCTCTCATGTTCATGGTCTGTCGCTCCTGAGTAAATCATTGCGTCAGACCAGATATCGGCAGCTGCCGGGAAGACTTGAGGCGGGGATGGGTGGGACAAGCCGCTGAATCCCCTGGTTTTACGCCCTTGTCGTTAAATGTCGGGGTCAGGCCAATGCCAGTCAGTTAAGCATCCAGATTGTGCTTGATCATCGAAAATCTCTCAGTCACTGGATCCCGGCCTAAGCCGGGATGACGTTTTAGCTGCCAGTGGCCTTCACATCGTCGTCCCGGCGCAGGCCGGGGCCCAGCGTCTTTAGTTGAATGCAGCGACGTTTGGGTTTAACTGACTGGCATTGGGGGTCAGGCAGCGGGCACGGCCTCGGCGTTGGGCTGCCGCACGGGCAGGGTGTCGCCCTCGCGAGCAACCGGCTCGGCCTCGGTCTCGGCCTCGACCTGATCCGCCATCGAGGAGTCGGTGGCCTGGGGCGATTCCAGGCTAGCCACCGGTGCGGTGTCTTCCACCACCTCGGCCACCGGGGCGGCTTCGCCTAATGATTCCTCCAGGGGCGGCTCGGGGAATGCCTCGGGCATCTCCGGCGGCATGTCTTCTTCTTCCCTGAATGGCATCAGCAGCTTGGACAGTGGTATCGGCGGCAGGCCGGCGGCATAGAACAGTTCGTCGCCGATTTCATCCAGCTTGTCGCGCAGGGTCTCGTGGTCTTCGTCAGGCTCAGTGACCACCGCGTAGCCGACCTTGTAAATGCCGGAGGCGTAGTCGTGCGGTATCCAGGACTCGATCTCGCCGCGCAAGGTCGGCACCACGCGTTCGCAGCGGACTGGCATCGGGAAGCCCTCGCGGCCATCATGCTGGCCCTCTTCGAACAGTATCTCGAGGTGCTTTTGCAGCACGACCTCGTAGCGAGGCTTCAGCGCGAGAATCTCTTTGGGTGTGATGCCGCGGATGGGTACGCCGACCATGGCATCCCACAGATCTTTGCCGGACAAGCCGCCGAAGGTGTCGGCAGCATTGAAGCGAGGTTTGGACGGGCTCTTGCCGGTGGCGATGTCATTCACCTTCTCCAGCGTGAAGAAGGCGACCAGCATCACGCCGACCAGACCAATAAAAACCAACAGCAGCAGGATGGTGTTCATCTGTTGCGCCATGACTCATTTCTCCTCAGCGGGGCTTGCGGCCGCTGCTTTATTCTCCGACCCTAAGCTGGGAACGGAGCTTTTTGACGTTTGCAGACAGGATCTGCGACACCCGAGATTCGGATACGCCCAGCACTTCGCCAATCTCGCGAAGGTTGAGCTCTTCCACGTAGTAGAGCGAGATCACTAGCTTGTCGCGCTCGGGCAGGTGTTCTATCGCCTCGGTCAGCGCTTCCATCATCTGTGATTCTTCGACGATGGCCTCTGGCTGGCGCGAGCTCTGGTCGGGCACGTTCATTACCTCATCGGCAACGACTTCCATCGAGTAGGTCTCGAACTGACGGGCGTTGCCGCGATCTTTTTCGAAACTGTCGATCTCCAGTCCCATGTACTCGGCCAACTCGGCCTGGGTCGGTGCGCGGCCCAGTTCTGACGCCAGTGCCTGGTTCGCGGTGCTGTGCGACTTGTTGAACGCCACTGCTGAGCGGGGCAGGAAGGACAACCTCCTCACCTCGTCAATCATTGCGCCCCGTACGCGGCTATGCGCATAGCTCTCGAATGCCACGCCTTTGGTCGGGTCGAACGCTCGCGCGGCCTCGATCAGGCCGATCATGCCCACTTGAACCAGTTCGTCCACCTCCATGAAGGGAGGAATGCGCGCCTTCAGGTGCACGGCAATCCGCTTGACCATGCCCAGATTGTCGAGAATCAGGGCTTCGTCAGGGCTTTTGCCGGCGCGACCGGTCTGTTCGTAGAGTCGGATGGAAGGTGGCATGACTTAACCCCCGGGGTTTTGCCGGACCAGACGTTCCATGAAGAACTGCAATCCTCCGGAGGCCTGATGAATGGCGGGCAGGTGAGTAATGGCATCGGCCAATCGGCGGTAATCACGGGCGCCGGCACTGCCGGGCGCGAATTCCAGAACCGACTGGTATTTCTTGAGCGCGGCGAGGACGAGCTCGTCGGACTCAATCGATGTTAGGTATTGTAGTGTTTTGCCCAGGAAACGGTCGCAGACTTCATTCACGCGGCGATACAGCTGCGCGCCGGCGGCCTGACTCTCCACCATGTTCGGTATCAGATAGATCTCGTCCAGCTCAAGGTCGCGGGTCATCACCTTGATGATGCCGTAGGCGTCAGCGATGGAAGAGGGTTCGTCCTTGACCACGATGAAGCGCCGCTGGCAGGCTTCCATGAAGGCCAGCACCGAGGGCGCGATGCCGGCGGCAGCATCGACGATCAGGTAATCGATATCGTCATCCAGTTCCGAAAAAGCATTCACAATGCCCGCAGTGATCGCCGGACTGATCGCGGCCATGTGATGCACACCTGAGGCGCCGGGAACCAGCATCACGCCCTGTCGGGAAGTGACGATGATCTCTTTGAGCGTCTTGTCCCCTGCGATCACGTGCGACAGGTTGTACTGGGTCTGGCAGCCGAGCGCGATCTGCGCATTGGCCAGTCCGAGATCGCCGTCCAGCAGCATGACGCGCTTGCCCATCATGCTCAGCGCGACAGCCAGATTGGTCGACAGCGTGGTCTTGCCGACGCCGCCCTTGCCGCTGGCAATGCCGATGACTTCCGTGCTGCGTTTTACGGTTTTAGCTTGCATGTGCTGCCTTCTCGATGCGGTTGACCAGTGCATGTGCGGCGGAAACGACCGTGACGTCATCTTTGTCGATCACTTCAGCGGCCACCAGATTCGGCTCGACCGCTAGACCGCGAAGGGCGAGGGCGACGATCTCGTTGGCCGTCACGACCTGGCATCCTTCTGTCGGCAGTGGGCTGTGCGAACCGGCAGAGAGCTTCACCGGCGTCTCGCACAGCATCTGCAGCAAGGCCCAGGGCTGCGTCGCCTCATCCATTCTCGAGACCATCAGGCTGTGCCATTCGCTGCTCGCGCCGGACAGATATTTGCGGACCGTGGTGCTCGACGCATCGGCCGGCATGATCAGGTGGCACTGGATCTCGGGCGAGCAGGTTTTGATTTGCTCGAGCTTGTCCATCACCTGCACGCCGGGGGTATCGATCAGCACCAGACGGCGCTGGCCCAGTTCGGCCAGCAGCATCTTCAGTGTCTCGGGGTCGTTCGCACGCAGACAATCGACACCCGCCTGAGAGCAGAGCATCTGTATCTGGCTCCATGCACCGGCGCGCTGATCGCTGTAGCTGATCACGGCGACGGATTCCACGCCCTTGCGCTCGGCTGCGGCGCGCGCCAGGCGTGCCACCATCAGTGTTTTGCCCGAGCCGGCCGGGCCTGCAACCGCGTGCACGCCGCGCTGGGGGAGTTTGGCCCAGTGCTCGCCGATGCTCTTGGTCAGGTGCAGCCTTAGCGCATCGGTCGCTTCGTCGAGACTACTCATCGTATTGATATGGTCGACCAGCAGCGTGCGCAGCGAGACCGGGATGCTGGCCTCGGCCAGAGCAGTCACGAGCGGACGCACGGCGGTGTTGGCCGGGGTCTCTGACTGCCAGGCGGCAACGCGCTGGGCAAGCTTGAATTCTTTGCGGATGGCGGCAAGTTCGTCGCGCACGAGATCGACGATCTCGCGGCCGCGGATGTAATCGCGGTGCTCATTTTGTGCGGAGGTCTCGGTATCCGGATTCTCTGATCGCTCTGACCGGTCGGACTTCTCTGCCCGTTTTTTTGCCTGCTGACGACGGGCCTCATACAAACTTTTGGCTTGAGCGTATTCATCCTCGGCGTTAGCCTCATGCGCTTCATCCGAGGAGGCTGTTGCGCCTTTTTCCAGGGCCTTGAACGATTGCTGCAGCACCTGACCGAAGCGCTCGCCATCACCACGGTCTTTGGCCTCGGCCCAGGGCTCGGGAGCGACATCGACCGCGACAATGACCTCGGTCATTCCATTGACCCGCGAATTGGACACGAAGAGCACGTCCTGACCGAACAGGGCGACCGCTTTCTCGGTGGCCCTGCGGATGTCTTTTGCGAGGATGCGTTTAAGTTCCATGTTTTTTTCCTGTTACGGCGCGTCTGGTCAGGACTTGGTCTGTGCTTCGACCGTGTAAATCACTTTCACTGCCTGGTCGTCCGGGATCTCGGTGTAAGAGAGCACGGTCATTTCGGGAATACGGTGGCGAATCATTTTCGACAACCAGGGGCGGATAGAGGGCGCGACCACCAGCACGGCGGGATTGCCATCGTCTTCAACAATTCGCCCAGCATCACGCAGCGCGGCGAACAGGCTCTCAGCCAACCCCGGCTCGATCACCACGGATTGTCCGGGGCCGCCATTGGTGAGCACGTTGTGCAGTAATTGCTCCAGGTCGGGCGCCAGCGTCATCACGGGCAGGCTGTCTTTGTTGTCTACCAGCTCTTGCACGATCATGCGGCCGAGCTTGGGACGGACATAGCCGGTGAGTTGCTCCGGGTCTTGTGTCTTGCCCGCGGAGTCGGACAGGGCCTCGACGATCGAGCGCATGTCGCGAATCGGTACGCCTTCGGTCAGCAGGTTTTGCAGGGTGCGGGTGATGATGCCCAGTGCCATCTTGCCCGGCACGAGGTCTTCCACCAGCTTGGGAGATTTCGCGGCCAGCTTGTCAAGCAGCTGCTGAGTCTCGTCATGCGATAGCAGCTCGGCGGCGTTTTCGCGCAATACTTTGTTCAGGTGCGTTGCGATCGCCGTCGCCGGATCGACGACGGTATAGCCCAGCGTGCGCGCGACTTCGCGCTGCGACGGATCGATCCACACGGCATCGAGGCCGAACGCGGGTTCTTTGGTGTGTATGCCTTCGAGCTCGCCGAACACCTTGCCGGGATTGATCGCCAGCTCGCGACCGCTCTTGATCTCGCCCTTGCCGCGGACCACGCCGTTCATCACGATGTGATAAACATCAGGGTCGAGGTTGAGCGCATCACGTATGCGTACCGGCTGAACCAGGAAGCCCATTTCGGCAGATAGCTTCTTCCGAACGCCCTTGACGCGCGACATCAGCTGCCCACCGGTTTCAGGATTCACCAGTGGAATGAGTCCGTAGCCGATTTCGAGACCGATCAGATCAACCTGATCGACATCGTCCCAATCGAGTTCTTTAGGGGCCTCGGTCTTCTCGTCTGTCGCTGCCTGCAGCTCAGCCTCGCGGGTCGCGACATCGTCCTGTTTCAGCAGGATGAAGCCCAGTCCGGCGGCGGCCAGGGCCAGCGTCAGGAACACCAGATGCGGCATGCCCGGCACAACGCCCAAGATCGTCATGATGGCCGCACCGATAAACAGGGCCGTCGGGTTGGAAAGTTGCGACACCGCCTGCTCGGTCATGGTCTCCGAGGTGGTGACGCGCGTGACGATGATTGCGGTGGCCAGCGACAGGAACAGCGAGGGAATTTGCGCGACCAGGCCATCGCCGATGGTCAGCAGCACATACAGCTTGCCGGCGTCGGCAAAGGAGAGCCCGTGCTGGCCAACGCCAATCGCAAAGCCGCCAATGATGTTGATGACCAGAACGAGCAAACCGGCGAGCGCGTCGCCGGACACAAATTTCGAGGCACCGTCCATGGAGCCGAAGAAGTCGGCTTCCTGGCCGATTTCGTCACGCCGGCGCTTGGCTTCCTCCTGATTGATCGAACCAGCGTTCAGGTCGGCATCGATCGCCATCTGCTTGCCCGGCATCGCGTCCAGGGTGAAGCGGGCATTGACCTCCGAGACCCGGCCCGCGCCCTTGGTGACCACCACGAAATTGATGATCATCAGGATCACGAAGATGATGAAGCCGACCAAATAATTACCCGCGATGACGAATTCGCCGAAGGCCGCGATCACCGCACCTGCTGCATGTTCGCCCTCGTGGCCGTTCACCAGAATCACTCGCGTCGAGGCCACGTTCAGCGCCAGCCGCAGCATCGTTGCAAAAAGCAGAACGGAAGGGAAGGATGAGAAGTCCAGCGGCTTCTTGGTGCCGATGGCAATCATGATCACGATCACCGATATCAATATGTTGAAGGTGAACAGGATGTCGAGCAGCATGGGCGGCAGCGGGATCACCAGCATCGCCATGATCAGCAATACCAGGAAAGGAATGCCCAGCCCCGAGAAATCGAAGCCAGACAGTCGCTGTCGGATTGTTGACATGGAAAGGGTGCTCATAGCAGCGCCAGATTAAAAATATCTTTTTAAATCAATTAGTTAAAAATTTATTCCGGTTTGCGGAAGTTTCCTTGCAGAACTACCAAGCAATTGATGTGCCATGAGGTTTCGCCAGGGGGCGCTATGTCTGGTGGTATGGCGAGCCAGCGCAGCGGGGCGAGGCGGGGTTCAGCAACATCGGGGCCCTGGTGTCGTTAGCCGTACCACGCGCCTCATTGGGGTTATCTAATTAACAAATACCCTCCGGGGTCTCAGCGATCGCTGGGCGGGCTGGCCTGTGGGAAAAGCAGACACGGGCCCACGAACTTATCGAATTGATCATTCCATTTCACCTCGACATCGCAAAACGGGCAAAAAGGTTAAAGAACCCGAAACCCTTGCCGATTAACCGGGGGAGTAAAGGACTTTTTGCTCACCGTTAACACTTTTAACTGATGAATTTTGAGAATCTTGTCAGGCATCATTGGACGGATTCCCAACAGGGATGTTGGTTCACCGGCAAGAAGTGTTCCCGGAAGTAGCGAACGCTGATGACGACAACAAGGGGTGATTTATGAACAAGATGTCCAAATGCACAATGGTCTCGCTGGTTGCGCTGATCTCTGCTTGCCAGACGATTCCTTCCGTTGCGGTGGCTGACAATGCTTCCGCCAAGGCCGAAGCCAAGCCTGTCGAGTCGGTCAAGCCGGCCGAACCCAAAGCACCTTCGGTCGAAATGGCCAAGGCTGATCCCAAGGTCGAGTCCAAGGCAACGGCTGAGCCGGTGTCAATGATTACGCCGATGATGGAGCGTCAGCAGACGATCCGTGCCACGGGCTATGCCGTCATCACGACGCAGAGCCACAAGAACCCGGCGCAGCAGCGCTTGATGGCGATCCGTGCTTCCAAGCTCGACGCTTACCGCGCGCTGACCGAGCAGGTCTATGGCCAGCAGCTCGATGCCACGACGACCGTTGCTGAGATGATCGTCACCAGCGATACCTTCCGTACTCGCGTACAAGGCATCATCTACGGTGCGGTGCTTGAGTCGATCACGCCGATCGGTGACGACACCTACGAGACCACGCTCTCGCTGGATGGCCGCGTCGTGAATGATCTGCGCGTGCTGTACCTGAACCAGTTGGCGGCTCGCAACCGTTAATCCGGACTTCGACGCTAAAGGTTGACGATCATGCACCCGATTCGCTTGATGCCTCGTTTACTGCTTCTGGCCTTGCCGCTGGCCGGTGCGCTGGTGTCCGCTCATGCGGGCGATGTACCACTGCCCACCGACCCGCGCAAGCGTCTGGAAGCGCTGCAAAACGCGCTCGTCAAGGCCGCGATGGATGGCCAGACTCGCGTGCACACGGCGGCTTGGGTGGATAACAATGGCAAGCTGCATGAGAACGTCCGCATCAATTCAGACATGAAGGTGCGCGGCGTGCGGGTGCTGAACTACTTGCAGGTCGAGGATGGTCCTTCCGCAGCAATCATCGCAGAAGGCAAGGGCATCATGCCCAGCGAAGAGGTGTGCAAAGCCAACTTGCAGCGCTATCGTCGCGAGTCGACCTTCGACACGCAGCTGAAGATACCCACCAGCGGTGCCGATCGTTATGACTGGACGAGGCTGATGAATCAGGCCCGGGGCAAGCTGTTCGCGCAGGCCACTTCCGGCCGCAAATGGACACTCTCACCCGTCTCGAGCATGCCGGCCAATGCCTATGATCGTCATCTGCAGGGTAGCAAGCCCGATATCGCCCCGTATCACATGCAGCTGGAGTTGTTGCCCGCAGGGGCACAGGGCATCGAGCCGGTTCGTCCTCGCAGCGACAAACCCGCAATGCAAAAAGTCGCAGCAGCAGCGCGTGAGCTTTTCAATGACGACGCACCGCGCAAGTCGCCAGTGCCTTTCGTCATGCGGCTGTCGGTGACTGAGCGCAGCAGCGGTCGACTGCTCTGGCAAGATGCAGTACCCCTGTTTTTCCCTGCGGCCGAGTTGTCGATCAGCAGCCAGCCGCTGCCGCCTGGGCTGCTGTCCGAATTGGATCGCGTGCTCGAGCGCTGGAGCGACAAAATGGATGCCGATTTCGGTTGCCGCCCTCAGCATTTCAATGTGATGCCCGAGAGCGTCGCGAATGGCTGGGTGATCAACGGTGGCCTGGTCGCAGGATTGGCCATCGGTGATCAGTTGCTGCTGATGAACCGCGAGCACCTGCCCGCGAGAATTCTCGAGCCCGACAGCGCCCAGCATCTCGCGCTGGTTGAGGTGGTCAGCGTTGAGCCCGGCAAGGCAGTGATCAGGAAACTCGCCGGTCCCAGGGATATCGCAAGATCTGGCGACTGGGTCGCCACCCCCTTCTGAGTAATCCGGAGAAGAACATGAACAAACTCACCCGACACCTGCTGCTTGCAGCAATCATGATGGCGCTTGGCGGTACTGCCTTGGCCGCGGACCCGCCGAAGGATCCGCCCAAGGATGCCAAGGACGCAAAGGATGCGAAGAAGGAAGAATCCAAGCCCGACGAGCCGGATCTGCCTTCCAAGCCCTATCCGAAGAATGCGGTGCCCAAGGCTTTCCAGCCCAAGAAGGATGACACCAAGGAAGCCGCTGCCAAGCCTGAGGCCGCTCCTGCGCCCGCTGCGGACAAGGCCGCTGCCAAGCCTGCGCCCATGGCCGCGGAGAAAGCTGCGGACAAGCATGCAGAAAAGCCGGTTGATAAGACGATTGACAAGCCGATGGTCAAGCTGCCCGCCGCCGACAAACTCGACGCTGCTTATGACAAGCCCGTAGTCGTCGCGACGCCCAAGAAGCGCAAGCCGGCACGCCCGGCGCCTGTTGCGGCGGCCAATGCCTCGCTGCCGCAACTGGCGCACGAGAGCGCACGCAAGACTGCGCTGTCGAGCGAGCATGAGGCGTATGTCGCGCAATCGGGCGACACGCTGGATAAGGTCATCAAGAAGACCTTCCCATCGTCGCCTTTCTCCATCGATGTGATGCGCGAGGCTTTTGTGCGCGCCAATCCCAAGATGGTGCCGCCAAAGAATATCAAGCTCAAGCCCGGCCAGGTGGTGTATCTGCCTGACGTGAATGTGATGCGCACCGTGGTCATGGGCGAGGGCACTGGCCCGGCAACAATGGCAGTGAGCGGCGACGTTCACTACGACAAAAAGCCGATGATCCATGTGCCCGCGTCGACCGCGCCTGCTGCAATCGCTCCGGCGGCTGCGGTGCAGAATCCGCCGATCGCGATACCTCGCCAGCCAGTGAACGTAGCCAACAACGCACCGGCGCGAGAAGTCAGTCCGGAAGAAAAGAAAATGTGGGTGCGCTACCCCTGAGCGCGCCGGCTCGACGCCGCCATCGCGGTTCTCTTACTCACGCTGTCTGATCATCGGGTATCACGATGCAAGGCCCTGAGCAGTTACTGCTGACGGGCCGCATTCACCCGATCTCCCTCGAAGTTCGTCCTCTTCAGCTGGAAAACACGCTGGCCCGCACGCTGGGCCTGCGTGATGGCCAGATCATTCAGGCCACGCTGGAGATGCGTGGCGACAGTCTCAAACTTCTGATCAATGGTGGTCTGGTCGATCTGCCGCCCGGTTTTCGGTTTCGCGCAGGCGATACGCTCTTGCTGAGAGCGCAGGCACGCCCCGGCAGCTGGCTGCTGCGACCAGTCGATGCGCGCTCCGCTGCGGCCGCAGGCGCCGCAGAGATGTCGGAGACGGAAGCAACCGGATCACCTGCATCGGCGCAGTCGGCGCGTCCGCACGGCTTGCCGGCGCCGGTTCATCTCACCAGCTCACGCTTGCAGACCTTGTTGTTGCGACCACCGCTGACACCGGAACTGATGTCCTTGCTGGAGCCCAGAGAGTTGGCGGCGCTGCTCAAACACGTCGGCAACGATGAGTTGGTGGCTTTGTTCAGGCGGCTGCAATTGTCGATACGCGGACTCTCGCCAGAGCTCTTGCAGAGCAGCGTGATGGCCTCGGGTCTGTGGCTGGAGGCCTTGCTGGGCAGCGGTCAGCTCGGCGCGACGCCGGATGTGAAGACCCTGCTGCGGCGAATGATACGGGCGCTGGGCGATCGGGATTTACCCGATCAGGCGCGGATAGCGCGAGCGATTGACGACATCGAATCGGCGCAGGTGGAATCGGTGAAGGCGCAGACGCGTGGCGAGCTGCTGTTCCCGCTGGTATTGCCGTTCGTGGACGCCAACCCGGTGGAATTGCGATTTACCCGCGCCCGTCGCCGGGGTTCGCAGGAGGATCCGCCATTCACCGTTGATCTGCACACTCGGCATGCGACGCTGGGGGAGATTTGGCTGCAGATTGCGGTCAGCGATCGATCACAGGTTCATCTGATGCTGTGGGCAACCACCACCCAGACCGCAACGGCGGCCCGCAAGCAGGCAGACGTACTGCGGCAGAAGCTGGCGGGCGCGGGTCTCTCCTTCGGCACGATGCGTGTATTCAATTCGGCCCGGCCGATCGAGTTGCATCAGAATGCGCCGCCGGGCACGATGCTGGACATACAAACATGAAGCGACGCGATTTTTTTCAAGCAGATGATCAGGGAAGCGCAGCGCCTTTGCCGCGGGCGGACGAGGCTCTGGTCGCGGCCATCGTTGAAGAAGCCAGGCGGCGGGGCATCGAGCTGACCAGTGATCCGGAGTTACTGGCGGCTCTGGCCAGTGTCGAGAGCGAAGACCAGATCCCGCGCGAATTGTATGCGGCAATGGCGGTGGTGCTGTCCTGGATGGATGGGTTGCTCGCTCAGCCTACCGATTCGAAGTAGAAGATGGGAGAGCAGAGGCTCGCGTCAGGCTTCTTCAAAGCCGCGGCCGCGCTTGCTGCGCGACATGCGGCCCAGACGGTCATACACCTCGACCGACGCGGTCTGGTCAATGCCGAGCAGGGTGTTGAGCGTGCCTTTGATCGCGTCGAGCTTGCGACTGATCAGCACCTCATTGCGGCGATGCAGCTCGCGGCAATCCATGATCATCTGCTTGAAACCATCCCAGTCGGGATCGTCCAGCAGGCTGTCGGGGGTGCCGACGCGGGTCAGTGCATTGAGGATCTCGAAGATCTCCAGTTTACGAGCTTGCATGGCCTCGAACGCATCGAGATCTTGGGCGCGAAGCGCCTCAAACTCTTGCTCGAGCAAGTCCTTCAGCGCGAGGGCGTGCTGAATCGAGGCGACCAGCTCGGGGCTGGCCGCCGGGGGCAGTAGCGACGAAGCAGTGGGCTCCGGGCTGGTCATCATGATGGTGTCTGCTTAGCGTGTGGGCAGAGATCGGACGTTGGCTCAGCCGATCAGCTTCTCCATGGACACGAAGCTTTCCGCAATGCGGCGGGCATTCAGCGGGTAATTGCCGTCTTTCAGCGCCTGCTTGATCGCCTCGACCTTGTTGCGGTCAAATGCAGGCTCTGCCATTGCTCTTTGGGCAATGTCGGACAGCACCAGCTCATCGGCTCGAGGGGCTGCGGCCTTGGCGGGCTTGCTGCTGTCGCCGGCGACCATATCCTCGGGGCGCTCGGTCGTCTTGCGCTTGGCCTTGTCGAGCGAGGCTTTGTCCAGCGACGCATTGCCGTTGAAAACGCCAGATATCGGGTTGCTCATAGTTCTCTCACTTTCGGCATAAAGCCAACTTTTCCTGTCACATCGAATATCGGATCAGCCCAGCGAAACTTTAGGCTTTTTTTCAAAAAATTTTTATTAAATAAAAAATCCAATAAAAACAAACACTTAATCATAGTCCTCTGGCAGCGCCCTTGCCAGTGATAATGCCCGACAGGGTAGTGCCGGATTCCGGATTTCGCAACTTGATCTGTTCATTCAGCCGGCCATCCTGCATCGCCTCGACCCTCACGGAGATCATGAA
>JBEGNF010000064.1:0-21250 GCA_041182625.1 Pseudomonadota bacterium | reverse complement strand
ATCTGGATCCGATCACCAGGTGATCGGATCCAGATCAGCCAGATCTTCTTTATCCCAATCATCAATGTGTGTCGCAGAGTTCCGCAGCATCGGTATGGCTTCGGTAGCCACGGTGGCCCATGCACTGGTCCATGCAGCCGAAATTCGCTGGGTAATAGGGTGATACAGCCCTTTGGCGTTCAGCTCGCTGGTGATATCCACCGTAGGCTGTGCGAGCAGGGAATGCCTCAGGCAGCCTTCATACAGATTTTCAACGACAGGAATCAGATGATCTTCTTCCCACTGAAGCGCTTGTGTGGCGAGTACTTTCACATCTTCGCTGATGAAGGCGATAACTGTTTCTTTTACGGATCCCAAAGAAGATGGTAGATCTTCAGTGAAGAGATTTTCATCTGAATGATGAAGCTTCCAGGCAGTTAGTTCTGCTAGAACACTTACCTTAGCAGACTTTATCTGCATGGGAGTGATAGATTGGTCAGAGCCTAAACTGGCTCGCAGATGTTGCAATTTGTCATACTGAGAAAGAACATGCTCACTAATGAAAGCACTAACGATAAAAGGTTCACTATCCACTTGCAGGGTGCTATTTAATTTTGAACCCTCGTCGCTAACGATAAAGGGATTTCTCAGCAATTCCCTAAAAAAAGAGCCTGTGGCTATCTCCGCAGCTTCTTCTGCTAACTGTAGTGCAGTGGGAAGTTTCAAAGTAGCTTGAATCAACGGAACTGCCACCTCAATCAGATTCTTTTCCGCGGCGAGCATCAACGGGGTCTGACCTCTGTTGTCCCGCTTGGAGACGTCGTGAATCGGAATCAGCAAACTAACCAGCCTTGGATCGTATTTCTTTAGAGCGGCGAACAAAAGCTGAGCTGTCTTGGCACGATTATTATCGGGAGTTGCTCCAAGTTTTATCAATGCTTCGACAAGATTATTATCTCCCGTAAGTACAACATCAGCCAGCACATTGCCTCCGGAATTATTAATCTGATTAATGTTGCCCCCCTTGTCGATAAGATATTCCACAATGTCCAAGTGACCGCTGCGCGCGGCGATCATTATTGCGGTATCACCTAATCCATCTTTTTGATGAATATCACTACCATAATCAACGAAGAATTTTAGAATGTCTAGTCGGCCGTTGCTTGCAGCATATATGAATGAACTTGTGCTCGCAAAGTTTTTTTCGTCCGGATCACCATAGTTATTGACTATATATTTAACAATGTTGAGGTGACCTTTTTGTGTTGCATACATTAGAGCAGTTTTTTCATAAAAATTTTTCTCGTGAAGACCACAACCTTTTTGGTAAAGATATTTCACAATTTCCAAGTGACCGTTTGATGCTGCAAGCATTAGTGCGGTGCACCTTAACGCTGGTGTCTTGCGCCGAATCATGTAGCCTTTTTCCGTAAGACATTTCACGACATCTAAATGTCCATTCATTGCTGCAAGCATAAACGCATCGAATGGCGCTCCATATGTTGCATAATAGTCGCAGCCAATATCGACCAGGTATTCCACGATGTCTACATGTCCATTTTCTGCCGCATGCATCAATGCGGTCGTGCCTTCTTCATCTGTTTGTCGAATGTCGCAGCCTTGTTCAACAGCGCTTTTCACATTAGCTAGGTTGCCCTTTATCGCGTCCTCCAAGAAGGCAGTACGGAACCAAGGGGCATTGAAGTCCCACTTGGGGACCATAATGAACGGGCAATTCGGGTTGTTTAGATTTGCGCATGGAGCCGGTACGCGGACATAAGGTGTGCCATCCGTCTCTTTTTTTTCCTGCGTCTCTGGAAAGTGTTTTCGCGGTCGTTTCCACACGGGTTCGGAGTGTTCGAGTAAGTCCACATTGCTGGCATCAGTGCGGTTGCGCTTGAGCCCGCGGCTGGATTCGTCATCGAGTGAGGCATCCTGCGCGGGGTTGGACGTGTACTGGCCAGTATCCGCGCTCATCAAATTGGGTTGCAGGTTGAAGGGTGAGGGCCCTGATGCGGGACGATTGCCCAGACGGGGTGGATTGCCACCAACAGGCAGGTAATGCGGCTGCGTTCCCGGCGGTAGATGATTCAGGTAGGCCAGGCTCGATGAATTCGGGTCAGCTTGTGGTGGGGAAAAATTCGGATTCATTTGAAGGCCTTTGATAGTCGACAAAGGCCTTCTGTGAATGTGGTGAATGAATGGTTCCTGATTGCATCAGGGCGATGTGCCCTGTAGAGCTATTCACATTGATAATGCGATACAGATTTTAGGTGCGTAACGGTTTATATCGAATGCGCTTGGGCTTCGCGCCTTCTTCGCCAAGACGTTTCTTCTTGTCCGCTTCGTACTCCTGATAATTCCCGTCGAAGAAGGTGACTTGTGAATTGCCCTCGAACGCCAGAATATGCGTCGCAATACGATCAAGGAACCAGCGATCGTGCGAGATCACCAGTACGCTGCCGGCGAATTCGAGCAAGGCATCTTCCAGCGCGCGCAGGGTTTCCACGTCCAGATCGTTGGAAGGTTCATCGAGCAGCAGCACATTACCGCCCATCAGCAGCGTCTTGGCCAGATGCAGACGACCACGCTCACCACCGGACAGATTGCCGACGATTTTTTGCTGATCGCCACCTTTGAAATTGAAGCGGCCGAGATAAGCGCGCGACGGCATCTCGAAGCGACCAACGGTCAGAATGTCTGCGCCCTGCGAGACATCGTCGAACACGGTCTTTTTGTTATCGAGGTCTTCGCGTGACTGATCGACGACCGAGATTTTTGCGGTGGGCCCGATCACAACCTCACCGCTGTCGGGTTGCTCTTTGCCGGAAATCATGCGAAATAGTGTGGATTTACCCGCGCCGTTCGGACCGATGATGCCAACGATGGCGCCCGGCGGAATACGGAATGACAGATTGTCGATCAGCAGACGATCACCATAGCCTTTACTGACATTCTTGAATTCGATGACTTCGTTCCCCAGGCGCTCAGCGACGGGAATGAAGATTTCTTGAGTTTCATTACGTTTCTGATATTCGAACTCGGACAGTTCATTGAAGCGAGCAATACGCGCTTTGCTTTTGGCCTGACGGCCCTTGGGGTTTTGGCGTACCCATTCGAGTTCTTTTTTCAGTGCTTTCTGGCGTGCGGATTCACTCGATTCTTCCTGTTTCAGACGGTTTTCTTTTTGCTCCAGCCAGGAACTGTAATTGCCTTTCCATGGAATGCCATGTCCGCGATCTAGTTCGAGTATCCATTCGGCCGCATTGTCCAGGAAGTAGCGGTCGTGAGTGATCGCGACTACGGTACCGGGAAAGCGCTGCAGGAATTGCTCGAGCCAGTCAACTGACTCTGCATCCAGATGGTTGGTCGGCTCATCGAGCAGCAGCATGTCTGGCTTTGAAAGCAAAAGCTGGCAGAGCGCCACACGGCGCTTTTCACCGCCCGAGAGTACGTCGATCTTTGCATCCCATGGGGGTAAGCGCAGCGCGTCGGCGGCGACCTCGAGTTGCAGTTCCAGATTGCCGCCATCAGCGGCGGCGATGATCGCTTCCAGCCGCGCTTGTTCAGTGGCCAGCGCATCAAAGTCGGCATCGGGTTCAGCGTAAGCGGCATAGACGGCATCAAGTTTCGCGCGCGCTTCGAAAGCCTCGCCCAGACCGCTCTCAACGGCTTGTCGCACGGTCATTGACGGATCCAGCTGCGGCTCTTGCGGCAGATAGCCGATCTTCAGGTTCGGCATCGGTATCGCTTCACCCTCGATATCTTTGTCGATGCCGGCCATGATCTTCAGCAGCGTGGATTTACCTGAGCCATTCAGGCCGAGCACGCCGATCTTGGCACCGGGGAAGAAGGACAGCGAGATGTCTTTCAGGATCTGACGCTTGGGCGGGACAATCTTGCCCACGCGGTTCATCGTGTAAACGTAGTTAGCCATGATTTTTTGATGATGGAAAATTCGACGAGTCGACAGGAGACGCCAGAACAGGCTTCTCAAAACGCCAGAGGATACCCGAAGGGTGGGCCCGGGTACAGGTTTGCGCTGCGTCGCCCGTATTTCAGGCCGAGACGGGCGCCGAGGGCTTCCTATGTCGCCACGCGAGCCACAGCCCTTGTGCAGAAAACAGCGCCAGCGCGCTCCAGATCAGCGCGAAGCCGATCAATTTGTTGTTGTCAAAGGGTTCGTGATAGAGCCAAATACCCAGCAGCAGCTGGATACTGGGGCCGATGTACTGCAGCAGGCCAACGATACTCAGCGGAATGCGTCTCGCGCCGAACGCGAACAGCAATAACGGTATCGCCGTCACAGGCCCTGCTGCTGCCAGCAGCAGAGTAAGTGTCAGCGAACCCGAGGCGAAAGCATGCGAGCTGCCGCTGCCGGGCACGAGAAGAAAAGCACAGGCCGCTGGCAGCATCACCAGTGTCTCTACTGCCAGACCTTCGAGCGCGCCGAGTGGCGCGGTTTTTCTCAGCAGACCATAGGAGCCGAAACTTATGCCCAGCAGCAGACCGATCCACGGCAGATGCCCGGCGCTGGCGGTCAGCCAGCCGACGCCGCTGGCTGCCAGCGCAACGCACAGCCATTGCACCGGATGCAAGCGCTCTCCCAGCAGCCGGCCGAACAAAACATTGAATAGCGGCGTGATGAAATACCCCAGGCTGGCATCAATCACCCTGTCCGCGTTGATTGCCCAGATGTAGATGACCCAGTTCGCGCCAAGCGCTGCCGCACTGGCCACAAAGGTCAGCGCAATGCGCGGATTGGCGCGTACGTTGTTTACCCAGGCCCACTGCTTGCGCCAGTACAGCACCAGTGACAGAAAGACAATCGACCACACCACACGGTGCGACAGGATCTCCAGCGGCGGCACATCATGCAAGAGCTTCAGGTAGACAGGAAAGATGCCCCAGAGTGTGAAAGCCAGAGCTGCGCTGAGAATACCGGGCAGCATCAGACGTCTTGGTCTGGAATATCCAGCGCGAGCGGAAGCTGAGGCGTCTCAGTGCCGGAGGCTGATTTTTTCGAGCGCCCCGTGTGCCGTGGCCGGCCTTCGCGCATCGGGTTGCGACTGCCGTGACGGTGAAGGACTTTCATCGCCTCGCTGCGCACTTCTGGGTTGCGTCGCAATTCCCACAGCGTGTTGCGTGCGAACGCAGCGGTCGCCAGATGGTCGACGACAGGCTCAGGATAGTGTTCGCCCATCAGCACACCGCATTCGGCTTGCACGTCGGGCGGCATGGTCCAGGGTTCGAAGATGAATGCCTGCGGCACATGCTCGAGCTGCGGCAGCCAGCGTTTTACGAAGATGCCTTCAGGATCCTGATCATGCGCCTGTTTCACCGGGTTATAGATGCGCAGCAGGTTGATGCCGGTAACACCGCTTTGCATCTGTATCTGCGGGTAGTGAATGCCCGGTTCGTAGTCCAGAAATTCACGCGCAAGATGTAACGCAGGCTCTCGCCAGTGGTTCCAGAGCTGGTA
This sequence comes from Pseudomonadota bacterium, assembly GCA_041182625.1. Lineage (GTDB taxonomy): Bacteria > Pseudomonadota > Gammaproteobacteria > Burkholderiales > Burkholderiaceae_D > Pernthalerella. The sequence goes on along the minus strand of JBEGNF010000064.1, from coordinate 15,789 downwards.
GCTGGAAAAGCTGATCAAGAGCGCGCGCATGCGGAAATTAATCCAGCCGGTATGCGCGAGCATCTTCATGCAGGCATCGATCAGCGGAAAGCCCGTCTCGCCTTTGCGCCAGCGCTCAAAATATTCCGGGCTGAAGTTTTCCTCGCGCAGGCCATCGAAGCCACGGTGCACGTTATGCAGCTCGATCTCGGGTTCAGATTCGAGCTTTTGAATGAAATGGCAATGCCAGTGCAGCCGGCTTTCGAAAGATTTCAGGCTGGCGAGCACGCCCTTTGGCTGAGCCGGCGCGGGCAGCGCCTGGGCTTGCGTGCGCATTTTCCAGACCTTGTGCATTAGCTCGCGCACTGAGATTACGCCATAAGCGATATAGGGCGACAGGCGTGAGCAGGCATCCTCCGCCGAGAGCGGGCTGGACATCGAGTAGCGATAATGCGGTAGCTGCTTGTCGAAGAACAGCTTCACTTGCTGGGATGCCAGCTTGCGTCCGCCGCGCTGTCTTCCTGGTTTGTCGGCATCATCGCGGCCTAGCTGACGGGGTGTCATCAGGCCATGGGGTGTCAGCATCTTGCCCGGCGAGGTCAGAAAGTCCGGCGCACTCACTAGCGGCTGACGCATGCGTTGCATCCAGATCGCCGACCATTCATCTCGCGACGACAGGCGCCGTACCACGCCATTGGTCGGGGATTCTTTCCAGCTGATGCCGTTGGCTTTGCACCAGTCGGCCACCCGCAGGTCGCGTGCATAGCTGATCGCATTGCCTGTCTCTTCATGCGAGTACAGCGTGAAATCACCGAACTCTTCACGGATGCGTTTGAGCACATGGATCATCTCGCCGTGCACGATCTGCAGCGGACTGCCTCGGCCACTGAGTGCCTGATCGAGATCGACCAGACATTCATTGATGAAGCACAGATGTTGCGCTGAGAAATCCGGGGCGCGGATGATCTCCGGTTCGTACACATACAGCGGCAGCACTGCACCATGGCCGCTAGCCTGGAGCAGCGGCAGGTGATCGAATACGCGCAGGTCGCGCTTGAACCAGACGACGCCCAGACTCATCGGTGCCACGCGCGACGGGGCGCGTCCTCCGAGCCTTGCGTGCAGATGCTCCAGAACGCGGAGAACGAGCGGCAGGCTTTGTCGGGATTGGGGAAGCGCCGCACTGGCTCGGGGAATTGCGTGCACAGGGTTAGCAAGGCATCGCGGTACCCGGGGTTTAGTGTTGCGACGCTCTCGACGGATACTGATTGGTTCAGCAACGGCCCGAGTTCGTTCAGATCGCCCACGAACAAGGCATCGGTCACCTGCTGTAGTCGTTGCATCACGAACCGCCAGCGCGACGCCGACCACGGAAATTGACGATGAAAAGGAAGATGAATGACTCCGATGCGCAAGCCATCAAAAGCGGCGTTGTCCATCATCCAAGGATGCACGAGTCGCACACGTGCTCTGGCGGGAATGTGCAGCGCCGGTGCTTCTGAGGGCGGCGCAGAAAGAATTTCCGGTTCGCTCATTCCCAGCAAGGCGGGCGAGACCATGATCGTCTCCGAGCTTCTAGCGATCACTTCGAGCGCATCGTAAGACGTGTCGACCGCGCTGCGCTCGCAATGCCAGTTGACCGGTGCGTAGCGTGCGACATTCTCCGCATTGAACAGATAGGGCTTGCTGCTGAAGGTGGCTGCAATCCATTGCCACGACAAATGGTTGGAGGCCAGATCGCCATCCAGCAGATGCGCATGCATCCAGTCCGCTCCAGTGCGCCAGTGCACCTTGCGCAGATGGACCAGATAGCTGGCCAGCCACATGCGCGCGTGATTATGCAGATAGCCAGTCTCGTAGAGCGTGTGCACGGCTTTGTCTATCACGGGCAGACCGGTACGCCCCTCGCGCACATCGTCGGGCAGCTCGCGCTGATAGCGAACGCCCGGCAGGCCGGAACGCATATCGTCGAGAATGCCGTCGCCGGCGCGGTGCCATACATGATGGAAGAACTCGCGCCAGCCGAATTCAAAGGCCAGCTTGTCTTCCAAACGAAGCCGGGGCAGGCGTTCGAACAAGGCGGGAATGCTGATGAAGCCGTGGGTAATGTAGGGCGAAAGTCGAGTGACCTTGCCCGCCAGGTGATTGCGGGTTTTTTCATAGGCCCGGATATCGATCGCGGATATCAGGGCCTCGAGTGCGTCGTCAGTCGGGGCAAACAGGTCGGCCATGACCCCAATTGTAGCGGCCAGACTACTTACATGCTGCGCCGGTACTGACCGCCGACCTCGAACAGTGCATCCGTGATCTGACCCAGCGAGCAGACGCGCGCCGCCTCCATCAGTTTGGCGAATACGTTCTCGTCGCGGATCACGGCCTGCTGCAACTCGGCCAGTGCTTTGGGCGCCTGTGCCTGATGTCGCTTGTGGAAGTCGGCGAGACGCTTGAGCTGCGACTGCTTTTCCTCATCCGTCGAGCGCGCCAGTTCGAGTTGCTGCGGAATGGTGTCGCCCTTAGGATTACGGAAGGTGTTCACGCCGATGATAGGCAGGCTGCCATCATGCTTCTTGTGCTCATACAGCATCGACTCTTCCTGAATCTTGCTACGCTGGTAGCCGGTCTCCATCGCGCCCAGCACACCGCCGCGCTCGGCGATACGCTCGAACTCTTGCAGCACCGCTTCTTCGACCAGATCGGTCAGCTCTTCGATGATGAAGGAACCCTGGCTCGGGTTTTCATTTTTGGCTAGTCCCCACTCACGGTTGATGATCAGCTGGATCGCCAGCGCGCGCCGCACGGATTCATCGGTTGGCGTGGTGATTGCCTCGTCATAGGCATTGGTGTGCAGCGAATTGCAGTTATCGTAGATCGCGATCAGCGCCTGTAGGGTGGTGCGGATGTCGTTGAAGTCGACTTCTTGCGCATGCAGTGAGCGCCCCGAGGTCTGGATGTGATATTTGAGTTTCTGGCTGCGCTCGTTCGCGCCATATTTCTCGCGCATGGATACCGCCCAGATGCGACGGGCGACACGGCCGAGCACGGTGTACTCCGGATCCATGCCGTTGGAGAAGAAGAATGACAAATTAGGCGCGAAATCGTCAATGTGCATACCGCGCGCCAGATAGGCTTCGACAAAGGTGAAGCCATTCGACAGAGTGAACGCCAGCTGCGAGATTGGGTTCGCGCCAGCTTCGGCGATGTGATAGCCGGAGATCGACACCGAATAGAAATTGCGCACCTTGTGATCGACAAAGTATTGCTGAATGTCGCCCATCACCTTCAGCGAGAATTCGGTCGAGAAGATGCAAGTGTTCTGACCCTGATCTTCTTTCAATATATCCGCTTGCACCGTGCCGCGCACGCTCTGCAAGACCCAGGCACGGATCTGTGTCGCTTCTTCAGGAGTTGGCTCACGGCCCTTGTCGGCCTTGAATTTTTCCATCTGCTGATCGATCGCGGTGTTCATGAAGAAAGCGAGGATAGTCGGTGCCGGGCCATTGATCGTCATCGAGACCGAGGTTGTCGGGTCGCACAGATCGAAGCCGTCGTAGAGTACCTTCATGTCTTCCAGTGTCGCGATCGACACGCCGGAATTGCCGACCTTGCCGTAAATGTCCGGGCGCAGCGCCGGATCGGCACCGTACAGGGTGACCGAGTCGAATGCCGTTGATAGCCGCTTGGCCGGCATGCCTTCAGACACCAGCTTGAAGCGCCGATTGGTGCGGAAAGCATCACCTTCACCGGCAAACATCCGGGTCGGGTCTTCATTCTCGCGCTTGAACGGGAACACGCCGGCGGTGTAGGGGAAGTAACCTGGCAGGTTTTCCTTCATCAGCCATCGCAGCAGGTCGCCATGGTCGGCATACTTCGGTAGCGAGACCTTGCGCACTTTGTTGCCAGACAGCGTCTCGGTGAACAGACGAGTGCGAATTTCCTTCTCGCGGATCTTCACCACATGCTCATCGCCGCTGTAGGCGGTCTGAATCCCAGGCCAGCCGGCCAGCGCGGTACGTGCATCCGTATCCAGTGCATGTTCGCGCTGTGTGATCAGATCATCAAAATCTGCGGGCTTGCCCGAGGCAGACAACAGGCGCTTTGCCTCGGTCAGTTGCTGGCGTTCGCGGGCGACGATGACCTGCTTTTCCACGCGGCGATGGTAGCCGCGCACGGTGTCGGCGATCTCTGCCAGGTAGCGGCTGCGCGCTGGCGGCACGATCGCGTTCCGCCCTGACGAGAAACGTACATTCACGGGTGCGAGCGTGCCAGTAGCGATTTTCAGACCCAGTTCGGTCAGCTTGGGCAATAGCCCTTGATACAGCGCAGTCACGCCATCGTCATTAAAGCGCGATGCTTGCGTGCCGAATACGGGCATGTGCTCGGTAGGCACCGTCCATGCTTCGCGGTTGCGCTGTACCTGCTTGGCGACATCGCGTAGCGCATCCTGTGCACCCTTGCGATCGAACTTGTTGATCGCGACGAAATCGGCGAAGTCGAGCATGTCGATCTTCTCCAGTTGCGACGCAGCACCGAACTCGGGCGTCATCACGTACAAGCTGCAATCCACATGGGGGACGATCGCTGCATCGCCCTGACCGATGCCTGAGGTTTCGACGATGATCAGATCAAAGCCGGCTACGCGGCAGGCAGCGACAACATCGGGCAGAGCCTGTGAAATTTCTGAGCCAGCTTCGCGCGTGGCGAGCGAGCGCATGAACACACGCTGCTTACTGCTCCAGGGACTGATCGCGTTCATGCGGATGCGGTCGCCGAGCAGCGCCCCGCCCGATTTGCGGCGCGACGGATCAATAGAGATGACGGCGACGTTCAGCTGATCTTCCTGATCGATGCGCAGGCGGCGGATCAGTTCATCCGTGAGCGAAGATTTTCCAGCACCGCCGGTGCCGGTGATGCCAAGCGCCGGTGCCTTGGTATTGGCAGCGGCTTCATGTAAGGCTTTTTTCAGCTCGGGCGAAGCCTTGCCATTTTCCAGCGCTGTGATCAGCTGCGCGAGCGGACGCTGGCGCGCGCTCATGTCGCCATCAGTCAAGGCTGTGAGCGAGGTGGGTGCGTAGTCGGAGAGGTCGATATCGCAGGCTTTGATCATGTAAGTGATCATGCCGACCAGTCCCATGCGCTGACCATCCTCGGGGCTGAAGATGCGCGCCACACCGTAGTCGTGCAATTCCTTGATCTCGGAGGGCACGATCACTCCGCCGCCGCCACCGTAGACCTTGATGTGCGCGCCGCCACGCTCTTTCAAGAGGTCGATCATGTACTTGAAGTACTCGACATGACCGCCCTGGTAGCTGGAGATGGCGATGCCCTGCGCGTCCTCCTGCAGCGCGGCCGTGACGATCTCTTCGACCGAGCGGTTATGACCGAGATGAATGACCTCGGCACCCTGGGACATCAGTATCCGGCGCATGATGTTGATCGAGGCGTCATGGCCGTCGAACAGGGAGGCCGCAGTCACGAAGCGTACCTTGTTGGCGGGCGTATAGGCAGTGAGGTTCTGAGATACCGACAGGTCGGTCATGGCGAAATCTCCGGGAGTAAGGGCCGCCGTACGGTTGCGGCGAGGTTGACGCTTACGTTAACGTCAAGTGCCGAGAGTATAGCGTGAAAGCCCCCGGTACGGCGGGCAAATCGGCGCCCTGAGCGGTAGGCTACTATCCAGGGAACGCTCCTTCGAGATTGCGACCATGCCCGACTTGATACTGCATCATTACCCCTTATCTCCCTTCGCCGAAAAAATCCGCCTGATGCTCGGGCTGAAAGGTCTGACCTGGCGCTCAGTCGTGATCCCGATGATCATGCCCAAGCCGGACCTGGTGGCGCTCACCGGCGGTTATCGCCGTACACCCGTGCTGCAGATCGGCGCCGATATCTACTGTGACACCGCGCTGATGGCGGATGTGCTGGAACAACGCACACCCGAGCCACCAGTCTTCCCGCCGTCACAGAAGGGTTTGGCGCGGGTACTCGCACAATGGGCCGACTCAACCTTGTTTCAGACTGCGATGGCCTACAACTTTCAGCCGTCTGGTGCGACGGCTTTGTTTCCGGATCCCGAGCAACTGAAAATCTTTGCCGCAGACCGCGCAGCGATGCGCAATAACGCGCCGCGCATGCCGGCGCCTGATGCCACGGCAGCCTACAAGAGCTATTTGCGTCGTATTGCAAGCATGCTGGAGCATCAGCCGTTTTTGCTCGGTGAGCATCCCTGTATTGCTGATTTTTCGGTTTATCACCCGCTGTGGTTCACTCGGCATCAGGTACCCGTTCTGGCTGGTATTCTGGAATCCGTGCCTGGGGTTGTGGCTTGGATGGATCGCATCGCATCAGTAGGGCATGGCAGTTCATCAGCGATGACGACAGAGGAGTCGCTGCGCCTTGCGCAGGCCGCCACACCTGACGCTCTGCCGCAGGAAATTCATCAAGACCATCATGGCATTGCCTTGGGCCAGCCGGTAATTATTGTTGCCGAGGCTTTTGGTATCGAGCCAACGGAAGGGACGCTGGTGGCTGCGAGTCGTACCCGCTATACCTTGCGCCGAGAGGATCCGCGCGTCGGTCACGTCCATGTACATTTTCCACGCGTAGGTTATGTACTCAAGGCAAAAGAGGCGGCGTCCTGAGCTGGGACTCGGCCGCTGTTTGAATTTTTCGGTGCGCAAAATTACCGCGTGAAAGTTCAATGGTCCACTCAAACAGATGGCGGCCCTGTTCCTCCTCGCCCAGTATGCGGAGGCATTCGCCCAGTCGATAAGCAGCACCGATATGATGCGTGTCGATCTGCAGGCTGAGCTTGTAAAAATCAGCCGCACTCGTCACGTCGCCCAGATGCTGCATACAAGAGCCTACCTTGAACGCGTATCGTGCTTGTCTCGGTCCTGCCGCAAGTGCGAGGCTCGCCAGTATCAGCGCTTCCTGAAACAGTTTTTCGTTCACGAGCTTGCAGGCCGCTTGATAGCTGTCTTCCAACACCTGATCGGCTATCCCCAGACATTGCGCCAGCGTTTTTCCTGCAACGAGTTCGGCGCTGAATTGCTCTGCCGATTCCGGCGCCTCTTCGAGTATTTTTCGAGCTTGGTCGAGAAGGGAGCTGATCTCCGGGTCAGGATGATGGCGTCGCGCTCGCAATGCGCTCGCTAACAGAGGATGCATAGTGGACAGCCGATGAAATAGATTGAAAAGCAGAACGTGCGCAGTATTTGCTCCGCACGTTCCCAACAATGGCAATCGATACCGATGAAAGCTCGGTTTTTACTGTGCCGGCGCGCGACCGCTCATGTGGTAAAGACCGCCCAGAAATGAGCCGGCGAGCAGGGCGCCACCACTCAATAACATCGCACCATTGACGATGGGGTTATCGCTGGGTTCATGCAATGTCGTTCCCGTGCCGCCGGTGATGATCAGGGCCAGTCCGCCGAAGGTCCCAGCCACAGACAGCGCATTGATAATGTAATGCACAGGTTTGGGGCAGGTTGGTTTTGCATGAGCTTGCTCGGATGAGCGAGCTTGCTCGGATGAGCCATCCGGGGTAGATATTTCGACCGAAGAAGCGGGCGCTCCCTCTGGGCCTTCAAGCTCTTCGTCGGTACTGCAGCCCGTTATGGTGACTACGCCAACTACATTGGGATAATCTAAAAAAGAAATCTGGGATGTTTTGTGAATTTGTACGTCAGGCATCTGGGGTTTCGACAGTTTTATTTCTTTTTAAGTAGGGTGTTGAGTAGCCTCGCACGATGACTGAAAAAAGCTTGTCGCGAAGGCTCCTGTTTTTCAGTAACAAAATAAAAGAATCGTCTCAATGATTTTTAGTGGTACGAAAAAAATTTGAAATGAGCGAATAAAGTATTCGATGAGCGGTCAGATTGATATCGGCTGATCTTGCACGTGTCAGAAAGTGGAAATAGCGAGAGGGTAGCGACGACGACGTGAGTGTCTGTCGCGCGTGCTTTACTAGTCAGCGCGCCAGGTGATGACGGGCTCTGTCAGGTGACAGGACTTTTACTGAGGCGAGAAGATTGCCGATTTGAACATCAGGATGCTGGCGAGGCAGGTTTATTCCACTGTCACCGACTTGGCCAGATTGCGTGGCTTGTCAACATCGGTGCCGCGAGCCAGCGCAGTGTGGTACGCGAGCAGTTGCAGCGGTACCACATGCAGTATCGGTGACAGCAAACCGTAGTGCTCGGGCAAGCGGATCACATGGATGCCATCGCTGGACGCGATATGCGAGTCGGCATCCGCAAACACATACAGCTGACCGCCTCGCGCGCGGACTTCCTGCATATTGGATTTCAGTTTTTCGATCAGCGCATCATTCGGCGCCACAGTCACGACGGGCATTTCCTCGGTAACCAGCGCGAGTGGGCCGTGCTTGAGTTCACCGGCTGGATAGGCTTCGGCGTGGATATAAGAGATTTCTTTCAGCTTCAGCGCGCCCTCAAGTGCAATCGGATAATGCAGACCGCGACCGAGAAAGAGTGCGTTTTCCTTACGGGCAAACGCATCTGCCCAGGCGATGATTTGTGGTTCCAGTGCGAGCACCGATGACAGCGCGGCGGGTAGGTGACGCAGATTCTTCAGATGCGTGGCCTCAGCATCTTTACTCAGCTTGCCACGCAGCTTGGCCAGTGTCAGCGTCAGCAGATACAGCGCCGTGAGCTGCGTGGTGAAGGCTTTGGTCGATGCCACGCCGATTTCTACGCCAGCTCGCGTCAGGTAAGAGAGTGTGGTTTCGCGCACCATCGCCGAGGTCGCAACATTGCAGATCGCCAGCGAGTGACGATGGCCGAGCTCCTTTGCATATTTCAATGCAGCCAGTGTGTCGGCTGTTTCGCCAGATTGCGAGATGACGACGATCAGCGCCTTCGGATTGACCGCAGGCTCGCGGTACCGGTATTCACTGGCGATCTCGACATTGGTCGGCAGACCAGCAAGTGACTCCAGCCAGTATTTGGCGGTCATGCCCGAGTAATAGCTGGTGCCGCACGCGAGAATCTGTACCGCATCGATGCCAGTGAACACTTCTCGTGCGCCCTCGCCAAACAGATCCGGCGCGAAGCCGAGCACACCTTCAAGGGTGTCGCCGATCGCACGCGGCTGCTCGAAGATCTCTTTCTGCATGTAGTGCCGGTAAGGGCCGAGATCGATCGCGCCAGAATACGCATTCACGGTCTGTATCTTGCGCTCTGCCTTGGCATCCTGCTTGTCGGTGATGCTGATCCCGTTCAGGCGCACATCAACGACATCGCCTTCTTCCAGATAAATGATCTGGTCAGTAGTGCCGGCCAGCGCCATCGCATCTGACGCGACAAAGTTTTCGTTCTGGCCAATACCAACCACCAGCGGGCAACCAACGCGTGCGCCGACCACACGCTCGGGTTCGTCCTTGCAGAACAGGGCAATCGCAAAGGCGCCATGCAGACGTTTGACTGTTTTTTGTACGGTGCGCAGCAAGTCGCCATCGTAAAGTTCATTCACCAGATGGGCGATCACCTCGGTGTCGGTCTGCGACTCGAACACATAGCCGAGCTTGACCAGTTCGCTGCGAATCTCTTCGTAGTTTTCGATGATGCCGTTGTGGACAACTGCGACGCGCGGATCGCCGCCTTTGGCCGAGAAGTGAGGATGCGCATTGTTGGTCGCCGGTGCGCCATGGGTGGCCCAGCGCGTATGCGCAATGCCGGTATGACCAGTGAGCCGGGTTTCGGCGACTTGTGTTTCCAGCTCGGCGACACGCGACACGCTGCGCGAGCGTCTCAGCCCTTGATGGTGCACCGCGACGCCGCAGGAATCATAGCCTCGGTATTCGAGGCGCTTGAGTCCTTCGAGCAGGATGGGAACGATGTCGCGCTGGGCGACGGCGCCAACGATGCCGCACATGGGGGATCCTATTTCTTCGATTTGACAGGCCGTTGCCAGCCCGTGATGCTGGTTTGCTTAGCGCGCGACACGGTCAGGCTGTCGGCCGGCGCGTCCTTGGTCAGTGTTGTTCCTGCGCCCAGTGTGGCGCCGCGCCCCACCGTGACTGGCGCCACCAGTTGTGTGTCACTGCCGATGAATGCATCATCCTCGATCACGGTTCGGTGCTTGTTTGCGCCATCGTAATTGCAGGTGATGGTGCCGGCACCGATGTTCACGCGTTGGCCGACGCTGGCATCACCTACATAGGCGAGATGGTTGGCCTTGCTGTGCGCGCCGAACTGACTGTTCTTCACCTCGACGAAGTTGCCGATATGTACATCGTCGGCCAATGCCGTACCGGGACGCAGCCGCGCGTAGGGCCCGATCTGCGAGCCTGAACCAATGATGGCGTCTTCAATGTGCGTAAAAGCTTTGATGTGAGTGCCTGCGTCGATGCGTGTGTTGCGTATCACGCAGTTCGCATCGATCTGTACCCGATCGCCGAGTTCGACCTCGCCCTCGAATACGCAGTTCACGTCGATCGTCACGTCGCGGCCGCAATGCAGCGTGCCGCGCACATCGAGCCGCATCGGATCGGTGAGCGTCACTCCCTGTTCTAATAGCTGGTTCGCGATGTTGTTCTGGTAGATGCGCTCTAGCTGTGCCAGTTGCACCTTGCTATTGACGCCGAGTGTTTCCCACGCATGCGCGGGTTGCGATGATTCGACTGACACGCCATCGTGAACGGCCTGCGCGATGATATCGGTCAGGTAGTACTCGCGCTGCGCATTGTCATTCGATAGGCGCGATAGCCATTCTTTGAGTTTGCGGGTCGGTGCGACGAGTATGCCAGTATTGATTTCACGTATCTTGCGCTCGTTATCATCAGCATCTTTTTGCTCGACGATGCGCACGATGCGTTGCTGCTCGCGGACGATCCTGCCGTAGCCGGAAGGGTCGTCGAGTTCAATGGTGAGTACGGCAAGCTTGTCTTTTCCCGCCTTGGCAGCGAGTGACTTCAGCGTACTGATACTGGTCAGTGGCACATCGCCATACAGCACCAGCGTGGGCTCGTCGTCATTCAGTACAGGCACTGCTTGCATGACCGCGTGACCCGTTCCAAGCTGCGGCTCCTGCAGCACGAAATGCAGATCGTCCGATGCGAGCCGGCTGGGCACAGCATCGCCCCCATGCCCATAGATCACGCAGCAGCGAGAGGGCGATAGCTGGCGCGCGGTGTCGACGACGTGGGAGAGCAGTGGCTTGCCGCCCAGCGCGTGCAGAACCTTGGGCAGGTCGGATTGCATGCGCTTTCCCATGCCTGCAGCGAGAATGACAACGTTCATAGGCGGAATATAAAGAGGTGCAAAATTTTAGCATGCACCCTTCGCGCGGCCTCGCAGGAAATCAGGGGATTTCGCGGAAACTTCGCGATGACTCAGAGCCGGTCAATCGGAAACTGAGCCTTAATCCTCGTCATCATCACCCGCCGGGTGCAGGCGAATGATGTTCGCTGACTCCCCTGTGGCGCAAGGCTCCTCGTCAAAAGCGATATCGCCACCTGTGCTCGCGATGCCGGTAGCTGTCAGGCCGGCGAAGTCAAACATTGAGCGATCCATCAGGTGGGAGGGAATCACCGTGGATAGCGCAGAGAAAATGTTTTCTACCCGTCCCGGGAATTTCTTTTCCCATTCACGCAGCATGCTTTTGATTTGTTTACGCTGCAGATTTTCCTGACTGCCACAGAGATCGCAGGGAATAATCGGAAAATTTTTTATTTCAGCATATCGCTCGGTGTCTGCCTCGCGCACATAGGCGAGTGGACGTATCACCATATGCTTGCCATCATCAGACTGCAGTTTCGGCGGCATACCCTTCAGTTTGCTCCCGAAGAACATGTTCAGGAAGAAGGTCTCCATGATGTCATCGCGATGATGGCCGAGTGCGATCTTGGTCGCACCCAGCTCACCAGCGACCCGATACAGAATCCCTCTGCGTAATCGCGAACACAGCGAGCACGTCGTTTTGCCTTCGGGGATGACACGCTTGACGATACTGTAAGTGTCTTGTGTCTCGATATGGAAGGGCACGTTGATGCTACGCAAATAAGCCGGGAGGACATCCGCCGGAAAATTCGGCTGTTTCTGATCAAGGTTGACCGCAACGATATCGAAGTGGATCGGTGCGCGCTCGCGCAGCGTCAGCAAAATATCGAGTAGTGCGTAACTGTCTTTGCCACCCGAAAGGCAGACCATCACCTTGTCGCCGTTGTCGATCATGTTGAAGTCGCCGATCGCCTGACCCACCAAACGGCACAGTCGCTTGTGCAGCTTGTTGTTTTCGTAGGCGACTTTGTCGAGCTGGCGCGCCGTCAGCGGGCTGTTCATGTCAGGCCGCCTTTATCTGAAACACTTCCACGCCGACCGCTTCACAGTCAGGATATACATCGGGTTTCTGGGTCGAGATTTGCACGGCTTTCACCTTGGGATGCGCAAGCAGCGTGCGGACGATGTCGTCACACAGGGTTTCCTGCAGCTGCACGTGGCCCTGCGCGACGTGCTGTTTTATGGTGTTTCGAATGAAATCATAATCCACGACTTCGCTGAGCTGATCGCGAGTCGGTGTGGATTCGGAAAGCGGGATGAAGAGCTCGACATTGAAAAGCACGCGCTGTTCGGCTTTTTTTTCAAAATCATGAACACCGATGTGGCTCATGATTACGTAGTTGCTCAAGAAAAGTCTGCGGCAATTGGCCAGTGCAGGATGCAAAAATAAAGAGGACATGGACGAATTCTGTTGATAATCAGGTTGAGCTCATTGGGCCACGAACATCACATCGCGGGGCAGCGGCATCAGGTGCTGTCCGCCGTCGACCACTAGCACGGTACCGGTGATGGCTTTGGCATTGGCAAGATAGCAGGTGGCAGCCGTGATGTCGTCGGGCGTGCTGCTTTTGCCCAGCGGCGTCTGGGTATGCGCTGCTGCAAAGCCTTGCTCGGTCTGGTCTCCCGACACCAAGGTGAGCCCCGGCGCGAGACCCACCACGCGAACTTTCGGCGCCAACGCTTGCGCGAGCAACACAGTAGCTGACTGCAATGCCGCTTTGGACAGGGTGTAGGAGAGAAAGTCCGGATTGGGGTTGAATAGTTTTTGGTCGAGCAGGTTGATCACAACGGATTGGGAGCCTTCCGGCGTTGCATCATGAAGCGCCTGCGAGAGCAGCACGGGCGCGGCGAGGTTTGCGTGCATGTGCTGATCCAGCTTCTTTACAGAGAAGCTGGACGCATTGTCGTAATCGAACAGCGACGCACTGTTCACCACGCAGCTGATCGGCCCGATACTGGCGATGGCGCGAGGCAGAAGGGCGCGGCTCGCCTGTTCATCTGCCAAATCAGCATCGAGAGTGATAGCTTGCCTGCCCAGTTGTCGAATTTCCTGTGCCGTGACCTGCGCGTCGGTGGCAGAGGACCGGTAGTGGACAACTATGTCCCATCCATCTCTGGCTAGTCCGAGCGCGATCGAGCGCCCCAGTCGCTTCGCAGCGCCGGTCACCAGGGCAGTTTTTTGGGTGTGAATCACGGACTCGTTAGCGTAGTGTTTGTCGGTTTAAAGCGGAGCGTAATGAAATTTTGCAGTTTGTGCAGCCAGTCTTCTCTACAATATCGTGATGCAATTACCTGAGCCCTCTGCAGACGCCTTGTCTGCGTCTCAAGCGCTGGAGTCCCTGATCCGAGACGATATCAGAGCGCATCAAGAATGGATTTCTTTCGCTCGCTTCATGGAGCTGGCCCTGTACGCGAAAGGTCTTGGCTATTACGCTGGTGGCGCTGCAAAGCTTGGTAAAGGCGGTGATTTTACAACCGCACCTGAGATGTCGTCGCTGTTTGGCGCGACCCTCGCTCAGTTCGCGGCCAGCCTCGACCTGCCCTCCCCGTTGCAGGTGCTGGAGTTCGGTGCTGGCACCGGCAAGCTGGCAGATGACTTTCTCTCTGCTGCCGCTGTCAACGGTCTGGAGGTCGCGCAGTACCAGATCGTTGAACTGTCTGGTGATCTTCGAGAGCGGCAGCGACATAGACTCGCGGAGCGCGATGAAGTCTGCTGGCTTGACACGCCCCCGGTAACATTCTCTGGATTGGTGCTGTGCAATGAGGTGCTGGATGCAATGCCCGTCTCCTTGGTGGTTCGTCGGAACGGGCGGTGGATGGAGCTTGGTGTGTCGCTGGAGTCGGGACGTTTTGCGTTCCGCGAGCGCGGCGCCGCCGAGGATTTGTGTTCGCACATTCCCGATCCGGACAGCTTGCCTGAGGGGTATGTGACGGAGGTTCATCCCCAGCAAGCAGGCTTCGTTCGTATGCTGGGCGACATGCTGACGAGCGGAACGGGCGGAATGGCGGTGCTGATCGATTATGGTTTTCCCGCGCGCGAGTATTACTTGTCGCAGCGCTCGTCAGGTACCCTGATGTGCCACTACCGGCATCATGCGCACGCAGACCCGTTTTACCGAGTGGGGTTACAGGACATCACGGCCCATGTGGATTTCACCCAGATGGGCCGTGCTGCGCTGGATGCTGGTTTGCAGATTGCGGGTTACATGAATCAGGCGGCGTTCCTGCTGGGCGCCGGACTCCCCCGTCTGCTTGAGGAGCGGCGAGCAGAGGATGCTTTGGACTGGTTACCCGTGGCCAATGCGGTTCAAAAGCTGACCTCTCCCGCAGAAATGGGCGAATTATTCAAAGTACTGCTGCTGGCAAGCCGGATGGATGTACCTCAGGCGATAGCCGCGCTGGATCAGAGTTACCGGCTATGAGTCAGCATGGGCACTCGCTGCGGGGAGGGCAACGGTGATCCGCTGGTTGTTGGTTATTTTTATGACACTCATTGTGCTTGCTTCCGCGCTTCCCTGGCTGGAGAGGCTGGGGATTGGACGCTTGCCGGGCGACTTCAGATTCAGTATTTTTGGCAAAAAGATATTTCTGCCATTCGCCTCGACTATTCTCATCTCACTCATGGCCTTCCTTGTGGCCCGTTTTGTCTGAACGCCGATGATCCGCTGGGTTGCTGCCATTTTCGTGCTACTTGCTGTCTTTTATCCACTTTTGCCGTTTCTTGACCGGCTCTGGGTGGGGCGAGTCCCTGGCGATGTGCGCTTTCGGCTCCGAGACCTCGTGCTGTGTCTGCCCTTTGGCTCGACGGTGGTCTGGTCGCTGGCCGCTTTTGCTATCGCCCGACTCGTTCGTCTGTACTGATTTTTCCGGCTCGTCACTACGCGCAATTGCCTTGAAAATCCTTGAGATAACAGTATCGCCGGCATTATTTCAATTGACAAAACCAATGCCGCCCTCTATAGTTTGCGGTTCCCTGCGGAGGGGTGGCCGAGTGGTTAATGGCAGCAGACTGTAAATCTGCCCTCTTGCGAGTACGCTGGTTCGAATCCAGCCCCCTCCACCAGGCGCAAAATCGTTATCGAGTATTTAACGATTCTGCTGCATAGAATCAGAGCAGTGGTAGTGGCCGCGGTTGGTCGCCCTTGCGGGTGTAGCTCAATGGTAGAGCTGAAGCCTTCCAAGCTTATGACGAGGGTTCGATTCCCTTCACCCGCTCCAGAGTTTTTGCTTTTCGCCTGCGGGGTATGCAGGCGGGTGGCAGGCAAGCCCTTGTAGCTCAGTGGTAGAGCACTCCCTTGGTAAGGGAGAGGCCACGTGTTCAATCCACGTCAAGGGCACCAGCTTATTTTTGGTTAGTCGGTACAGTCGGGCGCGTGCCTGAACATTCTCATCAAATAGTTAGGAGTGCATGATGGCAAAAGGCAAGTTTGAGCGGACCAAACCGCACGTGAATGTGGGCACGATTGGTCACGTTGACCACGGCAAGACGACGCTGACGGCGGCGATTGCG
>JBEGNF010000063.1:0-13105 GCA_041182625.1 Pseudomonadota bacterium | reverse complement strand
TGGCGAGGTGATGGTGGAAGCGACACTATCTGCGGGAGACTGATTCACTAAACCACACGGTATGCCCAACCCCAGTCAGTTAAGCCCAAACGTCTCCATACGCGACAAAAGACGCTGGGTCCCGGCCTGCGCCGGGAGGACGACATGAAAGCCGGTAGCCGCTGAAACGTCATCCCGGCGCAGGCCGGGATCCAGTGACTTTAAGATTTTCAATCATCTCGAACCATCTGCCTGCTTAACCGACGGGCATTACACTGCATGCCAAGTTTATCAGCAATTCCACGCGGACCCGATCACACCCAGGCCAACGAGGCAGCGCTGAAACTCAGGAGAGGCTCATCATCAACCAGATCGCCAGACTCAGCAAAACGATGACGGCACCGCTGACGACATAGATCTGCCGGATCATCTCTTTGGTAGACAATGGAAAACGGTCTTGCAGCGCTGACGCCTCATGCTTTTCGGCTGGGTCTGCGGGCTGCTGATCTGACGCGGGTCTGGTCTGTGTTAGATCATCCATCGTGTTCTTCCCCCCTGTCTGAATGACGTGACGCAGCGTATCAGAGCAGCGGTGATGCTGGCGAGGATGAAAAAAAACCGGACGGCCACTATGCCGGCATGGAGGCTCGGCTACTCCGACCACCGGTTCGGATAAAAATCACAGACATGTTCGAGCACGGCCT
This sequence comes from Pseudomonadota bacterium, assembly GCA_041182625.1. Lineage (GTDB taxonomy): Bacteria > Pseudomonadota > Gammaproteobacteria > Burkholderiales > Burkholderiaceae_D > Pernthalerella. The sequence goes on along the minus strand of JBEGNF010000063.1, from coordinate 12,422 downwards.
CATTGATCTTGCCGGGCTCGACCGGCACCCAGGCGCCAAGCGCCCGGAACTCTCTCACCACCCTGCCCTTGCCATCACGCTCGGCGTAGCTGACGACTGAGCGGCTGCGCATCCGATCATTGAGGCAATCATACTCATCGACCGCTACGACTGAGCTGATGCCATCCTCGGTCTTGTCACGCATGTTCAGCAACACGCGCACCGTCACTCGTTCACCATGGCGGACGATGGATCCAGCATCAACGTACAAAGCAAAGCGCTTTGCGACGACGTCGCTCTCACGGACGATGGGCACCCACTCGGCATGCACCGGGGCGCACCATGCGCAGAACGCTGAAAGAACCAAGGCGGCGACGGTACGCATTGACGGAACCTCGTAAAAACAGAAATGGGCGGCAGCCAGAGAAATTATCAAATAATTATTTTTATGGGCCGCTAATTCATACCACCGGCATTTTTTGCGGGCGCAAGGCTGATCCGTGAATTTTACTGGGCCGTGCGTCACATGGCTACGCTGGCTCGCCGTCCAGCAGAGCTATGTTCAGCGCCTCGCTGTCATTGGATAATCTTGCGCTGAACGGATGGTAAAACGGCGTCTTAAGTCATCGTTGACTCAAGTCAATTTTTCTTGACCGATGTGCTGGCTACAATCGACCCCATGGATAAACCGAGCCTCATCGATAGCGCGACTGCCCCGCTGATTCCAGCGCTGCTGCTGGCTGGCTGCCTGGTGCTCAGCCCGCCGGGCCACGCTCAGGAATCCAAAGAAGAAATCAAGTCCGCGCGCTGCTCGGCGATTTTCACGATGCTAACCGAGGCCTTACCAGAAGATGCGCGCGCGCCGGTGTTCCGGCGCTTCATTCGTGTATTCAATGCGCTTTACTTGCAGGAGAAAAAAGAGCGAACCGGAAGTGCGGACGCCGAGGATGGCGAGTCGCGACGTACTTTTTTGCTGAAGGAATTCCGCGAGACCTATGCCTCACGTCAAGACGCCATGAAAGAAGAAGTCGTCTTGTGCGGTGCATGGGCTGATGCTTATCTGGCGCAGGGCGACAATGTGACGCATGTGCCAGTCATCCCCAAACTGATACCAGCATCGGTGCGTCGGGAATACGAAGCGCTGGCGGTCGAGGGATGGCAGCGATGGCTGAAGTGAACTCGCATTGGCTCCTGCGTCCGCTGCGGACGTCAACCGATTAAGGGCCGGTTAAAACAGGCATTTAAAACATCTGAACCAAACCGTTGGAAAGGTCTGCTGCAGCCGGCGACATTATTCGGTAAGCTTCACCCCATGGCGCAAACTCTTTTCGACAAATATGGCGGTGTGCCGGCGGTGACTGCCATCGTCAGGGACTTCTACAAGCGCGTGATGAAACGCCCCAATTTGAGGCGTTATTTCATTGACGTGAAAATGGAAGACCTGATCCTGCACCAGATCGCGTTTGTCTCTATGGCCATGGGCAAAACGCCAGTAGATTACGCCGGTCGCAGCATGAGCGATGCGCATGCCGGGCTCAGGATCACGGCGGCGTCCTTCGATCTGGCGGTAGATTTGCTCAAAGATGCGCTCGTGACGGCGGAAGTCGAGCCTAACGACGTGGATACCATCGTCCAGACAGTCAACAAGCTGAAGGGCCAGATTGTCGGGCAGTGAGTCGCCGGCAATGCGTTAGCGACTTAGGCAGCTGCTCAAAAGCTGAGGCTGAATGGTCGGAGTACTTCCAACATGTTCCAGATCGCGAGCGACGCCAAATCGGCTGTGTCGGCATCATGGACCACTTGCTCGATTTGATCCACCGTCAGCCCACCCACCCAGCTGGCCAGAGAATCTGCCTCAGACGGCTCGAGTCTCAGAGAGATGTCGCAAGCATCATTCGACGTTTGCACACGCATTGAGGAGCAGGCCTGATCCAGCGGACTGCGAAAAGAGTGGGCAGTCGCCACGCTAGGGCTACCCGCTGGTAGCGCCGCCACCAGCTTCTCGAGCGCGAATAATTCGTCACGGTTCAGAGTGAACGAGAAATCGTTGTTCATGGGAGCCTCGAATGCGAGCGTCCGGCACACTCACCGGACGAGAAATACAAAATCGTTAATTTTGTTGATTACACAAGTATTTCTTGACGGCGAGCGTATCACAGGCCTGCCGGTTCCACAGGAAATTTTTATCTTCAGGTGAAGGTATCCGCGCTCTGCCGATGGCCTTTCGGCTTAGAATCTTTTTGATCTTGCCGGCTGATGAACCCGTCCACAGAGAATAACAAAATGACAAAAACAAGACACTGGTTGGCGCTCACCGCATTCATCCTGAGCAGCATGGCCCATGCCGAGGGCGTCGATTTCCTACAGCCGAAAGATGGCGATACGGTCACATCGACCTTCACCGTGAAATTTTCGGTCGATGGAAAAAAACTCTCGAAGTCCGGCGACGAGACGCCGGGCACCGGGCATCACCACCTGCTGGTGAATGCAGCTGATGTCCCAGAGCGCTACACGATTCCGCGTAATGATCAATACAAGCACTTCGATCGCGGACAGTCGGAGAGTCTGGTGTTTCTGCCGCCGGGCAAGTACACGCTGACGCTTCAGTTCGGGGATGGCGCACATCGTTCTTACGGTGAGGCCTACCGTAAAAAAATCGAGATCACCGTCGTTCCGGACAAGGATTGAGCTCGCTCCTGCATTCCCTGCTCGGTTACGCGGGCCTACTGGCCATTGGCTGGCTGGCCTCCGAGAACAAACGAGCGATTGCGTGGAGGACGGTGATCAGCGCCGCTGCGCTGCAATGGCTGCTCGCCCTGTTGATACTTAAGCTGCCTGCCGCGCAAGCGGTCTTTGCCTCGTTCAATGGTGTGATGCTCTCGCTGGAGCAGGCGACGCGCGAAGGCACCTCGCTGGTGTTTGGCTACCTTGGCGGCGCGCCCGCACCGTTTACAGTGAATGCCGGCGCGTCCACCTTCATCCTCGCGTTTCAAGCGTTGCCTATTGTGCTGGTGATGAGCGCGCTGTCTGCCTTGCTGTTCTACTGGCGCCTGCTTCCATGGCTGGTAAGGCGTTTGAGCTGGCTGCTCGAAAAAACGGCGGGCGTGGGCGGTGCGGTCAGTGTGTCGACGGCGGCGAATGTCTTTCTCGGCATGGTCGAGGCGCCTCTGTTCATCAAGCCTTACTTGCAAAAAGTATCGCGCGGCGAATTGTTCATCATTCTTTCCGCTGGCATGGCAGGTGTGGCGGGTTCCGTGATGGGACTGTACGCGGCCATACTCGGCCCGCTGGTGCCCAATGCGCTGGGCCACATCCTCGCAGCGTCCTTCATCAGCGCACCCGCAGCGATCGTGTTCGCCAGTCTGATGGTGCCGCACTCTGGCCCGGTCACGGGCAGCGAGCTGGTGGCTGCGGAAAGCGACCATGGCGCGATCTCGGCAATCTATCGCGGCACCTCAGAGGGGCTCTCGCTGCTGCTGAACATCATTGCATCGCTGATCGTCGCTGTCGCGCTGTTAGCCATCGTCAACCAGCTGCTCGGCGCTTTGCCGCATGAGGGTGAGCCCTGGTCGCTGCAGCGACTGCTGGGCTGGCTGTTGCGGCCGCTGGCCTGGCTGGCGGGCGTCCCTTGGCCGGAAGCAGGTACGGCGGGCTCGCTGCTGGGCACGAAAACCATCCTCAACGAACTGGTCGCCTACCTCGATCTGGCCCATCTGCCGGACGATGCGTTGTCGCCGCACAGCCGGCTGATCATGACCTATGCGCTGTGCGGTTTCGCCAATATCGGCAGTTTGGGCATCATGATCGGCGGCCTGAGTGCGATGGTCCCGTCGCGACGTGCGGACATCCTTGCCCTGTCCCCGCGCACCCTGCTGTCCGGCACCCTCGCCACCCTCTCTTGCGGCGCCATTGTCGGCTTCATCGATCTGGCCAGCGGCAGCTGATCCTCCCCCGCCTTACCTAGCGCTTTGCCCGGCCTTGGGCAGGTTGACGCACACCCTGTCCGGCAAAGCTGGGCGTGATTGACCCAAGTCAATAAATTTCTGCGAGGCAAATGATAAAAACACCTTGCCCTGAGGGGTTTTACCTTGCCCGGGTTTTACCTTGTCCGGGTTTTACCTCGTTCGGGCTCTCCCTCGCCCATCAACACATAGTCAACTCAGAGACCTCATGAACACCGTTGCCGATGCCCTACAGACGATTGAACTGCACAAACTCGAAGTCGACACCAAGCTACCCATTTTTCACTGCAGCCTGAACCCGTATCCCGAGGTGCTACGTCTGGCGCGCGAGGGGATTGACGATGTGCGTCAGGTCCATCCCGACAGCACGCCATCGAACGTGCGCGCGATCTACATGAGCCCGTGGAAAAGTCATCTGATCAGCCCGAAATTCAATCCGCTGCTCGATGTGACTGCATCACTGGCGACCCGCGTGTCACGCGAATTCCTGCAGGCGGATCTGGCGGCACTGAACATGGTGCTGCGACCCACCGACTGCTGGGGCGTGATCTATGAGCACTCGGACCAGACCCTGCTCCATCATCACTTCCCCTCAGACCTGGTGGCGGTCGCCTATCTTGAAGCCAATGAGCATTGCGCACCTATCGTGTTCGCGAACTCGCTGGTGGTCAAGCCGGTGCCTGGGTCACTGGTCATCTTCCCGGGCATCCTGCTGCATCATGTACCGGAGAACTTCGACAAGCGAGTGATCGTCGCGATGAATTTCCAGAAATTCCCTAACCTGCCCAACTTCAACGCCAATCAGGTGGGCAGCATCACCTACTGATCTGAGCGCCACCCTATGGCCGGGCGTCTCTGCCCGGTCGGCGCAGCGTCGTCCCCGCGTGCCGTACAATGCGTCGCGATACCGCATTGACTGTTCGACGGCACGCCCATGTTCCGAACCATTCTGATCGCCTACGATGGCACTCGCGACACCTACTGTGCGGTGCGCCGCGGCATGCAACTACCCAGCAGCAGCGAGACGCGCATTCATCTGCTCTGCGTAGTCGAACGGACACTGTTCGAGCATCTCGCCGAATTTTTTCAGCTGAGCGAGCCACGCAAGGAAGCGCATCCCGAATTGCAACGGCTGAACAGCAAGCTGGATACCGCAGTCGATGACTTGAAATCCTTTCACCAGCATGTGAACAAGCACCTGAAGTTTGGCGATCCGCTGGACGAAATAGAGAAAATGATCCGTGAATTGCATCCCGATCTGATCATCGTCGGCCACTCGAAAAAAATCCCGCGCGTGGCGGGACTGGGCGGCAAGATGATCGATATCAGGCTGGCTGAGCGCGTGCACTGCAATCTGCTGATCGCCTCCGACTGAGACCCCGTCTCATTCGCCCACTTCCTCTCTGCACTGCTTCTGGAACAGTTCACGGCTGTCGAGCAGTTCGGCGTAGTTCGCCTCAGGATGATCTTTCTTGTATTGACTCTGGCGATCCTCGACGCAGCGATCAAACTGGCTGCCGCAGGACGCCAGCGTCATCAGTCCCATCAAGGCAGGGGCAAGAATCAGGCGACAGTGCTTCATGATGCGACCTCCGTCAGTAGCGGGCCGATGCCATACGCGGCTCACATAAAAAACCCGCCGGGCCATGCGGCGCGGCGGGCAGCTTCCCCACGAAGTAACAACTTACTGGCGCTGAATGGACGCCAGGAATTTGATGATGTTTTGGATCTCGGCATCGGACAGCGTGCCACCCCAGTTCGGCATGCCCAGCTCGGGACGACCGTTGGTGATGGTCGTGTGCGCGACTTCCTGCCACTTGTCGGTGTAGCGCCTGGACAGCTTGCGCAGGTCACGTTCCTGCTGCGGACTGGCACCGTTCTGGCCATGGCAGTGCGAGCAGCGGCTGTTGAACATGGCCTTGACTTCTTCCATGTCGACATCAGCCACCTTGATCATGTTTGCCTGGAGATCCGTCTTGCTGCCTCCGGCTAGCGAGATCTTCGCCAAACCCTTGTCGCTGAATTTCTTGATGCCCGCCTGCGCAGTGCCGACGGCTACCTGCTCGGTGATGCTGTTCCACGAGCCCTTCGCATCTAGCACCACGGGTGCGGTCTGCGGAAAGCCGTATTTCTTCTGGAGCTTCTTTATCTCGGGCTGCAGCTCGGTCAGCGCCTGATCGATTTTTTCTTTCAGCTCGGGCTTGCCCTTGGACACCGCCACAGCCACTTGGCCGTTGAGGCCGAAACCCGCCACTGGCGTGAGCGCCCAGCGGCTCTGGAGGCGGTTCTGGTTCTCGTAGCCTGCACTGGGGCCCCACAGGATGGCAAGGTCGATCTCGCCTTTGCCCAGCGCGTCGAACACTTCTTCCTGGAACTTGAAGTTGCGCGGCTCGTAACCTGATTCGGTGGACAGCATGATATGGGGCGGCGATCCGTGCAGGACGCCTATCCGCTTGCCCTTGAGGTCTTCCAGTGACCCGAATTTGAACGATGCCGGCCCTATCAGAGCAAAGCCGACATCCATGAATGCGCGGCTCCTGTCCGTACCCCTGACCTTGTAGTCAGCAGTCGCGGGAAGAGCAAAATACGCATCGCAGCCATCCATGGTATTGCGGATGGCGCGACGCTGGTTGTGAGTCAACCACCAAACATACTCAACGGAGCTGCCCAAGCGCTTGCCCACCATTTCTGCAAGCTCGATATAGAGACCTTTATCGGGTCCCTCAGCCTTGCTGAAAGGCAGGTTGTCGGGATCAGAGCAGACCTTCAACGCATCTGCAGAAGCTACCGACATCGATAGCAAACCGGCGAACACAACAGCAGTCTTTAACGCGACTTTGCCATGCGTAACAAGCAACTTGGGCATTACATCCACTCCGAATTAGTTAAGTGCAAAAACGAACAACGTGCCGCCTTCGGGGCTGGCATCAACCATCTTCTGACCGATGTCGCCGAAGAACGCAGGAATCGACTGCGTACGACCCGACACCACAGCAACGTACTGCTTGCCGTCGATGGTGTAAGTCATAGGTGCTGCAGTGATGCCCGAGCCGGTGTTGAACTTCCAGAGCTCTTTGCCGGTCTTGCCGTCAAATGCGCGGAAGATACCCTTGATGTCGCCAGCGAACACCAGACCCGAAGACGTGGTCATCGTGCCGCCATTGAAAGGCAGTTGCTCTTTGAAGAACCAGACTTCCTTCTGCTTGACAGGATCCCATGCCTTCAGACCGCCGCCGTGGCCGCCTGGGCCCCACTTGCCGAGGTCAAAGTTGACGGACAGGTAGAACTGACCACGCTTGTAGTCTTCCTGAACCGCTTCCATGTCCATGCACAGGTTGATGGTCGGGATGTAGACCAGACCCGTCTGCTTGTTGTAGCTCATCGGCATCCAGTTCTTGCCACCGATCAGGTTCGGGCAGACATTGCTTGCCTTGCGCTTGAAGCCAGGGCGCATCTTGTTGCCCGGTGCTTCGATCGGCATGCCGGTCTTCAGGTCAACGCCAGTTGCCCAGTTCACGCCATCCACGAAAGGCTTGGCCGAGAGCAGCTTGCCGTTCGCGCGGTCGAGCACGTAGAAGAAACCATTACGGTTTGCCTGCATGATCACCGGGGTGGTCTTGCCTTCGATCGGCAGATCAGCGAACACGAGTTCGTTCACGCCGTCATAGTCCCATGCATCGTGCGGAGTGAACTGATAGTGCCACTGGATATTGCCCGTGTCGGGATTCAGAGCAACCACCGACGCTGTGTACAGGTTGGTGAACTTGCCGATCTCGGAGCTGTCATTGCCACGCACCGCAGCCGACCAAGGTGCCGGGTTGGAGGTGCCATAGTAAATGAGGTTCAGCTTCGGATCATACGAACCGACGAACCAGGCTGCGCCACCGCCATGCTTGCCGGAGTCGCCCTTCCAGGTGTCGCCGCCTTTTTCACCAGCCAGAGGCACGGTGTGAGTGCGCCAGACTTCCTTACCGGTGGCCTGATCAAACGCAACCAGAGCACCACGCACGCCGTACTCACCACCTGCGTAGCCGGTGATCACGAGGTTCTTGGCGATCGTGGGCGGAGACGTGATGGCGGAACCTTGTGTGTAGTCGACGACCGTCGAGGTCCACAGTTCTTTACCGGTCTTCGCATCGAGTGCGGTCAGCTTGGCATCGAGACGGCCGACGAAAATCTTACCGCCCGCGTGAGCCACGCCACGGTTGTCCACGTCGCAGCAGGCGAACTGATCAACGTTCTTCGGCAGCTCAGGCTGATACTGCCACTTCTTCTCGCCCGTTTTTGCGTTGACCGCAAAAACATTCTTCGGGCCATACGAAGAGGTCACGTACAGTGTGTCACCCACCAGGATCGGGGTCGATTCTTGCGAACGATTCGTACCCAATTGCAGTGCCCACTTCACCTGCAGGCCACTCACATTGGCCGGCGTGATCTGGTTGGCGGTGCTGTAACGGGTGTTGCCCGTGTCACCACCGTAGACACCCCAATCGTTCGCAGCAGCAAACTGGGCAGCTGCCAGCATCACTGCAGAAGTCATGAGTTTGGTTGAGAGTTTCATTTCGTCTCCATCAGTTTTTTCCAGCCAAAGCCAGAAATGACATTATTAATGTAAAAACAACCCAATGAACCTTGTACCTTGCTGAGTGATTACAAGTAATCAGGCGTGATGATAGTACTAGTAACCGTGAAAAAATCAACGATCAACCCAACAAAACTTTCAGGAATGGGCGCGATTTTAATAATAAAAAGCGATTACTTCGGGCTTTAAAAATTACCGTGAATACCTGAACTGAACTGCGCAGTCATCTTTCATACACACGGATTTTTTTTAGTTGAATTCCAAGTCAGTAAATGGCTGACGCTCGCCGCATGACGACCCGCGGTCGCACTGCTTGCCAGTGCCGTAAATGCTTGATTTTCTGAGGGGAGTCGAAGAGGACTTACTTGAAACTTACGCTCGGTGCGTCTGCCGTGTGCGGTTCGGTAGAGATAAACGCTCACCGCCTGATTGCCTCGAATCGGTTTGCGGCGAAAAAAGACAGCAATCAGTTTTAATTGGAGAGATTTTCTTTATTTATTCGACGAGAAAAAAATTTTTTCTGCGCGGAATAAATAACTTACCTACAACTTACAAAATCATGCCGGACGAGGATGAACTTACTTTGAACTTACGCTGATCTTACCTGGGACTTACACTGGGCCGAAGTGGAAAATCGTTCGATTTGGTAAAGCAGATTATTCATGTGCATTCAAGTCGACTCTCGCTCGGTTCAGAGAAGCAGATCAGTCGTGCGCCGCGTAAAAAACAAAGGCCTGACCCCGTGAATCGTCTGGTCGAGCAGATTCCTCAATTGGTCTTCAGCAGGGTCATGCGCATCACACCCCCCTGAAAAAAACGCGCGGTCGTGGGCTCGCGACGCTCGAGCTGCACCAAGCCTTCATTCGGGCAGTACCACTCGAGACTGATCATGGGCACCTCTTTGTAGCGCATCTCGCTCTCGACCCAGAGCATCAGCTGACTGACACCCTTCAATTGCACGCAACCGCTGAACTCGCCCGCGGGGACACTCACTTTCTGATCGGTGGCCTCGACGGAGTAATCCATGGCGAGGTTACGGAATTTGTCGACGTACTTGAATTCCGGCGGCCATTCATTGCGACGACGAAGAAAATGCGGCATCGTGCTCACCGACCATTTCGCCTCCGGCGTCAGCTTCGCCGGGATCACCGTACGGGGTGCGCGATCCAGAATGGCGGATTTGTCTACGGGGGTGCGGCTCGCTACGCGGTACACACCGTTCTCATCGGTTCGCAACCAGTACTCGTTGCCGGTATCGCTGCGGCGTCGCCAGGCCTCGGCACCGTTAAGCATGACCGGGCCTTTGTTGGTCAGCGTCAGCGTCGAGGAATCAACACGACTATCGGGGTCGTCGTAGGTGATCTCGACCTTGTAGGTCCAGCTCCTGCCCTCTTGTAGCGGAAAGAAAGGATTTTCATTGGCGGGCTTGCTGCAGCCAACCAGCAAGACCACGAGCGGGCAAAGAATAAACAATGTACGCATCTTATTTTTCCGGGACCTGCGGCGCCGGCAGATCCATGATCTTGATCTCCTGCTCGTCCTTGCCGGGATTCAGCCAGCTCGGTCCCTTGCCGGTGCCCACCTTGGGCTCGGCCACGCCCATCTGGCTCACGCCCTGACGGCCTTTGCGCATACCTTCATTGATCTTCTCGTGCAGCGCGCGCATGTAGGGCAACTTGTAAGCGCGCGGCTCCAGCGCCTGCTTGCCTTCTTCGATCGGCGTCAACCACAGATAGACCGCACCCTCATACTTGGGACGTGGCTCTTCGACGACGGCGGCGATCAGCAAGAAGCGCGGCGGCACCGGATCAGCGCTGGGGTTACCCAGCAGGCTGAACACGGCCTGATAGCCGTAGAAATAAAACGCGACGACGCCGAGCGTCAGCATGCCCTTGAGCCAGCGTGGCCAGCCCGAGAAAACAATCGCCAGCGCAAACAGAAAAACAAATATCGCAAATGCGATGATCAGAGTAAGTGTCATGTGATCGACTTTGCCAGAGACTTGGGAATAGTATTGACGTTGGATACGCCGCCATTGGGATCCACCGTGAAGCGAACCATCGTAGATTCCTTGCCGCGTCCCTCCAGGGTCGCCTGCCCGTAGAAAATCACTTCGGCCTTGGGGTTGACCTTAATGACCGTCAGCGTCGCCTCAACCGGTTGGCCGAGGCGGGACTCTCCCGCCGCATCGTCCTTCGTTTCGTAGTAGTGGACATTAGCAACGTACTCACCGGGCACAATGCTGCGTATCGTGGTCACCTCTTGCCGCAGCGGGTTTACCACTTTTTTGCCGTTGATCATGATGGTGTTGTTCGAGCTGCCGCGATCATCGCGGTCGAGGTGCATCAGTCCCGCTTCGCGATTGCGGAACCAGACCACCTCCCCTGACGGGCCCTGCGTCCACAGATCGAGATCGTTCGGGTCATTGTCTGGCCACGACAGAGTGATGATGAATTCCGCCTTCGCCGGGATATCTCCGCTCTTCTCGGCCTTGGGATTGATGGATATAAACGCGATGATGAAGCAAAACACGAACGCGATGAGCATGTTGAACAACATGTCATACATCGGGTCGACTTCCTGCTCCCGTGATTTACGGCGATTGCGCATCGGATGTCCTTCGCTCTGTCGTCAATCCGATGCCTTGATCTTCAATCCATGCGTCTGCGCACGTGCGACGAGATCATCTGCAAATCGATCCAGCCGGGTCAGCTGCAAGCCCAGCAGGATGTTCGCCACCAGACCCACCATCGTCGTCAGCAGCGCCACCCCGAGACCGGTGGTCAGGTCGCGCAGCATCTCTTGCGCCTGTGACTGATCGAAGCTTTGCATATGGCCAATCTGCATCGCCAGCATCGAGAAACCAATGACCTTGCCGAGCAGGCCGAGCTTGAGCTGCAAGCCATTCACCCACCACGCGGTGCTGTGGCAGCCGTGGGTCTTCTCTGTCAGAAGATCCATCGGCGCCCCCGAATCTCGCGGATTCGATCGCAACGCGTCCCAGTACGCATACGCCCAGGAACCCTCTGCCGGCGCACTGCCTGGGTTGGATATCTGATGCTCGAGGCTCTGGCGCTGGCGATCCAGCTCGCGACTGCGCGTACCGCACCAGAGCGTGGCCACGCAAAAAATGATGATGATGACGAAGGTGATGCCAGTCGGGTCCGATTGCAGCAGGAGCTGCCATACACCTTTGAGACCTAGCAACCAAGCAGCGAACAGGAACATGCCAATCAGCGTGAACCACTCGAACAGGATGGGCTCGATCTTGCTATGCGGGCTGGACGGCGACAGCCGCAGAAAACTGATCTTCAAGGACGCTCCTCTTCGCCGTAGCCGGTATCTTTGCCGCGGCTGGTATTTTGTTTTTGTTATGTATTTTTATTATTTACACATTTTAGCCGGGAATTGGCTGAGAAATGGTGGCGACTGAGTGAAGGACGGCGAATGATCGCGAAAAAATCTATCGATTTACCAAATCGATAATTCATCCGGACAGGCGGACACCCGTTTGCAGCCGCTTTCTCAGGTTTTTGGTCCAGAGACCGGCTCGGCGCCACAGGCAAGGATGAAGACGGATTCCAGAGGCGAATCTTCGGGTGGCAGGGTCCAGGCGCCCGGCGTGCGATCGACACTGATCGCTTCACCCATGCCCATGCGATTGGGGTGCGACGAGAAAATCAGAGTGCGAACCCGGCTTTGTGCGCAGTCGATCTCCCACAGTACCCGCGCAGAACGCATGCCAGAAGCGCCGGGCTGCCGGTAGTCCACCACTTCCCAGATTCTGGCGGGTGGTCCTGGCTCGAAAAACTCTTCCACATAGAAGGCCGCTTCATCGGTGAGATCAATCAGCTTCCATTCGGCGTGCGCGGGCGCGGCACCGCAAAGGCCTAGCAGGT
>JBEGNF010000062.1:0-13140 GCA_041182625.1 Pseudomonadota bacterium | reverse complement strand
ATCATCAATCGTCTTCGTCTGCGGCACACGCCCGGCATTGTTGGCCAGCGCCGGATCATTGGCCATGTCATCACGGCCTATTGCGGTCATCAGGCGCTTGAAGATCGCATCACCATTGCCAGCAATGACGATATTCTCGCCATCGCGGGTGGTGTAGGTATTGGAGGGCACGATGCCCGGTAACGCGCCGCCGGTGCGCTCGCGCACGACACCGGCATGATCGTACTCAGGCACCAGCGATTCCATCAGGTTGAATACCGCTTCATAGAGCGCGACATCGACCATCTGCCCCTGCCCTGCCTGACACTCGGCGCCGGTCTTGCCGTTCCACCGACCACCTGTCACGTCACGATGACGCAAGGCCATCAATGCGCCGATCGCGCCGTGTAATGACGCGATGGAGTCACCGATAGAGATACCGATGCGTACCGGCGGGCGATCTGGATGGCCGGAGACATACCGTAGCCCGCCCATGGATTCACCAATGGCCCCAAAACCCGGCGCATCGCGCATCGGTCCCGTCTGGCCATAGCCAGACAAGCGCACCATGATGGTCGCGGGATTGATCGCTTTGAGCTGCTCATAGCCGAGGGCCCATTTCTCGAGCACGCCGGGGCGATAGTTCTCGATCACGATATCGGCATCCAGCGCGAGCTTGCGCGCGATCTCTTGCGCGCGCAGATCTTTCATGTTGAGGGTGACACTTTTCTTGTTCCGGCTCTGTATGTACCACCACAGCGAATTACCATCCTTGAGCACGCGCCATTTGCGGATCGGGTCGCCCTCGCCCGGTGCTTCGATCTTGATGACTTCAGCGCCGAACTCGGCCAGCATGCGCGAGCAGAACGGGCCGGCGATCAGTGTGCCGAGTTCGAGTACCTTGATACCGGCCAACGGGCCTTTGGATGCGGCAGGAGCCGAAGCGCCCGCCGGGGGTATTGTCGTGTTGTCCATGTGTTGTTGTTATTTTTAGGTGGGGATAAAACAGTACTTGCCAGTTAGCCGGAGCAGAGATCATGCCTTCAGGTGCTACGCCTGTCGAGCATCGCACGGGCAATCGTGCCGGCATCGACATATTCCAGCTCGCCACCGACGGGAACGCCGCGCGCGAGGCGACTGACGGCCAGGCCACGCGCCTTCAGGGTCTCGCTAATGTAATGTGCGGTCGCTTCGCCTTCGTTGGTAAAGTTCGTCGCCAGCACGACTTCTTGCACAACACCGTCTGTCGCGCGGGCGATCAGGCGGTCGAGGTGCAGGTCTTTCGGGCCAATGCCATCCAGCGGCGATAACCGGCCCATCAATACGAAATACAAACCCTTGTAGGTCAGGGTCTGCTCGATCATCAGTTGATCTGCCGGCGTCTCGACCACGCACAACAAGCTGACATCACGATCCGCGTCAACGCAGGTTTCGCAGAGGTCACGCTCTGTAAAGGTATTGCACTTTGCGCAGTGATGGATGTTATCGACCGCCTGCGCCAGCGCACGAGAAAGCTGCGCCGCACCCTCGCGGTCGTGCTGCATCAGATGGTAGGCAATGCGCTGCGCCGACTTGGGCCCGACGCCGGGCAGACGGCGCAATGACTCGCTCAAAAAATCGAGACTGGAGGGCGTCTTCACAAGGGCGTCGTCAGAATGGCAGCTTGAAGCCCGGCGGCAGGGGCAACCCGGCGGTCATGCCCGACATTTTTTCGTTGGTCGTGGCCTCGGCCTTGCGCACGGCATCATTGAACGCGGCAGCGACCAGATCTTCCAGCATGTCTTTGTCGTCAGCGAGCAGCGAGGGATCAATGGTGACACGCTTCACATCATTCTTGCAGGTCATCACGACTTTGACCATGCCGGCACCAGCCTGCCCTTCGACCTCAATCGTCGCGAGCTGGTCCTGCATTTTTTTCATGTTGTCTTGCATGGCCTGCGCTTGTTTCATCAGACCGGCAAGTTGGCCCTTCATCATGGTTGGCTCCTTGATTCAATCAATGTCATAGGGGGTACTCAGAGCGGACGCACCGATCCCGGCACGATGGTCGCGCCGAATTCCCGCTTGAGCGTCTGCACAAAAGGATCGTTTTCCATCGCCAGCTCGGCGGCCTGCTGTCTTGCGGCCTGCTCGGCGACGCTGGCCGCATGCGCGGTATGGTTGACTGCACCGATACGGGTGTGCAGGTTGACTTTTTTACCGAGATGCTTGCTGACGGCGGCCGCCAGCTTGTCGGCACTGCCGGCCGACAGCAAGGTCTCGACAGGCACACGCAAGTGCAGCTGAATCTCGGAATCATCTTGCTCGATCGCCAGCAGTTCGCTCTGCGTGGCGAGTTGTTGCGCGACGCCGCGCAGCTTGAGTTGTATGACCAGTTGCGGCCAGTCGATCGCCATGTCGCTCTTGGCATGGTCTGCGGTCAGTGCGGGCGATTCAGTTTTTTTTTGAGTGCTGGCGGGCTCGGTCTCGCTCAGTGCATCATCAGCTGTTTCTGCCGTTGGGAACGGCAGGGGCGCATCTTCCAATAAGCTCGGATCGTGCACTGCCTTCGCGGACTTGCCACCGCGTGCGGCCGCCAGTGCGGCCATCGCCGGGCTCAGTGCTTTGGATGATGACTTTGGTAATGCTGGCGCAGTTGCAGGCGGCGGCACCGGAACCGACGCCGTGGCGACCGATGCGGATGCCACGGCCTTGGCAACCGGTACCGTGACCGGCTTGGTGGCAGCAGCAGCATTGGCGGATGTGTGCCTCATGTCGCCGGCAGAATGCAGCGGCGCAAACGACAGCATGCGTAACAGTGTCATGGTGAAACCGGCGTACTCATCGGGCGCCAGCCCAAGTTCGTTACGACCATGCACGGCAATCTGATAGAACAGCTGCACATCTTCAGCGGTAAAACGTGATGCGAGGCGCAGAACGTCTTCACGTTCGGGCAGATCGTCGGGTATGGCAGCGGGTACCGATTGCGCAATCGCGATACGATTCAACAGCGTGCCCAGATCTTGCAATGCAGCGTTCCATGACAGGCTGCGCGACGCCATGTCATCTGCCACAGCGAGCAGTGCTGCGCCATCTTGATCGGCAAGCGCATCAAGCAAGCGCACAAGAAAGCTATGGTCGAGCGCGCCCAGCATGCCCTGCACCGAATCGAGTGTGACCTTGCCAGCGGAATAGGCGATTGCCTGATCGGTCAGCGACAGCGCATCGCGCATTGAGCCCTGCGCGCCTTGTGCGAGCAGGCGCAATGCGGACGTATCAAAGCTGATCTGCTCTTGCGACAGAATGTGTTCGAGATGCGAGACGATATGCGCTGGCGGCATCTGTTTCAGATTGAACTGCAGACAGCGCGAGAGCACCGTGACGGGTATCTTTTGTGGATCGGTGGTAGCAAGGATAAATTTCACATGCTCGGGCGGCTCTTCCAGCGTCTTGAGCATCGCATTGAATGCGTAGCTCGTCAGCATGTGGACCTCGTCGATCATGTAGACCTTGAAACGGGCATTCGACGGCGCATAGATAGCCTGCTCCAGCAGCTGTGTCATCTCGTCAACGCTGCGATTGGATGCGGCATCCATCTCGATGTAGTCGACGAAGCGACCGGCATCGATCGCCGTGCAGGCCTCGCAGACCCCGCAGGGACTGGCGGTTATATCGCCCTGCCCGTCCGCGCCCTGACAGTTCAGGGACTTGGCGAGTATGCGCGACAGCGTCGTCTTGCCAACACCGCGTGTCCCCGTAAACAGATACGCATGATGCAGCCGCTTCTGCTCCAGCGCATGGGTAAGCGCGCGCACGACATGATCCTGTCCGACCAAACTGTCGAAATTCCGGGGGCGGTACTTGCGGGCTAGAACCTGATAAGACATGCCGGTCGGTGAGAAGGTCAAGATGGGCATTTTACCCGACGGGCAGCGTCACACAGGCATGCGCGTGAGCACTAGGCAAAGGGGGAGAAACAGGACGAGAAAACAAGAGGCGAGCCTTGTCTGCGGCACTTGCGGGAAATGGCTGTGGCTGCTTCGTTCCCGACCTGACCAGGTTGACCATGCCACAATGCGCAGGGGCCCGCCGAGTGTGATTTTATCAGCAATCACCTAAGCAAAAATGCTTCGGTGATGGCATCGCTTCAAAAACCCAGTGCTTTCCAGATCTCATCAACGCGCGCTTTCACCTCCGCGTCCATGCTGATCGTGCGCCCCCACTCGCGTGATGTCTCTCCGGGCCACTTGTTGGTCGCATCGATCCCCATC
The DNA here is from genome assembly GCA_041182625.1 of Pseudomonadota bacterium. Taxonomy (GTDB): domain Bacteria; phylum Pseudomonadota; class Gammaproteobacteria; order Burkholderiales; family Burkholderiaceae_D; genus Pernthalerella. The sequence goes on along the minus strand of JBEGNF010000062.1, from coordinate 8,911 downwards.
TTGCTGCCCAGTCCACTGACGGGTGACGCAAAATCCAGATAATCGATCGGGGTGTTATCGACCATCGTTGTGTCGCGCACCGGATCCACTCGTGTCGTGATCGCCCAGATCACTTCCTTCCAGTCGCGAATGTTCACGTCCTCATCAACGACCACAATGAACTTGGTGTACATGAATTGGCGCAGAAAGCTCCAGACGCCGAACATCACGCGCTTGGCATGCCCCGGATACGCTTTTTTCAGCTGCACCACGGCCATCCGGTAGCTGCAACCCTCCGGCGGCAAGTAGAAATCGGTGATCTCGGAAAACTGTTTCTGCAATAGCGGGACGAAGACTTCATTCAGCGCCACGCCCAGCACGGCGGGCTCATCCGGGGGCTTGCCCGTATAAGTCGAGTGATAAACGGGATGGCGTCGCATCGTGATGCGATCGACCGTGAACACCGGGAACCAGTCCTGCTCGTTGTAATAACCGGTGTGGTCGCCAAACGGTCCCTCCAGCGCATGCTCGTAGCCCGTGCTCGGATATGCCGGCGCGCCCTCAGGCGCATTGGGCGCAGATTCCTCTGGATAGATGTGCCCTTCCAGAACAATCTCGGCCGAGGCCGGCACCTTGAGCTCACTGCCGATCGCCTTGACCAGCTCGGTTCGGCTGCCGCGCAGTAGTCCCGCGAACTGATATTCCGACAAGCTGTCGGGCACCGGCGTGACCGCTCCTAATATAGTGGCCGGGTCGGCGCCCAGTGCAACTGCAATCGGATAAGGCTTTCCCGGGTGGGTAAGGCAGTGCTCGCGGAAATCCAGCGCGCCGCCCCGATGCGCGAGCCAGCGCATGATCAGCTTGTTCGGCCCGATCACCTGCTGCCGGTAGATGCCCAGGTTTTGCCGCTTCTTGTGCGGCCCTCTGGTGATCACCAGACCCCAGGTGATCAAAGGCGCGGCATCTCCCGGCCAGCAATACTGTATGGGCAGACGGGACAGGTCCACCTCTTTGCCTTCCCAGACAATCTCCTGACAGGGGGCGCTGCCAAGCTCTTTCGGCGCCATATCCCACACGGACTTGACGAGGCTGCCCAAGCCCAGCACATCTCTGAAGCCTTTTGGCGGCTCGGGCTCTTTTAATAGAGCCAGCAGCTGACCGATGCGACGCAGTTCACCGACATCGCTGGCGCCCATGCCCATCGCGACCCGCTTGGGTGTCCCAAACAGATTGCCTAGCACCGGGATGCTGTGACCCGTTACTTGAGTAAAAAGTAACGCCGGACCGCCGGCCCTCAGGGTGCGGTCGCATAGCTCGGTCATCTCAAGATGAGGGGAAACAGGGATGGAAACTTCGGTCAACTCACCGGATTGTTTCAATTTATTAATAAAATCCCGCAAATCGGAATATTTCATCGGTTGTTGACTTTTTTCAAAGTGAAAGATGTGCAGCCAGAACCCAAGCCAACTGGCTGATTTTACAATGAATTGCTGCGCTGCAACTAAGATTTCATAACTAATCGTTATAGATTATAATTTTTCCAGTATTGACTCGATATAAACACCCCCCTACAATCCGCTCAAATTTTTTCGGGCAGCTGCCGGAGTGTTCCGGACCTTTGGGGAAAGGCTTGCTGACCGGCATTCGGGGACGAGCCCGCGAATTGTAGTTGCAAGTCGTCAGACGGCTCAGACTTTCGCCCCCGAAAAAAGATTGCTCTCGCCATCCTGCACTTGGGGGCAACAAAGCAACACCGGCATTTGTCCGGCCGAAGTTTGGCGGCAAATGATTTTTTTGTCTCGCGGTGAATTGAAGCACGAAGCACGCTTGCAATTGGCCTCATCTCAGAGTGCCTGACAAAACATGACGGGCTACTTGCCATGCTGACAATGGAGACGACAGCATGGCAGGGACGACACCCGGCAGGTTTTGCCAGGCGCTTTGAGGGCCGCGATGATTCAGGAGGTAACATGAATAATCGACGCAAATTGACAGCGTTGGTCAGTGCGGAGAGCTTTTCTCAGCAACTGAGTAAATTGAGCAGCATCGGTGGCAATTTTGCAGCCACCGCTCAACACACATTGTCTGTCCTCGGACTCGCTGCGATTGCGGCGCTGACCCTGATGTTTTTCAGGCCCGAACTGACCGACCACCTCAAAGTCATTTCTCCCTTCTGGGAAGAGTACAGCGACGATCGTAGCGCGCAGGAGATTGCGTTTGCGAGCATGCTGGAGCTGCCCGAACGGAACGCTGCCGAACAACACGGCTTGGTCACGGGCGTGCCGCTGGGTCACCACACTGCTGACTCTCCACAGGTCCACACGATCGAGCAACAGCGCGTGATGGTGTGGCTGGCCAAGCGCTACCGCATCGCGCAAACCGCCAGCAAGATGCTCGTGGAAGCCGCGTACACGGCAGGTCACGAGGTGCGGATCGATCCGCTGCTGGTACTGTCTGTGATGGCCATCGAGTCGCGTTTCAATCCTTTCGCGGAGAGCGCGATGGGTGCGCAGGGGCTAATGCAAGTGATGGCCAAGGTGCATCATTCGAAGTTTGACGACTTGGGCGGTACTCGATCCGTGCTGAACCCGGTAGCTAACATTCAGGTGGGCGCGCAGATCCTGCAAGACGTGATCCGCCGCAGCGGCTCCGTCGAGGCGGGTCTGAAGCTCTACGTGGGTGCGGGCAACCTGGAAACGGATGGTGGTTATGCCTCCAAAGTACTGTCCGAGTACAGCAAGCTGCAGGCAGTGGCCAGCGGCAAGCGGGTACCGACGTTCACGCCGCCGGTACGCCCTCAACCAGAGGAACCGATCGAAGCCAAAATTGAGAGCACGCTTCCTCCGCCGCGCTCGCACGCAGAAGAGCCGGCCTGAGGTCACCGTCTGCGTTACGTAACAATGGAGCTCCTGGTGAGCTCCATTTTTTTATGGTGCAACGGGCACTCCGCGATCAGCGGTTTGGCTGACGACCTGCCAGATAATTCCCCAGCCGTTCAACGGCCTCGGCAAGATGCTCCATGGAGGTCGCATAGGACACTCGCAGGTAGCGTCGCGCCGCGTAGTCGCCAAAATCGAGCCCGGGTACCAGCACGACCCCAGTCTGGTCGAGCAGCTCGCGCGCGAATGCATCGGTGTCGTGGGTAAACGCCGCGCAATCGGCATAAATGTAAAAAGCACCGTCAGGAATGACCGGAATGTCAAAGCCCAGTTGCTTGAGCGCTGGCACCAGATAATCACGTCGTCGCCGGAATTCTTCCTTGCGTGACTCGAATATCGACGTCGCCTCGGGCGTGAAGCAGGCCAGCGCCGCTTGCTGAGCAATGCTTGATGCGCAAATAAACATATTCTGCGCAAGCTTCTCAATGGCGGGCAGCATCGTCGGGGGCACGACCAGCCAACCCAGACGCCAACCGGTCATGTTGAAGTATTTCGAAAAACTATTGATGACGATGAGGTCCTCGCCCAGCGCCAGTGCGGATTCGGGCTGTGCGTCATAGCGAAGCCCCTGATAGATCTCGTCCACCAGCGTGAAGCCGCCGCGCTCGCGCGCCGCCTCCGCTATCGCGCGTAATTCGTCCGTCGGTATCGAGGTACCCGTAGGATTTGACGGCGAGGCCAGTAGCACGCCGGTCGTGCGCTCTGACCAATGCGCGCGCACCATGGCGGCGGTCAGTTGAAAGCGCTCCAGCGGGCCGCAAGGAATCATCGTCGCCCTACCCTCGAAGGCGGCGACAAAATGCCGGTTGCACGGGTAGCTGGGATCAGGCATCAGCACTTCGCTGTCGCGCCCGATGAGTGCCGCACAGGCAAGCAGCAGCGCGCCAGAGGCTCCGGCCGTAATGACAATGCGATCAGCGGGCACATCGAGCTCGAAGCGGAGTTTGTAGTGCGTAGAGATCGCCTCACGCAAGGCGGGCAAACCTGTTGCGTGGGTGTAGCGCATTGCGCCATCTTGCAGCGCTCGGGCTGCAGCATCCAGCACGGGTTGCGCAGTCGGGAAATCCGGCTCACCGATGCTGAGATGAATGACTGAGCGTCCGGCCTTTTCCAGGTCGGCCGCACGCTTGATCACCTCCATCACATGGAAGGGTTCGATATGGTCGAGCCGGTGCGCGAGCGTGAAGGACATGACAACGTGCCCGTCGGAAGGCCGCTAGCGACCCGCAGCGACTTCCGTCGCGCGCAGGCTGCCGGCAAGCTTGTCGAGCACGCCGTTCACATATTTGTGGCCGTCGATACCGCCGAAAGATTTGGTGAGCTCGACGGCTTCATTGATCACGACCTTGTAAGGAATCTCAATGTGGTTCTTCAACTCGAATGCGCCGATCAGTAGGGCAGCATGTTCGATGGGCGATAACTGATCGATGGCGCGATCGATCAGAGGGCGGATCTCGTCGCGCAGCTGTTCCGCTTCGCGTATGGTCCCGTGCAGAATCACATCGAAATGTCCGGCATCGGCTTTGTCGAAACCGTGCGCATTACGAATGTGCGCATCAATGGCGCCTGCATCGTCTTGGTTGATCAGCCACTGGTACAACCCCTGCAATGCAAACTCGCGAGCACGGTGGCGCGGCGTACGGTGCTTATTGGGATTGGCGTGCTGCGATTTGCTGCTCATCGTGTCATACCTTCGTCAGTCTTCGTCGGCCTCATCAGTCAGCTCTTCCATCGCCGCTGCCAGATTCGCCATCTCCACCGCGACGCGCGCCGCATCTGCGCCCTTGGCGGCCATGCGCGCTTCGGCCTGTTCATCGTTCTCCGTCGTCAGCACTGCATTGGCGACCGGGATACCGAAATCCAGGCCAATGCGGGTGATGCCTCTGCCGGATTCGTTGGCCACCAGTTCAAAATGATAGGTCTCGCCGCGAATGACCGCACCGAGCGCGATCAGTGCGTCGAACTGCCCCGACTCAGCCATCTTTTGCAGGGCCAGCGGAATCTCCAGCGCACCCGGCACGGTGACCAGAAGAATGTCTTCATCTTCGACACCCAGATGCTTGAGCTCGGTCAGACAGGCCGAGCGCAGTCCATGACAGACATCTTCATTGAAACGCGCCTGCACAATACCGATGCGCAGCCCGCTGCCCTCAAAATCCGGTTCGTAAGTTCCTACGCTCATCGTGCCTCCTGCTGAAATTTTTGTGTCATTGCTCGGGGCCCGCCTGATAACCCGTTACTTCCAGGTTGAAGCCTGCCATCGAAGGCATCTTGCGCGGATTGGCCAGCAGCTTCATCTTGCCCACACCCAGTTCGCGCAGTATCTGGGCACCGATGCCATATGTCCGAAGATCCATTCTTGCGTTACGCGCGGGCGTGCCGGGCTGCGGCTCGCACAGTGCGTTGAACTGCGCAAACATCTGCTCAGCCGACTCTTCGCAGTTAAGCAGAACGATGACGCCACGCTCAGTCGCCTTGATCGCCTTGAGCGCCGCCGAAATGTTCCATGAGTGCGTGGTGGCCTGCGACTCCAGCAAATCCAGTATCGATACCGGCTGATGTACGCGCACCAGCGTCTCTTGCTCTGCGGCGATGTGTCCATGCACCAGCGCGAGGTGAGCACCGCCGCTGGGCTTGTCTCTGAAGGCAATCGCATGAAACTCGCCATGACCAGTCTGCATGCGGCGCTCGGCCACGCGCTCGACAATGCTCTCTGTCTGGCTGCGGTAATGAATCAGGTCGGCGATGGTGCCTATCTTCAGCTGATGCTGTCCGGCGAATTCGATCAGGTCCGGCAACCGCGCCATGGTGCCGTCGTCCTTGAGTATCTCGCAGATTACCGCAGCCGGCGTCAGCCCGGCAAGCTCGGCCAGGTCGCAGCCGGCCTCGGTATGGCCAGCGCGCATGAGCACGCCGCCGCGCTGCGCGCGCAAGGGGAACACATGCCCGGGCTGGACGATATCAGCGGGCTTTGCGTGGCGAGCCACCGCAACCTCAATCGTGCGCGCGCGGTCTGCCGCCGATATGCCGGTGGTCACACCCTCGGCTGCCTCGATGGACACCGTGAAATTCGTGCCGTACGAGGTGCCATTGCGAGAGGTCATCAGCGGCAGGTTCAGCTGCTCGCAACGCGCCTCGGTCAGCGTCAGGCAGATCAGCCCGCGTCCGAAGCGTGCCATGAAATTGATGGCCTCGGGCGTGACAAACTCCGCCGCCAGCACGAGGTCGCCCTCGTTCTCGCGATCTTCCTCATCGACGAGGATGACCATGCGGCCGGCGCGCAGCTCGGCGAGGATCTCTTTGGTGCTTGAAATGGACATGAAGGGAAATCCGGAAAGGGCACGTATTTTAAAGGATTTCCCCTCCCGAGCCCCTCAACCGGGCTTGGGCAATGTTCCCGCGCTCAGCATACGTTCCACGTAGCGGGCGATCAGGTCAATCTCGAGATTGACCTGGCTGCCCGGCTTCAAGTGCTTGAGGGTTGTGACCTCAATGGTATGAGGGATCAGATTGATCGAGATCGTGCAGCCCTCGGGGCCATCGGCCACGCTATTGACCGTCAGCGACACGCCGTTGATCACCACGGAGCCCTTGTAGGCCAAGTACTTGCCCAGCGCGGCCGGTGCCAGCACATCGAGACGCCATGACTCGCCGACCGGCGCAAAGTGTACGACCCTGCCCAAACCATCCACATGGCCCGACACCAGATGCCCCCCCAGCCTTTCCGACAGCGTGAGGGCCTTTTCAAGGTTGACCTCGCCGGGTGCATCCAGCCCGACAGTGCAATTGAGGCTCTCGCGAGACACGTCGACCGTAAAGCTACCGTCGGTTGTGCTGATGACCGTCATACACGCGCCATTGATGGCGATCGAGTCACCGATCGCGACATCGGACAAGGGCAGCCCCCCCGCCGCGACGTGCAAGCGGACACCGGCATGGCCCTGATCGCCCAGCGGCTCGATCGTGGTGATGCGGCCCACTGCCGCAACGATTCCTGTAAACATGATCTTTCTCTGTCAATCCATCGATGGAATTCTACTTCGCATGAAAGCTGACACGAGCAGCAGCGGTCATGACGATACTCTTTGCGATGCTCATTGCGATGGTGATTGTGGCGGCAATCTCAGCAACAGGCGCACATCATCACCTACCGGCTCCATCTGATGAAACCGAAACGACAGTCGCTGATCGAGCGCCTGCAACGCTGGCAGGCGCGCCATGCCTTGCGCAGGGCCGAGCATGCAGGGAGCGAGATAGACCAGCAGCTCATCCACGACGCCAGCGCGCAGCAGCGAACCATTCAGCTTGAAGCCTGCCTCGACATGCAGCTCATTGATCTGCCGGCGACCGAGTTCGCTCATCAGTGCCTGCAGATCCACTTTACCTTCCTGGGACGGCAAATGAATGAGCTCGGCGCCTGCGGCCTTCAGCGTGGCTTCGCGTGAGACATCGCTGGTGGTCGTGACTATCCAGCTGCCGCCGCCTTTCAGCACCTGTGCGTCCGGACGGATCTGCAATGCGCTGTCGAGCACAATGCGCTGTGGCTGTCGCGAGGTGTCAATGCCGCGCACCGTCAGCTGAGGATCATCCTGCTCGACCGTGCCGATGCCAGTCAGTAGGGCGCACGCACGCGCTCGCCATGCATGACCATCGGTGCGCGCTGCTGCTGAGGTGATCCACTGACTCTGCCCGTTCATCAGCGCTGTGCCGCCATCGAGGCTGGCCGCGATCTTCATCCTGACCCACGGACGACCACGCTGCATGCGTGAAAAAAAACCGATATTCATCTCGCGCGCCTCAGTGGCGAGCAGCCCGACCTCGGTGGCGATACCTGCTGAGCGCAACTTGGCGATGCCGGCACCAGCGACTTGCGGGTTGGGGTCCTCGATGGCAACTACGACACGCGATATGCCCGAGGTCATCAGCGCATCGGCGCACGGCGGCGTGCGGCCATGATGACTGCACGGCTCGAGCGTCACATAGGCCGTTGCGCCCCGCAGATCCACGCCTCGCGCTTGCGCATCGCTCAGCGCCGCCGCCTCTGCATGCGCCTGCCCCGCTGGCTGCGTACGGCCCTGCGCGAGGATGTGCGAGTCGCGAACGATCACGCAGCCCACACGAGGATTCGGGCTGGTAATGTACATCGACTGCCCGGCCAGTTGCAGCGCAAGACGCATGGCCTGCGTATCGTCAGTGATAGTGACAGAGGTGGACACCGAGGGTTTTTCGAAAAGGAGCAGCGAGGCGCGCCGCATCGGCAAAACGGCATTCTAGCAAGTGGCTGCCACGGCATCGGGATCGCATATCCTCGTCCTGCCCAGAAAGCTCATCACCAGCTTGCGTCGCTCGGCGCCGACGGTGAACAGCAAGGAACCTATCTGGGGAAGGCTCGCACTGGCCGCACTGCGCGGCCGACCGCTCGGTGCGAACGCAAAATACATTTTGTGCGCGTCGCGCAGCCTCGCCTCGACATTCAGGTCATGAATGTCCAGTTCAACGCGGTAGAGCGACAATTCGCCGGGATCGAGCTGCTGATTGTTATTCGAGTCAATCAGCACCACCCAGCCCGAGCGCCAGTCATGGCCGGAGGCTGGCACCAGATCGACTCGCTCATGGCGCCGGATCGCCTCGGCACGGGCGCGTAGTATCGCTTGATGAAATTCGCTGCAGGCCAGATTCACACGCGCGCGATCCAGCAGCGACCTCATCGCTGGTAGCGTTGTCATGGTGAGTGCCGCCAACAGCGTGCAGACCAGCAGACACTCCAGCAGAGTCAGACCTTTGCAGCCTTGACGGACCTGCGCCGAACAGCCGTCCATGCACCAGCGCATGGTCTCAGACCTCCTCTAGTGTGCGCCAGCTGAGCAATTGAATCTCTTTGTGGCAGGAAGCCTCGCTACGGTCATCCGTTAGCGAGGGATCGGGTGGCGGGCAATCCCTGAGACGGAATTCGGCCTGCAGATGTGTCGGTGTGCTGGCGATGCGTCCTCTGC